>CAMLIT010000075.1 GCA_946480295.1 uncultured Gemmatimonadota bacterium
CGCCGCTCCGGGACCATGTTCGTTCCTGCTGTACGCGGCGCGCGTCGTCGCGCCCTTTAGTCCGTTCGTCGAACAATCTCGCCGGCGCCTACCGCCCGGCGGGCTGCTCCCGTCGTACCTGTCGTTCCTGTCCCACCTGTCGTTCGTGTCCTGCCCGTCGTACCGCACTCCCCGCAGTGCGGCGGTGATGTCGGTTCAGTCCCGGACCCCCCGGTGCTGCCCGGCCGTCGGTGTTCCATGTCCCTAGTACGAGGAGGCTAGCGAAAGTGCTGCCGCTCACGTCCCGTTTCCCGGAGGACAGCCAATGATCAAGCGTTGGCTCATCGCGTGTGGGTTCGTCGCCCTCGCTCTCCCCGCCGCCACTGCGCTGGCGCAGGACAGTCGAGGGCGGATCACGGGTACCGTGACCGCGGCGGAGGGCGGCCTGCCCATCGCCGGCGCCCACGTCTCCGTCCTCGGTAGTCGCCTCGGCGCCATCACCAACGACAAGGGCGCCTACAGTATCACCCTCGCCCCCGGCATGTACCGCGTCCGCGCCTCCATGATCGGCTATGGTCCGGTCGTCATGGACAGCGTCCCGGTCACCGCCGGCAAGGAGACGAGCGCCAACTTCCAGCTCCAGAAGCAGGCGGTCACCCTCAGCCAGGTCGTCGTCGTCGGCTACGGCACCCAGCAGCGCCGCGACGTCACCGGCGCCGTCGTCTCCATCAAGCCCGAGGAGATCAAGCAGAACGCCACCACCAACGCCATCGACGCCATCAAGGGCTTCGTCCCCGGCGTCGACATCGTCTCCACCGGCTACAAGCCCGGCGACGGCGTCCAGGTGCGCATCCGCGGCCAGCGCTCCATCAAGGCGAACAACGACCCGCTCTACGTCCTCGACGGCATCCCCATGGCCGGGAGCATCGGCGACCTCAACCCCGCCGACATCCAGTCCATCGAGATCCTCAAGGACGCCAGCGCCACCGCGATCTACGGGTCGCGCGGCGCCAACGGCGTCGTCCTCATCACGTCGAAGCGCGGCGTGGCCGGGAAGACGCGGATCACCTTCGATTCGTACGCCGGCACCGAACAGGCCTCGAAGAAGATGCGCGTCTTCAACGGCCCCGAGTTCGCCGACTACAAGCGCGAGGCCTACCGCGCCACCGGCGAGTACTACAAGTACTGTCCCGACGGCAAGCCGTGCGCGGCCGGCGACGCCGATGCCTTCCTCGCCGCGGAGCTCGTCGGCCTCAAGAACAACGTCAACACCGACTGGATCGGCCTCATCAGCCGCAGCGGGTCGCAGACCAGCAACCAGCTCTCGATCACCGGCGGCAACGACCGCACGCAGTACGCGGTCAGCGGCAACATGGTGAAGGACAACGGCATCATCATCGGCCAGGGCTACGACCGGAAGTCGATGCGCGTGAACATCGAGACGCAGGCCAACAGCCGGCTGCGCTTCGGCGGCTCGGCGCTCGTGATGAAGAGCAACCAGGAGCTCGGCCGCGGCGATGGCCTCTATGGCGAGGCGATGGCCGACGCGCCGCTCGGCAGCCCGTACGACAGCACCGGCGCCATCGTCTTCAAGCCCACCCCCGACCCGCAGCGCGACAACCCGCTCAGCGACGCCGCGAACTGGATCGACGAGCGCCAGCGCACGCGCGCCTTCGGGACGCTCTTCGCGACGGCGAACCTCGCCCAGGGGCTCGACTACCGCGTCAACTTCGGCCCGGACATCAGCTTCTACCGGCGTGGCGTCTTCCAGGGCGCCGAGACCCAGGTGAACCAGGGCACGGGCGCGAACGCGAACCTGCAGAACGACCGCACGATCGACTACACGCTCGACAACATCCTCACCTACAAGCGCGGCTTCGGCGCGGACCACCAGGTCGACGCCACGTTCCTCTACTCCATCGAGAAGGACGACTACGAGACGGAGTACGCGAGCGCGAGCGGCCTGCCGTACGAGACGCAGCGCTTCTTCAACCTCGGCTCCGGCGCCAACGTCGAGGGGATCCGCAGCGGCATCTCGCAGTGGGCGCTGCAGTCGTACATGGGGCGCCTCAACTACTCCTTCCGCGACCGCTACCTCCTCACCCTCACGACCCGTATCGACGGCTCGTCGCGCCTCGCGCCGGGGCACAAGTACTCGACCTTCCCCTCCGTGGCGCTCGGCTGGCGCGCGGTGGACAAGGCGGCGTTCGGCAACGGCCTCGGCCCGGTCGACAACCTGAAGTTCCGCGCGAGCTACGGCGTCACCGGCAACACCTCGGTGAACCCGTACCAGACGGAGGGTGGCCTCTGCCGCACCGCCTACTCGTGGGGCAACACCGCGGCGTTCGGCTATCAGCCGTGCAGCCTCCAGAACCTGGACCTCGGCTGGGAGAAGACGACGCAGGGTGACTTCGGCGCCGACTTCGGCCTGTTCGACTACAAGCTGCAGGGGACGATCGACGTCTACGACGCGCGTACCGACGACCTGCTGATGGATCGCAAGCTGCCGCCGAACACCGGCTACACGCAGATCACGCAGAACGTCGGCTCGACCCAGAACACCGGTCTCGAGGTGTCGCTGCAGCACACGACCCTCAACGGCTGGCACGGGATCCACTGGACCAACGAGGCCAACTTCTCCGTCGCCCGCAACAAGATTCTGAGCCTCACCTACGGGAAGGTCAGCGATCCGGGCAACAAGTGGTTCATCGGCCAGCCGATCAACGGTGGCGGCAACAGCGTGTGGTACGACTACCGTTTCATGGGGATCTGGCAGACGCCCGATTCCGCGGAAGCGGCGAAGTACGGCGAGAAGCCGGGGATGATCCGCGTGCAGGACGTCAACAACGACGGCAAGATCGACGTCAGCGACCTGCAGATCCTCGGCAACACCTATCCCACGTGGACCGGTGGCCTGAACAGCCGCGTCGACTGGAAGCGCCTCGACCTCGCGGTGCAGGTGATCACGCGCCAGGGCTTCATGGTCGAGAACACCTTCAAGACGAGCAACAGCACGCTCGCCGGCCGCTACAACGGCCTGAAGGTGAACTACTGGACGCCGACGAACCCGAGCAACACCGATCCGCGGCCGAACAAGAACCAGGAGTTCCCGGAGTACGGCGGCACGCGCGCGTACGAGGACGGCTCCTTCACCCGGATCCGGAACATCACCCTCGGCGTGACGCTGCCGCAGCAGCTCACGCAGCACATCGGCGCCGAGTCGGTGCGCATCTACGGGACGGCGCAGAATCCCTTCACGTTCACGAAGTTCACGGGACTGGATCCGGAGGGCCGCACCAGCGCGGGCTCGCCGTCGTATCGCATGTTCCTCGTGGGCGCGACCTTCGGCTTCTAACCGGTGACCACCGTGAAGACATTCTGGACTCACATGACCCTGCGCAAGCTCATCGCGCCGCTCGCCGCGGCGGCGGTCTGCTTCGCCGCCGCCGGCTGTGTGGACCTCACGGAGGTCCCGATCTCCGGCATCACCAACTCGTACTACAACACCCCGGAGGGGTTCGAGGCGCTGATCAACGCCTCCTATGACCCCCTCCGCGACTGGTACGGCCAGGAGCGCGGGCTGACGCTCACCGTCTTCGGCACCGACGAGTTCATGCGCGGTGCCGACGGCAGCCACAAGTACATCAACGACTACACGACGCAGCTCAACGGCGACGAGTCGTACATCCGCGACACGTGGCGAAGCTTCTACGCGGCGATCAACACCACGAACACGGCGATCGCCGACACCACGGTGCCGGAGCCCGCGGCGCAGCGCACGGAGCGCATCGCCGAGGCGCGCTTCCTCCGCGCGTTGTACTACTTCAACCTCGTGCGCATCTACGGCCCCGTGCCGCTGATGCTGACGCCGACCGAGGGGCCGATGACCGAGGCCCACCGCGACTCGGTGTCGAAGGTGTACGACGCGATCATCGCCGACCTGCAGTTCGCCGAGGCGAACCTGCCGGACGTGCAGAAGGACTACGGTCGCGCGACGCGGCCGGCGGCGGAGCACATCCTCGCCAAGGTGTACCTCACCCGCGCCGCCCCGGGCGACATGGACCTCGCCGCGACGGAGGCGAAGAAGGTCATCGATTCCGGCCTCTTCAAGCTCCTGCCGAAGTACTCGGATCTCTGGACCTTCGGCAACGAGCGGAACCCGGAGGTGATCTGGTCGGTGCAGTTCACCGCCGATCCGCTCACGACGGGGCCGGGGAACTCGTCGCACCTGTACTTCCTCATGGCCTACGAGCTGTGGAAGGGGATGCACCGTGACCTGGCGAACGGGCGCGCGTTCAAGCGCTTCCGCTCGACGGACTACATGCTGGGCCTGTGGGATCGCACGAAGGATTCGCGCTACGACGACAGCTACACGACCGTCTACTACGCGAACCAGTCGGCGACCGGCTGCGCGAACGGCGGGATCAGCATCGAGCCGGGCGACACGGCGATCTGGATGCCGGGCTGGGAGATGCCGGCCGCCGAGCAGCTCACGCACCACGTCTGCACGATCCTGACGCCGTCGCAGTACACGGACGCGGCCTTCCCGTCGTTCAACAAGAAGTTCATCGACGCGAACCGCCTGACGGTGAACGACGTGCGCGGCTCGCGCGACTGGTACGTGGCGCGGCTCGCGGACACCTACCTCCTCGAGGCCGAGGCGCTGATCCGCGGCGGGAACGCGGCCGCGGCGCTGCCGTACGTGAACGCGGTGCGCGAGCGCGCCGCGAAGCCCGGCGTCCCGCCGTCGGCGATGGATGTCCCGGCGGACAGCATGACGCTGGACTTCCTCCTCGACGAGCGGTCGCGCGAGCTGGGCGGCGAGGAGTCGCGCTGGTTCGACCTCGTGCGGACGGGCAAGCTGGTCGAGCGCACGTACAAGTACAATCCGTACACGGCCGCGGCGGGCTTCCTCAAGCAGTACCACACCCTCCGGCCGATTCCCACCGAGCAGATCACCCTCACCAGCAACGACTTCCCGCAGAACCCGGGGTACTGATGACATTCGCGGCCGGTGGACGCCGAGAGGCGTTCACCGGCCGCGGTGTCGTCGTCGTCATGCTGTCATCCTGAGGGCCTCGCCGAGGTGTCGTCCGGAGCGAAGCGAAGGATCCGGCCCGGGTGCGCCGTGGCCGGATCCTTCGGTCGCTTCGCTCCCTCAGGATGACACGCTGCCTATCTCTTCTTCGTCGTGATCAGAATGACGCCGTTCGCGCCCCGCGAGCCGTACGCGGCGAGCGACCCCGCATCCTTGAGCACGCTGATCGATGCCACGTCCCGCGGATCCAGGTCCTGCAGCAGCGCGGATCCGTCCATCATCGGCAGCCCGTCCACCACCAGCAGCGGCTCCCCGTCGCTGTTGATCGAGCGATCGCCGCGGATGCGCAGCGACACCCCGCCGTCCGGGAGTCGCGTGACGACCAGGCCGGCGATGCGCCCCTCGAGCAGGTCCGCCATCGTCGTGGCGGTGGCGTGATGCCCGGCGGTGTTCACCTGCGAGACGGCGCCCGTGATGTCGCGCCTCGCCTCCTTCCCGTAGCCGACCTGAACCGAGTCCTGCGCGACCGGATGCGGGGCCTCGGCGCCCGGCTGCCGGTGGCAGCCCGCGGCGAAGAGGAGCAGGAGGACCGGCGGGACCACCCCGAACCGGAAGCCGATCTTAAGGCTGGACATGTGCTTTCTCCAGCGAAGTGGATGCAGCCCGAGGCGGACCCTTCCACGGCGGACTCGGACCTACGGTATGGAACGGGGGTGAGAAGGGCAAGAAGCGGGCACGCCACGCCCCATTCGATCCATGGGGGGCCTTTGCGCGCGTTGCCGACGGGCCGACCTGCAGGTAGAGTCTGGTCACCCCTCCAACCGCGCGATCGAACGCCGTCGTGACCACACCCTCGCTGACGCTGCAGCAGCTCGCGTCCCCCGCGGACGCCGTTAGGCGCTGGCTGGCCCGGCTCGGGCCGTGGCTCGCCCTCGCCGCGGTGATCCTCGTCTTCGCGCTCCTCACCGACGCGCCGGCGCGCTACCTCTCCGCGTTCAACCTCCGCATCGTGCTCACGCAGACGGTCATCGTCGCGTTGGGCGCGATCGGCATGACGGTGATCATCGTCAGCGGGGGCATCGACCTCTCCGTCGGCTCCATCGTCGCCCTCTCCGGCGTCGGCGGCGCGCTCGCCCTTTCGGCCGGATGGTCGCCCCTTGCCGCGATCGCCGTGGCCGTCCTGCTCGGCGGGGCGGTCGGCCTGCTCAACGGGCTGCTCATCACGCGGCTCGGCGTCGTCCCCTTCATCGCCACCCTCGGCACCCTCGGGATCGCGCGCGGCGTGGCGAAGTGGATGGCGCACGAGCAGACGGTCACCATGCCGCCGACGTGGATCAACGACCTCCTGGTCGCCTTCCCGCGCCAGTCGTGGATGATCGTCCCGCCGGGGGTGTGGATCACCCTGGTGCTCGCCATCGTCGCCGCCGGCGTGCTCAACGTCACGGTGTTCGGCCGGCGGGTGTTCGCGCTCGGCTCGAACGAGGCGGCGGCGCGCGCCTGCGGCGTCGACACCGACCGGTTGAAGCTCTGGATCTACGGCACCGCCGGGCTGCTCTTCGGCCTCGCCGGCCTGATGGAGATGTCGCGACTCCGCCTCGGCGACCCCACCGTCGCCGTCGGGAGCGAGCTCGATGTGATCGCCGCGGTGGTGATCGGCGGCGGGAGCCTCTTCGGCGGCGAGGGGAGCATCGTCGGCTCGATGGTCGGCGCGCTGATCATGGCCTTCCTCCGCAACGGCTGCCAGCAGATGGGATGGCCGAACTACATCCAGGAGATCATCATCGGCGCCATCATCGTGCTCGCCGTCGCGCTCGATCGCTGGCGCGTGGCGTGGTCGACGCGATGATCATCGACGCGCACGTGCACTTCTGGGATCCGCGCGAGCTGCGCTATCCGTGGCTCGCGGGGCTGCCGGCGCTGCAGCGCGCCCACCTGCCTGACGAGTATGCGGCGGGCGCGGGCGCGGTGCCCGTCGACAGGGTGGTCGTCGTCGAGGGCAACTGCCTCCCCGAGCAGTGCCTGCGCGAGGCGGCGTGGCTCGAGATGCTCGCCGACGGCGGCGCGCCGATCGCGGGCATCGTCGCGTTCGTGGACATGACCGACACGGCACGCCGGCGCGAGGTGCTCGACGCGCTCGCGCGCGCGCCGCTCGTGAAGGGGGTGCGCCACAACATCCAGGGCGAGGGGGCGGGGTTCTGCACCGGCCCGGCATTCATCGGCGGCGTGCGCGAGGCGGGAGAGCGGGGGCTGGTCTTCGACCTCTGCGCCACGCACGACCAGCTCGGCGAGGTCGTGGAGCTCGTGCAGTGCTGCCCCGGGACGCGCTTCGTGCTCGACCACTGCGGCAAGCCGGCGATCCGCGACCGGCGGCAGGATCCCTGGCGCGCGGACGTCGCGCGCCTCGCCGCCTTCCCCAACGTCTGGTGCAAGCTCTCGGGGCTGCTCACCGAGGCGGCGCCGGGGTGTCGCGACGAGGAGCTGCTCCCCTACGCGGAGCACGTCGTCGCGAGCTTCGGGCGGGAGCGCGTGATGTTCGGCAGCGACTGGCCCGTGCTCACGGCGGCGGGCCGCTTCGCCGACTGGTACGACTTCACCCGCCGCGTCACCGCCGGCTGGAGCGCGCGCGAGGTCGCGTGCTTCTACGCGGAGACGGCGGCCCACGTCTACGGACTGTGACCCATTCTCTCGTGAACGGACTGCCAAACGACATGCGACCGGGGAGCGAGCCATGAGCGCACGGGCGCTCGAGGGAAAGACGGCGATCGTCACCGGCGCCGGCTCCGGCATCGGCCAGGCGATCGCGATCGGCTTCGCCGAGGCGGGGGCGCGCGTCGCGCTGCTCGACATCGCCGAGGCGGCCAACCAGGCGACGCTCCGGCGCATCGAGGAGGCGGGCGGCGCCGCCGCGTGCGTGCGCTGCGACGTCACCCGGCAGCAGGAGGTCTTCGACGCCTTCGGCGCGGTGCAGGAGCGCTACGGGGCGCTCGACGTCCTCGTGAACAGCGCCGGCGTGGCGCACGTCGGCACGGTGGAGCAGACGAGCGAGGAGGACCTCGATCGCCTGTACGCCGTGAACGTGAAGGGGGTCTACAACTGCCTCAGGGCGGGCGTGGTCGCGATGAAGGGGCGCGGCGGCGCGATCCTCAACATCGCCTCCGTCGCCTCCTCGATCGGCATCCCCGACCGCTTCGCGTACTCGATGACCAAGGGCGCGGTGCTGACGATGACCTACTCCGTGGCGCGCGACTACGTGGACGAGCGGATCCGCTGCAACTCCGTCGCGCCGGCGCGCGTGCACACCCCCTTCGTGGACGGCTTCCTCGCGAAGAGCTATCCGGGGCGCGAGCGGGAGATGTTCGAGGTGCTCTCGCGCACGCAGCCGATCGGCCGCATGGGGCGCCCCGACGAGATCGCGGCGCTGGCGACCTTCCTCTGCTCGGACGCGGCGGCGTTCATCACCGGCAGCAACTTCGCCATCGACGGCGGGTTCGTCTCTCTCAAGATGTGAGGACATGAAGCTCATCCGATTCGGGGAGCCGGGGCGCGAGCGGCCCGGCGTGCTGCTGGGCGACGGGCGCCGCGTCGACGCGTCCGCCTTCGGCGAGGACTACGACGAGCACTTCTTCGGCGGCGACGGCCTGCAGCGGCTGGCGCGCTGGCTCGAGCGCGACGGCCGCGATGCGCCGCGTGTCGGCGACGACGTGCGCCTCGGTGCGCCCGTGGCGCGGCCGAGCAAGATCGTCTGCATCGGCCTCAACTTCCGCGACCACGCCGCCGAGACGGGCGCGGCCATCCCGGCGGAGCCGATCCTCTTCTTCAAGGCCACGACGGCGATCTGCGGTCCCAACGACGACGTCGTCATCCCGCGCGGGAGCACGAAGACCGACTGGGAGGTCGAGCTGGCGTTCGTGATCGGGCGGCGGGCGAGCTACGTGGAGAAGGACCGCGCGCGCGACCACGTCGCCGGCTACGTCCTGCACAACGACTACTCGGAGCGCGCCTTCCAGATCGAGCGCGGCGGGCAGTGGGTGAAGGGGAAGAGCTGCGACACCTTCGCGCCCCTCGGCCCCTTCGTCGCCACCCCCGACGAGCTGGGCGACGTGCACGACCTCGGGATGTGGCTCACCGTGAACGGCGAGACGAAGCAGCGCGGCTCCACGCGCGACATGATCTTCGACGTGCCGACGCTCGTGAGCTACATCAGCCAGTTCATGACCCTCCTCCCGGGGGACATCGTGACGACGGGGACGCCGGCGGGGGTGGCGCTCGGCCAGAAGCCGCCGCGCTTCCTCCAGCCGGGCGACGTCGTGGAGCTCGGCATCGACGGGCTCGGGTCGTCGAGGCAGCGCCTCCGTGCCGCCGACTGAGGCGAGCCTCGCCGGCCGCACGGCCGTGATCACCGGCGCGAGCACCGGCATCGGCCGCGCGTGCGCCCGGCGCTTCGCCGAGGCCGGCGTGCGCCTCGTCCTCGCCGACGTGCTCGATCGCGAGGGCGAGTCGCTGGTCCGCGAGCTCGCCGCCGAGGGGCACGAGGCGCACTACGTCCACGCCGACGTGAGCCGGCGCGCCGACAACGAGCGCGCCGTCGACGTCTGCGTCCAGCGCTTCGGCCGCATCGACATCCTCTTCTGCAACGCGGGGATCAACCTGCCGAAGCAGCTCCCGCAGAGCACGGACGACGAGATCGAGCGCGTCTTCGCCGTGAACGTGTACGGCCCGATGTACGCGGCGCGGCACGCGATCGCGCGCATGCTCGCGCAGGCGGAGGGCGGGACGATCCTCTTCACCGCGAGCAAGACGGGGCTCGTCGCGCAGACCGACTCGCCCGTCTACTGCGCCTCGAAGGGCGCGGTCGTCATGATGGCGAAGGCGCTGGCGCTCGACTACGCGACCCGCGGCATCCGCGTCAACGCGCTCTGCCCGGGGATCATCGACACGCCGATGCTCCACCACTTCGCCGACGCCATGCCCGATCCCGCCGCGGCGTGGCGGGAGTACGAGTCCGCGCAGCCGATCGGACGGCTCGGGACCCCGGAGGAGTGCGCGAACGCCGCGCTCTGGCTCGTCTCCCCCGATGCGTCGTTCATCACCGGCGTCGCCCTTCCGGTCGACGGCGGCTTCACCGCGATGTGACCGCTCCCGGGAGCGACAGCGAGAGACCCGTGCCCACGACGATCACCAGCGTCACCACCCACGACATCCGCTTCCCGACGTCGCGCAACCTCGACGGCTCCGACGCGATGTTCGGCGATCCGGACTACTCGGCCGCGTACGTGGTGCTGCACACGGACAGCCCGGGTGGCCTCGAGGGGCACGGGCTCACCTTCACCATCGGTCGCGGCAACGAGGTGTGCGTCGCCGCCCTGCACGCGCTGGCGCCCCTCGTGCGGGGGCTCACGCTGGAGGGGATCACCGCCGACATGGGGGCGTTCTGGCGTCGCATGGTCGGCGACTCGCAGCTCCGCTGGATCGGGCCGGAGAAGGGCGCGCTGCACCTCGCCGTCGGCGCGGTGGTGAACGCGGTGTGGGACCTCTGGGCCGAGGCGGAGGGGAAGCCGCTGTGGAAGCTGCTCGCCGACATGACCCCCGAGGAGCTCGTGCGGTGCATCGACTTCCGCTACATCACCGACGCGCTGACGCCTGACGAGGCCCTCGCCATCCTCCGCGACCGCGCGCCGACGCGCGCCGCGCGGGAGGCGGAGATGCGCCGCTGCGGCTACCCGGCGTACACGACCTCCGCGGGCTGGCTCGGCTACTCCGACGAGAAGATCCGTCGCCTCTGCCGCGAGGGGCTGGCGCAGGGGTGGTCGCACTTCAAGATCAAGGTCGGGCGCGACCTGCGCGACGACCTGCGCCGCGCGGCGCTCGTGCGCGAGGAGATCGGCCCCGATCGGAAGCTGATGATGGACGCCAACCAGGTCTGGGACGTCGGCGAGGCGATCGCCAACATGCGCGAGCTGGCGCGCTTCGACCCCTGGTGGATCGAGGAGCCGACGAGCCCCGACGACGTGCTCGGCCACGCGGCGATCGCGCGCGCGATCGCGCCGATCGGCGTCGCGACGGGCGAGCAGTGCCAGAACCGCGTCGTCTTCAAGCAGCTCATGCAGGCGAACGCGATCCGCTTCTGTCAGATCGACGCCTGCCGGCTGGGCGGGGTGAACGAGGTGCTCGCCGTGCTGCTGATGGCGGCGAAGTTCGGCGTGCCGGTGTGCCCGCACGCCGGCGGCGTCGGGCTCTGCGAGTACGTGCAGCACCTCGCGATCGTCGACTACGTGTGCGTGAGCGCCTCGCTCGAGGACCGCATCGTGGAGTACGTGGACCACCTCCACGAGCACTTCGTCGATCCCGTCGTCGTGCGCGGCGGCTGCTACATGCCGCCCACGCTCCCCGGCTACAGCATCACCATGAAGCCGGAGAGCATCCGCGACTTCGCCTTCCCGGACGGCGCCGCCTGGACCGCCGCCGGCCTTTCCGCCTGACGCTCGCCAAACGAGGAGGATGACCGTGACGATCCGACGCACCACTCTCGCGCTGGCGCTGGGCGCCGCCGTGGCCGCCCTCGCCGCGCCGGCGGCGCGCGCCCAGGACTACACCCGGGAGACGCAGGCCCAGCGCGACGCGCGCATGGCGTGGTGGCGCGATGCCCGCTTCGGGATGTTCATCCACTGGGGACTCTACGCCGTGCCCGCCGGCACGTACCACGGCGAGCGCCTGCCGAACATCGGCGAGTGGATCATGAACAACGCGCACATCCCGATCCCCGAGTACGAGCAGTTCGCGAAGCGCTTCGACCCCGAGCAGTTCGACGCCGACGCGTGGGTGCGCATCGCCAAGGACGCCGGGATGAAGTACATCGTCATCACCTCCAAGCACCACGACGGCTTCGCCATGTTCGACTCGAAGGTGTCGAAGTACGACGTCGTCGACGCCACGCCGTATCACCGCGACGTGATCCGCCAGCTCGCCCGGGCGGCGCACCGGCAGGGGATGAAGTTCGGCGTCTACTACTCGATCATGGACTGGCACCACCCGGACGCCCAGGCACCCAACTACCCGAACTACAACTCGACCACAGCCCACAACCCGAACTTCCAGCGCTACGTCGACGACTACATGAAGCCGCAGCTGAAGGAGCTGCTGACGCAGTATCCGGAGATCGACCTCCTCTGGTTCGACGGCGACTGGATCGCCGACTGGAACGCCGATCGCGGGCGCGACCTGTACAACTACCTGCGCGCGATCAAGCCGAGCCTGATCATCAACAACCGCATCGGCCACGACCGGCAGGGGATGACGGGGCTCAACAAGCAGGGCACCATGGCGCTCGGCGACTACGGCACGCCCGAGCAGCGCGTGCCCCCCGGCGGGCTTCCCGGCGTCGACTGGGAGACCTGCATGACGATGAACGACACATGGGGCTACAAGTCGTACGACGACGACTGGAAGGACACGCGGACGCTGCTCCGCACGCTCATCGACATCGCGTCGAAGGGCGGGAACTTCCTCCTCAACGTCGGGCCGACCGCGCAGGGGCTCATCCCCGCGCCGAGCGTCCACCGGCTCGCCGAGATGGGACACTGGATGCAGGTGAACGGCGAGGCGATCCACGGCACGACGGCGAGCCCGTACGGGCTCCCCTCGTGGGGGCGCTACACGGCCAAGGGCGGGAAGGTCTACGGCTTCATCTTCGACTGGCCGAAGAGCCACCAGCTCGCCCTCGACGGCGTCAAGGAGAAGCCGGTTCGCGCCTACCTGCTCGCCGACCACAAGCCGCTCGACATCGTGCCGAGCGACAGCGGCTTCGCCGTGAAGCTCCCGGCGGTGGCGCCGAGCACCATCGCGTCGGTGCTCGTCCTCGAGACGTCGACCCAGGCCGCGCAGCGATGACCGGTGCCACGCTGCCTGGCGCGCCGGCCGCTCCGGCGCTCATGCGCGCCGCCGTCCTCGTGGACGTCGGCCGCATCGAGCTGCGCGACGTCCCGCGTCCCGCCCTGCGGCCGGACGAGGTGCGCGTGCGCGTCCAGGCGGTGGGCATCTGCGGCACCGACCTCCACATCGTCGCGGGACACGCCAACTACCACCGCGACGCCTCCGGGCGCGTCGTCCCGCTGCGCGACGCGCCGCAGATCCTCGGCCACGAGATCACCGGCGTCGTCGACGAGATCGGCGCGGCGGTCACCGACCTCCGGGCGGGCGACCGCGTCGTCGTCGACCAGGGGCGAAGCTGCGTGAGCGAGGCGCGCGTGCCGCGGTGCGAGTACTGCGCCACCGGCGACTCGCACCAGTGCGAGCACTATCGCGAGCACGGCATCACGGGACTGCCCGGCGGCTTCGCCGAGTACGTCACCGTCCCCGCGGTCAACGCCGTCGCCCTCCGCTCGCCGCTCGAGCCGGCGCAGGCGGCGCTCACCGAGCCGCTGGGCTGCGTCATCCACACCACCGACGTGACGCTGCGGACGCCGGCGCGCTACACCATCGGCGCCGCCGATCCCGCGCGGCGCGTGCGCGCGATCCTGATCTGCGGCGCCGGCCCCGCCGGGCTGCTGCTCGTGCAGCACCTCCGCAACGTGGCCGGCTTCGACGGATCGATCCTCGTCTCCGAGCCCGGCGCGCACCGCCGGGCCCTCGCCGAGCGATTCGGCGCGACCACCATCGACCCGCGCGCGGCCGACCTCGTGGAGGTGGTGCGCGAGCGCACCGGCGGCCGCCGTGTCGAGCTGTTGATCGACGCGAGCGGCGCCGGGAGCGTGTTCACCGCCATCCCGGGGCTCCTCCGCAAGCAGGGGACGATCGTGCTCTACGGCCATGGCCACGCCGGCGTGGACCTCAGCGTCCTGAACCAGGTCCAGTTCCTCGAGCCGACCCTCCTCTCGCCCGTCGGCGCGTCGGGCGGCCATGATGCGGACGGGCGTCCCACGACGTACGTTCGGGCGTTGCGATCGATCGAGGAGGGCCGCGTGGACGTGGCGCCCCTCGTCACGCACCGCTATCCCTCGCTCGACGCGCTGCCGGCGGCGTTCGCCGGCGACCACGAGGCGCCCGGGTACATCAAGGGCGTGCTCATTCTCTGACTCGCCGCTCTCCCTCTCGTCATGCACGTCTCGCTGTTCGTCACCTGTCTCGTGGATCAGCTCTGGCCGGAGGTGGGCACGAGCGCGGTCGAGGTCCTGCGGCGCGTCGGCTGCACGGTGGACTTCGACGAGCGCCAGACCTGCTGCGGGCAGCCCGCCTTCAACGCGGGCTACCGCCCGGAGGCGCGCACCCTCGCCGAGCGATTCATCTCGATCTTCGAGGAGGGCGGGGCGGAGGCGATCGTGTGTCCGTCGGGGTCGTGCACCGCGATGGTGAAGCACTACGAGACGCTGTTCGAGGACGACGAGCGCTGGCAGGAGCGGGCGCGCGCCGTCGCGGCGCGCACCCACGAGCTGAGCTCCTTCCTCGTCAACCAGCTCGGCGTGGACGACGTCGGCGCGCGCTTCGCCGGCCGGCTCACCTGGCACGACGCCTGTCACGGCCTGCGCGAGCTCGGGGTGTACGGGGAGCCGCGACGCCTGCTCGGCAGGGTGCAGGGCGCGGAGCTCGTGGACCTGCCGAGCTCCACGACCTGCTGCGGCTTCGGCGGCACCTTCTCCGTGAAGTACCCGGAGATCTCCGTCGCCATGCTCGACCAGAAGGTGGACGCGATCGAGCAGGCGGGCGTGGATGCCGTCGTCGCGGCGGACACGAGCTGCCTCATGCAGATCGGCGGACGGCTCTCGCGCCGCGGCTCGCGGGTGCGCGTGATGCACCTCGCCGAAGTCCTCGCGCGGACGGCGTGACGCGGCGGCCATGACGTCCACTCACCTCACCGCCGAGACGTTCGACCGCAACGCCCGCGCGGCGCTGGAGGACGCGCAGCTCCGCGGCGCGCTGCGCAACGCGACGACGCTCTTCGGCGAGCGGCGGCGCGCCGCGATCGGCACCGTGGCCGACTGGGAGGGGCTGCGCGACCGGGCGCGCGCCATCAAGGACGACGTCCTCCTCCACCTGGACCGCTACCTCGAGGAGCTCACGGCGAACGCCGAGCGCGCCGGCGCCACCGTGCACTGGGCGCGCGACGCCGCCGAGGCCTGCGAGATCATCGCGCGCATCGCCGAAGCGCGCGGCGCCCGCACGGTGGTGAAGAGCAAGAGCATGGCGACGGAGGAGGTCCACCTGAATGCCGCGCTGGCGCGCCGCGGCATCGAGCCGGTGGAGACGGACCTCGGCGAGTACATCATCCAGCTCGCCGGGGAGACGCCGTCGCACATCGTCGTGCCGGCCATCCACAAGACGAAGGCGCAGATCGCCGCGCTGTTCGCCGAGAAGCTCGGCACGGCGGCGTCGGACGACGTGGCGACGCTCACCGCCGCGGCGCGGCAGACGCTCCGCCGGCGCTTCGCCGAGGCGGACCTCGGGATCAGCGGCGTCAACTTCGCCGTCGCCGAGACGGGCACGATCCTCATCCTCGAGAACGAGGGGAACGCGCGCCTGACGACGACGCTGCCGCGCACCCACGTCGCGCTGATGGGGATCGAGAAGGTCATCCCGCGCTTCGCCGACCTCGAGCTCTTCCTCGAGCTGCTGCCGCGCTCCGGCACCGGCCAGCGGCTGACGACATACCAGTCGCTGCTCACCGGCGCGAAGCGGCGTCCCGACGACGAGGGCCCGGAGGAGCTGCACCTCGTCCTCCTCGACAACGGCCGCTCGCGGATGCTCGCGCTCCCCGTGACGCGCCAGTCGCTGGCGTGCATCCGCTGCGGCGCGTGCCTCAATGCCTGCCCCGTCTACCAGCAGATCGGCGGGCACGCCTACGGCTCGGTGTATCCCGGGCCGATCGGCGCGGTCATCACGCCGCAGCTCTTCGGCATCGAACACTCGGCGCAGCTCCCGTACGCGTCGAGCCTGTGTGGCGCGTGCCGCGAGGTCTGCCCGGTGAAGATCGACATCCCCTCGCTGCTGCTCCACCTGCGCGCCGAGGTCGTGCGGCGCGACGCGGGGGGCGGGCACCGGATGGAGCGGCTGGCCTTCCGTGGCTACGCGATGGTGATGCGCCACCCGCGGCTCTTCGCGTGGGCGACGCGCCTCGGCCGTCGCCTGCAGCGGCTGGCGCGCGTCGGCGACCGTGTGGGCAGGGCGAACCCGCTCGCCGCGCGGCTCGTGCCGCCGTTGGGCGCGTGGACGGCGTGGCGCGACCTGCGTCCGCTCGCGCCGCGCAGCTTCCGCGAGCAGTGGAGGGACCGCCGATGAGCGGCGCCACGGACGCGCGGCGCGCGATCCTCGCGACGATCCGCGAGCGGCTGCGGGAGAGCGCGGCGCACGAGGCGCACGCGGCGACGCACGTCGTGCCGCGCCCCGCGGCGCACGCCGCCGGCAACGGCAAGGCGCTCCCCGTGCTCGGCGACGTGAAGCAGCCCGTGGGGGGCGCGCTCGACGCGCAGCCCGCGGCGACGCATGCGCCGCTCGACCGCTTCCGCGAGCAGGCCTCCGCCGTCGGCGCCTCGTGCGAGCTGGTGCCGAGCGAGGCCGCCGCGCGCGAGGCGCTCGCGCGCATCCTCGCCGGGGTGGGCGCGCGCACCGTCGCCTGCTCCGATGCGCCGCTCGCGCAGCGGCTCGCGCGCGCGACCCCCGGCGTCGCCGTCCACGACGTGGACGGGCTGACGCGCGAGGAGCTCGTCGCCTGCGACGTCGGCGTGACCACGGCGCAGTGGGGGATCGCCGAGACGGGCACCCTCGTGCTCGAGTCGGCGCGCGAGCGGCACCGGCTGCTCTCGCTCGTGCCGCCGGTGCACGTCGCGCTCCTCTCCACGCGGCGCATCCGCGCCACGCTCGGCGACGTGCTCGCGCGCGTCCACCCGGCGGACGCGGGGCGCGACGTGGCGAGCCACGCCATCACCTTCATCACCGGCCCGTCGCGCACCTCCGACATCGAGCTGACGCTCGCCATCGGCGTGCACGGGCCGCAGGCGCTGCACATCCTCCTCGTGGACGATGACTTCTGACCGCGGACCCCAACCCGGAAGGCTCACCGTGAAGACACTCCGCATCGCGTCCCTCGTCCTTGCCGGCGCGCTCGCGGCCGCCTGCGGCAAGGCCGGCGACCGCCAGTCGGCGGAGCAGGCCGGCTCGGCGAAGGAGCTCTCCATCGCCGTCATCCCCAAGGGCACGACGCACGAGTACTGGCGGGGGATCCACGCCGGCGCCGTGAAGGCGGCGCAGGAGCTGGCGCGCCAGGGCGTGAAGGTGAAGGTGATCTGGAAGGGACCGCTGCGCGAGGACGATCGCGAGCAGCAGATCCAGACGGTGGAGGGCTTCCTCAGCGCGGGCATCCAGGGGCTCGTGCTCGCGCCGCTCGACGACCGCGCGCTCGTCGAGCCCGTGGACGAGGCGCGGCGGGCCGGCGTGCCGACGGTCGTCATCGACTCGCGGCTGAACTCCGACTCCATCGTGAGCTTCGTCGCGACGGACAACCGCAAGGGCGGACAGCTCTGCGCCGATCGCCTGGGCGAGCTGCTCGGCGGCAAGGGGAACGTGCTCGTGCTGCGCTACGCCGAAGGCTCGGCGAGCACGACGGAGCGGGAGGAGGGCTTCCTCGACGAGCTGAAGGCGAAGTTCCCGGGGATCACCGTCGTGTCGAAGGATCAGTACGCGGGGGCGACGCGCGAGACGGCGAAGCGCGCGTCGGAGAACCTGCTCAACCGCTTCGCGGGGAACCTCCAGGGGATCTTCACGCCAAACGAGTCGGCGACGGTCGGCATGCTGCTCGCCCTCCAGGAGTTCGACAAGACGGGGAAGATCCACCTCGTCGGCTTCGACGCCAGCCCGACCATGATCCAGGCGATGCGCGACGGACAGCTCGACGGGATCGCCGTGCAGGATCCGCTGAAGATGGGCTACCTCGGCGTGATGACGATGGTCGACCACCTGCACGGGAAGACCGTGCCGCGCCGGATCGACACCGGCGTGATGATGGTGACGCCGCAGAACCTCGACACGCCCGCGGCGCAGGCGCTCGTCAATCCGCCGCTGAACCAGTACCTGGCCGGCAACTGATGGCCGACGCGCACGGCGCGACGGTGGCGGGCGAGGGCGAGCCCGTCCTGCGCCTCTCGGGGATGGCGAAGCGCTTCGGCGCGACCGTCGCCCTCGACGGCGTCGATCTCGCCGTGCGCGCGGGGGAGGTCCACGCCATCATCGGCGAGAACGGGGCGGGGAAGAGCACGCTCATGAACATCCTCGCCGGCGCGCTGCGCCCCGACGCCGGCGAGATGCGGATCGACGGCGTCGCGTACGTGCCCGCGACGCCGCTCGACGCGCGCCGTCGCGGGATCGCGCTCATCCACCAGGAGCTGGCGCTCTGTCCGCACCTGACGGTGGCGGAGAACGTCCTCCTCGGCGACGAGCCGGCGCGCTGGGGGCGCATCGACCGCGCGGCGGCGCGCGACCTCACCGCGGCGCTGCTCCGCCAGTTCGACCACGGCGACCTCGATCCCGACCGCCGCGTCGGCGAGCTCCCCCTCGCCAGCCGCCAGGTCGTCGAGATCTGTCGCGCGCTGGCCGCGAACGCGCGCATCCTCCTCATGGACGAGCCGACGAGCAGCTTCCAGCGCGAGGACGTCGCGCGGCTGTTCGCGCTCATCCGCCGCCTCTGCGGCGAGGGGATCGCGGTCATCTACATCAGCCACTTCCTCGAGGAGGTGCGCGAGATCGCCAGCCGCTACACCGTGCTGCGCGACGGGAAGAGCGTCGACACGGGGGCGATCGCGGCGGTGACGAACGACCAGCTCATCGCGCGCATGGTCGGCCGCCCGGTGGGGGGGATGTTCCCGACGCGGCCACCGGCGACGCCGGGCGACGTGGTGCTGCGGGTGGAGGAGCTGTCCGCGCCCCCCGGGCTGCGCAGCGCGAGCTTCGAGCTGCGCGCGGGCGAGGTGTTCGGCATCGCGGGGCTGATGGGCTCCGGCCGCACGGAGCTGGTGCGCGCGCTGTTCGCGCTCGACCGGCCGGCGGGCGGACGCGTCCTGCTGCACGGGCGCGAGCTGGCGGTGCGCGACGCGACGACGAGCGGGCGCGTGCTGGAGGGCTTCGGCTACCTGAGCGAGGACCGCAAGGGGGAGGGGCTGGCGCTCCCGCTGTCCATCGCCGACAACGTCACGGCGACGCGGCCGGCCTCGGTGAGCCGCGGCCTCGGTGTGCTGGACCTGCGGCGGCAGCGCGATGCCGCGGCGCGCTGGATCGGCGAGCTGCGCATCCGCGCCCGCGGCCCGGGGCAGAGCGTGCGCTCCCTCTCCGGCGGCAACCAGCAGAAGGTCGCGTTAGGCAGGCTGCTCCAGCAGGACGCCTCGGTGCTGCTCCTCGACGAGCCGACGCGCGGCATCGACGTGGGGAGCAAGGAGCAGGTGTACGAGGTCATCGCCCGCGCCGCCGAGGCGGGAAAGGCGGTGCTCGTGGTGAGCTCGTATCTCCCCGAGCTGTTCGGCCTCTGCGACCGTCTCGCCGTGATGAGCCGCGGCCGCCTCTCGCCGGCGCGGCCGGTGGGGGAGTGGACGCCGGAGAGCGTGCTGGGGGTGGCGATCGGGGAGGGGGAAGGGGGAAGGGGGGAGGGATGAGCGGGAGGCGGGAGGCGGGAGGCGGGGCGCGGAAGCACGTGATTGGTCGTTGGTCGTTGGTCGTTGGCGAGCCGCCCGGGACGCCACCGGAGCCGTCCCGAGGCCGGCCAAGGACTACGTACCAACAACCAACCACGTCGTTCGACTCGCCCCCTCACCCCTCTCGCGCGCTCCCTCCGTGAGCAGTACATTTGCCCCCGCTTAAACGTTTAAGAAGCACGGCCGCCGTCACGACCACACAGGAGACGCGAGCATGCCCGATCATCAGCTCCCTCGCCGCCGCTTCCTCGCCGCCGCCGCGGCCGGCCTCGCCGGCGCCGCCGGTGCCGCGGGGATCATCCCCGGGGCCGTCCGACGGCTCGACGCCATGCCCGCCAGCGGCCGCGCCCCGTCGCGCCGCGCGGCCCTCGCCCCCGTGCGCCTCGGCGTCGCCAGCTACTCCTTCCGCAAGTTCCCGCGCGACAAGGCGCTGGCGATGATCAAGGAGCTGCGCACCCCGTACGTCAACCTCAAGTCCTTCCACCTGCCCTACGATCTGTCCCCCGACCAGCTCGCCGCCGCGCGGCGCGAGATCGAGGCGCAGGGCTTCCAGATCGTCGGCGGCGGCACCATCACCTTCGACAAGGACACCGACGACGGCGTGCAGCGCTACTTCGACTACGCGAAGGCCGCCGGCATGCCCCTCATCGTCGGCACCTGCGCGCCCGACGTCCTCCCGCGCATCGAGAAGTTCGTCAAGCGCTACGACATCAAGGTCGCGATCCACAACCACGGCCCCGAGGACAGGCACTTCCCGTCGCCGTACGACGTCCTGAAGCACGTGAAGGACCTCGATCCGCGCGTCGGCCTGTGCATGGACATCGGCCACTCCGAGCGCGCCGGCGCCGACGTCGTGCAGGCCGCCGCGGACGCCGGCCCGCGCCTCCTCGACATGCACGCCAAGGACCTCCGCGACCTCCGCGTCAAGGAGAGCCAGTGCATCGTCGGCGAGGGGAAGATCCCCATCGCCGATCTCTTCCACCAGCTCCAGAAGCAGGGCTACGCCGGCTACGTCAACCTCGAGTACGAGATCGACGCCGACGACCCGCTCCCCGGCATGAAGCAGTCGTTCGCGTACATGCGCGGCGCCCTCGCCGGACTCGCCAGCGCCGAGCGCCAGGCGTGATCCGCCGCGCGCCCGTTCCACTCTCGTCCTCTTCCGCAGGGAGTCTCACCGCATGCGTCGATTCCGCTTCGCGTCCCTCCGCTCGTCGTGCTCCCGCCTCGCGGCCGTCGCCGCGGTGTCCGCGCTGACCGCCGGCGCGGCCGCGGCCCAGGCCACCGCGCCGCGCGTCGACGTCGTCCGCCACGACGCCGACCGGCGCGTCGACGTCCTCGTCGACGGGAAGCCGTTCACCTCGTACATCTGGCCGACGACGATCAAGAAGCCGGTGCTCTTCCCCCTCCGCACCGCCGACGGGATCGTCGTCACCCGCGGCTTCCCCGCGAAGCCGCCCGAGCGCACCGACCATCCGCACCACGTCGGCCTCTGGCTCACCTACGAGAACGTCAACGGCTTCGACTTCTGGAACAACTCCGACGCCATCCCCGCCAAACGCGCCCCGAAGATGGGCACGATCGTCCACCGCGCCGTGCGCGGCACGTCGAGCGGCCGGGGCGAGGGGATGCTCGACGTCACCGAGGACTGGGTGGACGGGCAGGGGAAGAAGCTCCTCCGCGAGGACACGCGCTTCGTCTTCCACGCCGGGAAGAACCTGCGCTCCATCGACCGCATAACGACGCTCACCGCGCTCGACACCGCGGTCTGGTTCCATGACGCCAAGGACGGCATGCTCGGCCTGCGCGTGACGCACGTGCTCGAGCAGCCGACGGAGAAGGCCGAGGTGTTCAAGGACGCCAGCGGCCACGCCACCGTCGTCGCGGCGGGCGACGAGAAGGTCACCGGCCGCTACCGCAGCTCCGAGGGGCTCGAGGGCGACTCGGTGTGGGCGACGCGCGGCCGCTGGACGGAGCTCACCGGCGTCGTGCAGGGCGAGCCGGTGACGATCGCCATCCTCGACCACCCGAAGAACGTCGGCTTCCCCACCTACTGGCACGCCCGCGGCTACGGCCTCTTCGCCGCCAACCCGCTCGGCCAGGCCGCGTTCAGCAAGGGGAAGGAGCGGCTCGACTTCCACCTCGCCCCGGGACAGTCCACCACCTTCCGGTATCGCATCCTCATCCTCAACGGCCCGACCACGCCCGACGAGATCGAGCGCGACTACCAGGAATGGGCGCGGTGAGCCGCGTGGCTGACGAGAGCGGCGAGCTCGTCCTCCACGAGGATCGCTTCTTCGACCCGGACCCGGCGATCCGCCGGGCGGCGC
>CAMLIT010000076.1 GCA_946480295.1 uncultured Gemmatimonadota bacterium
ACGTGGCGGTGGTGCTCGACCTGATGATCCACGACATCGATCTCGTGCGCACGCTCGTCGGCGGCCGCGTGGGCGCGGTGGCCGCGGTCGGGGTCCCCGTGCTCACGCCGTTCGTGGACATCGCCAACGCGCGCATCGACTTCGAGTCGGGGGCGGTGGCGAACATCACGGCGAGCCGCGTCTCGCGCGAGCGCATGCGGAAGCTGCGCATCTTCCAGCCGAGCGGCTACATGTCGCTCGACCTCGGGTCGGGGCAGGGCGAGTTCTATCGCGTGCGGCACGACGTGGACGTGGCGGAGCTGGTGAAGAGCGGTGCCGGGATGGAGGGGCTCGTGGAGCGGATCCCGCTCGAGGCGCCGGAGGGCGAGCCGCTGCGGCTGGAGTTCGAGAGCTTCCTCGCCGCGGTGCGCGGCGAGGCGCCGGTGCCGGTGACCGGCCGCGACGGGCGCGAGGCGCTGGCCGTCGCGCTCACCATCGTGCAGGAGATCGAGCGCACGCTGCCGGCGCTCGCTCCGGGAATGGCCGCCGCCCACCGTGCGTGACATCCTGTTCGTCGCCGGCGAAGCGTCCGGCGACCTGCACGCGGCGGGGGTCGCGCGCGAGCTGCGCGAGCGCTCCGCGCCGTTCGAGCTGGTGGGGATCGGGGGCGACCAGATGCGCGCCGCCGGCGTGCGGCTCATCGAGCACGTGGGGAGCCTCGCGGTCATGGGATTCGTCGAGGTGCTGCGGCACGTCCCGCGGCACTGGGCGCTGCTCCGCGACCTGAAGCGGCGGCTGCGCTCCGGCCAGGTCGCGCTCGTCGTGCTCGTGGACTACCCGGGGTTCAACATGAAGGTGGCCGCCGCGGCGCGGGAGGCCGGGGTGCCGGTGCTGTACTACATCACGCCGCAGGTGTGGGCGTGGGGCGCGGGACGCCTCACGGAGCTGGCGCGGACGATCTCCGAGGCCGCCGTGATCCTCCCCTTCGAGGAGGAGCTTCTGCGCCGCCACGGCGTGCGCGCGCGGTTCGTGGGCCATCCGCTGCTCGACCGCGCCGAGCGCCTGCCGGATCGCGAGGCGGCGCGCCGCGCCCTCGGCCTCGCGAGCGCCGACCGCGTGCTGGCGCTGTTCCCGGGGAGCCGCGCGCAGGAGATCGCGCGCCACCTCGACGCGTTCGTCGCCGTCGGCCGCGAGATGGAGCGACGGGTCCCGGGACTCCGGGTGATCGTGAGCGCGGCGCCCGACGTGGAGCTCGACGAGGCCCGCTGCCCGTACCCGATCGTGCGCTCGCAGTCGTTCACCGTGCTGCGAGCCGCGGACGCGGCGATGTGCAAGAGCGGCACGACGACGCTCGAGGCCGCGGTGGCCGGGTGCCCGCTCGTCGTCGCGTATCGCACGAGCCCGATCACCTACTTCGCGGCGCGTCGGCTCGTGAAGATCCCGAACATCGGGCTCGTGAACGTCGTCGCCGGGCGCACCGTCGCGCCGGAGTTCGTGCAGGATGCGTTGCAGCCGGCCAGGGTGGCGGACGCGTTGCAGCCGCTGCTCGACCCCGCGAGCGCCGCGCGCCAGCGGATGCTCGCCGACCTCGCCGCGGTGCGCGCGTCGCTCGGCCAGCCGGGCGCCGCGGGGCGC
This sequence comes from uncultured Gemmatimonadota bacterium, assembly GCA_946480295.1. The sequence goes on from CAMLIT010000076.1 coordinate 1,615, forward strand.
GTCGCGGAGCTGGCGCTGCGGATGACCACCGCCGATGCGCGCGTCGCCTGAGCGCGCCGAGCGCCGACGCCGCTGGATCGTCCGGATCGGGGTGTGGGTCTTGCGCGTGCTCGGCGCGACCTGGCGCATCCGGCGCGTGCACGGCGAGCGCTACGACACCGCGCTGCGCTCCGGCGAGGGGGTGATCTTCGCGCTCTGGCACGGCCACATGCTGCCGCTGCTCTATCAGCACCGCGGGGAGGGGGTCGCGGTGCTGATCAGCGAGCATAACGACGGGGAGATCATCGCGCGCGTGGCCGAGCGGCTGGGCTTCCGCACCATCCGCGGCTCGACGTCGCGCGGGGCGAGCCGCGCGCTCATCGCCATGGCGCGGCACGTCGAGGCGGGGGGCGCCGTGGCGATCACCCCCGACGGACCGCGGGGGCCGGCGCGCAGCTTCGCGCCCGGCGCGCTCGTGGCGGCGCAGCGGGCCGGGGCGACGGTGTTGCCGATCGCCGTCGCCGCCCCTCGCGCCTGGCGACTCCGGAGCTGGGACAGCTTCCTCATCCCGAAGCCGTTCAGCCGCGTCACCCTCGCCTACGGCGACGCCGTGCCGCCGCACGGGAGCTCGCCGCGCGAGGCGGCGGAGGACACGCCGCGCTTCGAGCAGCTCATGGCGCAGGTCGAGCGGGAGGCGTCGCTTGGCTGAGGAGCGCCTCACGCAGCGCCTGGTGGAGCGCATGTGGTACGGACGCGGTGCTCGCGCGGCGGTGCTCCGGACGGCGCTCCTCCCCCTCGAGTCGCTCTTCGCCGGCGCCATCGCCGTGCGTGGACTGCTCTACGACCGCGGCGTCCTGCGGGCGCGCCCCACGGCGCTGCCGGCGGTGTCCATCGGCAACCTGACCGTCGGCGGGACGGGCAAGACCCCGGTCGCCGCGTGGCTGGCGCACCGTCTGCTCGACGCCGGCGCGCGTCCGGCGGTGGTGCTGCGCGGTTATGGCGAGGACGAGCCCGAGGTGCACCGGATCCTCAACCCGGAGATCCCGGTCGTCATCGCGCCGGACCGCGTGGCCGGTGTGCGCGCGGCGCGCGCCGGCGGGGCCGACGTCGCCATCCTCGACGATGCCTTCCAGCACCGGCGGGCGGCGCGCATGTCGGACATCGTGCTCGTCAGCGCCGACCGGTGGACGGGGCGCTCGCGTCTGCTCCCCGCCGGCCCCTGGCGTGAGCCGCTCCGTGCGGCGCGGCGCGCGAGTCTGGTCGTCGTCACACGGAAGGCGGCGCCTGCCGAGGCAGTCGACGCGGTGGAAGCGGCGCTCGACCGGGCGGCACCGGGCGTTCGGCGCGCGCGCGTCGCATTGGCACCAAACGAGCTTGTGGAGATGCAGGGTGCGCGGCGATTGCCGATCGAATCGCTCGCCGGCGCGTCGGTGCACGCGCTGCTCGCCATCGCGGATCCTGGCGCATTCGTGCGGCAGCTCGAGGCGATCGGGGCATCGGTCACGGCGCGCTGTCATCCCGATCACCACGCGTTTTCCGACGAGGTCATTGAGGCCTTCGCGGCAGACGCGGGGCGCGCCGATTTCGCGGTGTGCACGCTGAAGGACGCGGTGAAGGTCGCGGGGCGCTGGCCTCGCGAAGCGCCGCCGTTATGGTATGTTTCTCAACGCGTCATTGTGGAGCGCGGAGCCGTCGAGCTCGAGCAGGTGATTCACGATGTGGTTCACGCGCGAGACCGGCTGACCCAAACCGCCGGCTGACCCCGGCTGGAGTCCCTATTCCCATGGCGACCGACCTCAGACTTCCGACCGATAGAATCGTCCGGCCCGACAAGGACCGGTTTCTCAACGAGGAGAACCCGTTCGAGGCGATGATGTCGCGCTTCGACCGGGCGGCCGAGCTGCTGGACCTGGAGCCCGGGTTGTACAAGGTGCTGCGCCACCCCGAGAAGCAGATCCAGATCTCGATCCCGGTGATGATGGACAGCGGCGAGGTCGAGGTCTTCACCGGCTACCGCGTGCTCTACAACACGTCGCGCGGGCCGGCCAAGGGGGGGATCCGCTTCGACGAGAACGTCTCGCTCGAGGAAGTGAAGGCGCTCGCGGCGTGGATGACCTGGAAGTGCGCGGTGGTGAACCTGCCCTTCGGTGGCTCGAAGGGCGGTGTCGTTTGTGACCCGTTCAAGCTGAGCGTCGGGGAGCTCGAGCGGCTGACGCGGCGCTACACGGCAGGCATCATCGCCACCCTCGGCCCCGACTCCGACGTGCCCGCGCCGGACGTGAACACGAACGAGCGCGTGATGGCGTGGGTGATGGACACGTACTCGATGCACGTCCAGCACACCGTGACCGCCGTCGTCACCGGCAAGCCGGTGGAGATGGGCGGCTCCATGGGACGGCGCGAGGCCACCGGGCGCGGCGTGATGATCTGCACGAAGGAGGCGCTCAAGTATCTCGGGATGCCGATCCAGGGGACGTCGGTCGCCGTGCAGGGCTTCGGCAACGTGGGCTCGGTCGCCGCGCAGCTCCTCCACCGCGAAGGGTGCCGGGTGATCGCGATCAGCGACCGGACTGGCGGCTTCCACAACAAGAACGGCATCGACGTGGACGCGGCGGTGAAGTACGTCCAGCAGCACCGCTCGCTGGAGGGCTTCACCGGCGGCGACCCGATCACGAACGACGAGCTGCTGACCATCGACGCGGACGTGCTCGTGCCGGCGGCGCTGGAGAACGTCATCACCAGCAAGAACGCCGGCAAGGTCCGCGCGAAGATCATCTGCGAGGGCGCGAACGGCCCGACGACGGCGGGCGCCGACTCGATCCTCGACGAGAAGGGCGTGTTCGTGATCCCGGACATCCTGGCGAACGCCGGCGGCGTGACCGTCTCGTACTTCGAGTGGGTGCAGGATCGCGGCGGGTACTTCTGGACCGAGGACACGGTGAACAGCCGCCTGGGCGAGATCATGACGCAGAGCTTCCAGAGCGTGCTCCAGCTCTCGCGGCAGCACAAGGTGAACATGCGCACGGCCGCGTACATGCTGTCCATCAGCCGGGTGGCGACGGTCCACCGGCTGCGCGGCATCTATGCGTGACGTGCCGTCGCGGCGTGCGTCGGCCAGCGCGCGGGACCATCGCTGATCGAGGCACGCCGCGACGCCGCGGCGCCGGTGCATGCGAGTCGTGATCGCCGCCGTGGGGCGGCCGCGCGATGCCGCGCTGGCATCGGCGATCCGGGAGTACGAGACGCGGGCGGCGCGCTACTGGCCCCTCGAGGTGCACGAGGTCCGGGAGGAGTCGGCACGGTCGACGCCCCCGGACCTCGTCCGCGAGCGCGAGGGGGAACGCCTGCTGGCGAAGGTACCGCCGGCGGCGCAGCTGGTCGTGTGCGACGAGCGCGGACGGCAGATGCGGTCAGCGGAGCTCGCGGCCTGGCTCCAGGAGGCGCGCGACCGCGCGCGCGACGTGGCGTTCGTGATCGGTGGCGCCTACGGACTGGCGGAACCGGTGCGGGCGCGTGCAGGCTTCATGCTGGCCATGTCGGCGTGGACGCTGCCGCACGAGCTCGCGCGACTGGTCCTGGCGGAACAGCTCTATCGCGCGGGGACGATCGTGCGCGGCGAGCCCTATCACAAGTGAGCACGAACACGGTGAGCACGATCGGCGGATGACGGTTCCACGGGTGATCACGGAGGACCTGGGCGGCTCGCCGCTCTCGCGCGCGGCGCGGCGCGGCGAGCTGCCGCAGTGGTACGGCGAGCGCCCGCGGACGCCGGGCGGCTGGCGCGAGCGCGCGGAGGCGGTGGCGCGCGAGTTCGGCGCGGCGCGATGGTACGACGCGCTGGGCGGCGCGTTCGCCGCGAGCGGCGCGGCCGCCGACCGGCTGCGCCGCGTGGCCGAGGCGGGGGGCGTCGTCGTCACGACCGGGCAGCAGCCGGGCCTCTTCGGCGGACCGCTGATGACGTTCGCCAAGGCGCTGAGCGCGCTCGCGCTCGCGGACGCGCTGGAGCGGCAGACGGGGATCCCGACCGCGCCGGTGTTCTGGGCGGCGACGGACGACGCCGACTTCGACGAGGGCGCGTGGACGAAGATCGCCGTGCCCGGCGGCGTGGAGCTGCTGCAGCTCGGCGACCGGCCGCCCGCGGGCACCCCGATGTCGCGGGCGCCGCTGGGCGACGTCGGGCCGCTCCTGCGCACGCTCGTCGAGGCGTGCGGCCCCGTGCTCGACGCGCGCGTGCTCGACGACGCGCGTGCCGCGTACGCGAGCGGCGCGACCGTCGGCGGGGCGTACGTGCGCCTGCTGCGACGCGTGCTCGAGCCGCTCGGCATCGCCGTGCTGGACTCCTGCCACGAGACCGTGCGCCATGCCGCCGGACCGCTGATGCGGCGGGCGCTGGAGCGCGCGGCGACGGTGGCGCACGCGCTCGCCGCCCGCGAGGCGGCGATCCACGCCGCGGGGTTCACGCCGCAGGTGGAGGAGGTTGCCGGTCTCTCGCTCGTCTTCACGATGGCCGAGGGGACGAAGCGTCGGCTGACGATCGCCGAGGCGCCGGAATCGCTCGGCACGCGCCCCGAGGAGCTGATCCCGAACGTGCTCCTGCGCCCGGTGACGGAGCGGGCGATCCTGCCCACGGTCGCCTACGTGGGCGGGCCGGGGGAGATCGCGTACTTCGCGCAGGTGAGCGCGGTGGCCGATGCCCTCGGCGCGTCGCAGCCGCTCGTCGTGCCGCGCTGGTCGGTGACGATCCTCGAGCCCCGCGTGCAGCGCGTGCTCGATCGGCTGGGGGCCACGCCGGAGGACGTGCGCGCCCCGCATGCGCTGCAGACGCGCCTCGCGCGCGCCGCGCTGCCGGCGCGGATCGGCGAGACGCTGCGCCGGCTGCGGGAGGACATCGAGCGCGACACGGCCGACCTCGAGGTGCTCGACACCGACCTGCTGGTGCCGCCGGCAAGCGTGCAGGGGGTGCGCGGCGCCATGCTGCACAAGCTCGAGCGGCTGGAGCGCCGGTACCGCGCATCGGTGAAGCGGCGCGAGCTCCAGGCGATGCGCGACGTCGCGACGGCGCGCGGCTCCCTCTTTCCGGACGGCGTCCGGCAGGAGCGGGCGCTCGGCTACGTGCCGTTCCTCGCGCGGTACGGCGCGCCGCTGCTGGGGGAGATGTGCGCGCACGCCGCCGGGCATGCCGCGGTCGTCCTCGGCGCCACGCCCGCCGCCACCCTCATGGCCGTCGGCGCGCAGCCGTCGCCGGCATGAGCGCACCCGTCGTGCAGCGCGTGGCGGCGCCAAACGAGTCGGCGGCGGCCCGGCGCAGCACCGGCGCCGCGGCCGCCCTGGTCGCCACCGGGATCCTCCTCTCACGGCTGCTCGGGCTCGTCCGGCAGTCGCTGATGGCGAAGTTCCTCGGCGCCAGGCTGGCCGCCGACGCCTTCATGGCGGCGTTCAAGATCCCGAACCTGCTGCAGAACCTCTTCGGCGAGGGCGCGCTCTCCGCGTCGTTCATCCCGGTCTATGCCCAGCTCCTCGCGAGGGACGAGCGCGAGGAGGCGGGACGGGTGGCGGGCGCGGTGGCCGCGATCCTGGCGCTCGTGACGTCGGTGATCGTGCTCCTGGGCGTGGTGCTCGCGCCGTGGCTGATCCCCCTGATCGCGCCGGGGTTCAAGGGGTACCAGCGCGAGCTGACGATCCAGCTCACGCGCATCCTCTTCCCGGGCGCCGGGCTCTTCGTGCTCTCGGCGTGGTGCCTCGGGGTCCTGAACAGCCATCGCAAGTTCTTCCTGTCGTACACCGCGCCGGTGCTCTGGAACATCGCGATGATCGTCGCGCTGCTCTGGTTCGGCGCGCGGCAGGGGCAGGCCCGGCTGGCGGATACGCTGGCGTGGGCCTCCGTGGTCGGGGCGGGGTTGCAGTTCCTCGTGCAGCTCCCGAGCGTGCTGCGCCTCGTGCCGAGCCTGCGCGTGGCCCTCGACTGGGGGCGGCGCACGGTGCGACAGGTCCTCCACAACTTCGCGCCCGTGTTCGTCAGTCGCGGGGTGGTGCAGATCAGCGGCTACATCGACGTGCTCCTGGCGAGCTTCCTCCCGGTCGGGATGGTCGCGCTGCTCGGCTACGCCCAGACGCTCTATCTCCTGCCGGTGAGCCTCTTCGGGTCGTCGATCTCGGCGGCCGAGCTGCCGGAGATGTCGAGCGTGATCGGGAGCCACGACGAGCGGGCGGCGGTCCTGCGCAGCCGCGTGGACGTGGGGCTGCGGCGGATCGCCTACTTCGTCGTGCCGTCGGCGATCGCCTTCCTCGCCCTTGGCGACGTGATCACGCGCATCCTCTTCCAGCACGGCCGATTCACGCGCGTGGACACCCTGTACACCTGGGCGATCCTCGCCGGCTCCGCCGTCGGCCTGCTGGCGACGACGCTCGGCCGCCTCTACTCGTCGACGTACTACGCGCTCCACGACACACGCACGCCGCTCAAGTTCGCGATCGTGCGCGTGTCGCTGACGACGGTGCTCGGCTACCTCGCCGCGCTGCCGCTGCCGCGGTTGCTGGGGATCGATGCGCACTGGGGGGCGGCGGGGCTCACGGCGTCGGCCGGCTTCTCCGGGTGGATCGAGTTCCTCCTCCTCCGCTCGCGGCTCAACCGGCGGATCGGGGAGACCGGGCTGCGGCGCGGGTACGTGGCGCGGTTGTGGACGGTGGCCGTGCTCGCCGGTGGAGCGGCGTTCGGCACGAAGGTGCTGATCGAGGCGCACAACCGGTACCTCGTCGGCATGGTGGTGCTCGGGCTGTTCGGAGGGCTGTACCTGGGGCTGACCTACGCGCTGGGGATGCCCGAAGCGCGGGGCGTGCTGGGCCGCGTGCTCCGGCGGCGCTGAGCGGCCGCGCGGACGGCAAGCGCACGGCAAAAACGGCTCGCGCCGGGGTATAATTCCCTCGTATGCCCGCCGTGCCCGACAGCGTTCTCGACAAGATTCCGCACCTGCCCGAGTCGCCGGGAGTCTACCTCTGGCGCGACGCGGACGGGAACGTGCTGTACGTGGGCAAGGCCAAGCGGCTGCGCTCGCGCGTGCGCAGCTACGTCACGAGCGATCACGCCGGGAGCGTGAAGACGCAGGCGCTGATGCACCAGGTCGCCGGGCTGGAGACGATCGTCGTGCCCTCCGAGGCGCACGCGCTCATCCTCGAGGCGAACCTCATCAAGGAGTACCACCCGAAGTTCAACATCGCCCTCCGCGACGACAAGTCCTATCCGTACATCAAGGTCACGGTGCAGGAGCCGTTTCCGCGGATGTACGTGACGCGGCACCTCGTGAACGACGGCAGCCGGTACTTCGGCCCGTACACGGACGTGGGCGCGATGCGGCGCGCCCTCAACGTGGTGCGGCGGGTCTTCACGGTGCGCTCGTGCACCTTCGACCTGCCGCAAGTCGCGCCCGAGCGGCCCTGCCTCGACTACTACATCAAGCGGTGCAAGGCGCCGTGCATCCTCGCGCAGACGCGCGAGGACTACCGCGTCATGATCGATGAAGTCCTCGCCTTCCTCGAGGGGCGGACGAACGACGTGATCCGGCGCGTGCGCGAGCGGATGGAGCTCGCGGCGGAGGCGCTCGACTTCGAGCGCGCCGCCGAGCTGCGCGACGCGCTGCAGCACCTCGAGCGGATGGAGGAGCCGACGGTCGTGCTGGAGGTGGAGGGGGGCGACCGCGACGTCGTCGGCTACGCGCGCGACGGCGACGACGCGTGCGTGGCGCTCATGCGCATCCGCGCAGGGCGGCTGCTGGCGCGCGAGCACCAGTTCCTGGAGAACCTCGAGGAGGAACGGGACGCGGACGTGCTCCAGGCGTACCTGGTGCGCACGTACCTCGCCCTCGAGGATCGGGCGCGCGACCTGTTCGTCCCCTTCGAGCCCGCCGAGCGCGAGCTGCTCGAGCAGTCGCTCGGCGGGGCGAAGCTCGCCGTGCCGCAGCGCGGCCCGAAGCGGGAGCTCGTCGAGCTCGCGGTGCAGAACGCGCGGCACCTGCTCGAGGAGGCGCGGCTCACGGGCGAGGAGACCGAGGAGCGCGCGGCCGACCCGGTCTACGAGCTCCAGCGCCAGCTCGGGCTGCAGAAGGTGCCGCGCGCCCTCGTCTGCTTCGACATCTCCCACGCGCAGGGGAAGGACACCGTCGCGTCGTGCGTGTGGTTCCAGAACGGCCGCCCCTACCGCGCCGAGTACCGGAAATTCAAGGTGCAGACGGTGGAGGGGATCGACGACTTCGCCTCAATGCACGAGGTGGTGACGCGGTACTTCCGGCGGCGCCTCGACGAGGAGCGCCCGCTCCCCGATCTCGTGGTGATCGACGGAGGCAAGGGGCAGCTCAACGCGGCGTACGACGCGCTGGAGCAGCTCGGGCTGGCGGCGATGCCGCTCATCAGCCTCGCCAAACGAGAGGAGGAGATCTTCCTCCCCGGGCGGGCCGATTCCCTCCGCCTGCCGCGCCGCTCACCGGGCCTGCGCATGCTCCAGCAGGCGCGCGACGAGGCCCACCGCTTCGCCATCACCTTCCAGCGCAAGCGCCGCGCGATGCGCACCGTGACCTCGGAGCTGCTGAGCATCCCGGGTGTGGGCGAGCGCAAGCGGCGGCAGCTCCTGGAGGCGTTCGGCAGCCTGCAGGGGGTGCGCGAGGCGAGCATCGAGTCGATCGCGGCGCTCCCCGGCTTCAGCGCGAAGTCCGCGCAGAAGGTCCTCGACGCGCTGAGCGCGTCGAACCCCGTGGCGCCCGCGGCGCCACCGACCACGACACTGGCGGAGGATCCGACCGCGTCGGACGCCGCCGGCACCCCGGCGGAAGACGACGCCGCAAGCGGGGAGCCGGAACCCGCCGCCGCAAGCGCTCGCCCCTCGACCCTCGACCCACGACACTGACTTGAGCACCTGGCATCTCGAATGTTCCGCCTGCGCGCACCGCGAGGAAGGAAGCACGCGCGCCACCGTCTGTCCCGAGTGCGGCCAGCCGTATCTCGTCCGCTACGACTCCGCCGCGCCGCCGCGCGACCGCGTCACGCCGCGCTGGGACATGTGGCGATACGCGCCGGTGCTCCCCCTGCGCGACGGCGAGGCGCCCGTCTCGCTCGGCGAGGGGCTCACGCCGCTGGTGGAGGTTCCGGAGCTGGCGCGCGAGATGGGCGTGGCGCGGGTATGGATCAAGGACGAGGGGCTCAACCCGACGGCGTCGTTCAAGGCGCGCGGGATGAGCGCCGCCGTCACGCGGGCGCGCGGCAGCGGCGTGCCCGGGCTCGTCGTGCCGACGGCCGGCAATGCGGGGGCGGCCCTCTCCGCCTATGGCGCGGCGGCGCGGCTGCCGGTGCGCGTGTATGCGCCGGAGAGCACGCCGCGCCCGATCCTGGAGACCATCCGCACGCTGGGCGCCGAGCTGTGCCTCGTGAAGGGGCACATCGGTGACGCGGGGAAGCAGGCGCGGTCCTTCGCCGCGGAGAGCGGCTACTTCGACGTCTCCACGCTCCGCGAGCCGTACCGCATCGAGGGGAAGAAGACGATGGGGATCGAGCTCGCCGAGCAGCTCGGCTGGCGCTACCCGACGCACATCGTGTATCCGACGGGCGGTGGGACGGGGCTGATAGGGATGTGGAAGGTGTTCGGCGAGATGCGCGACTGGGGGTGGATGCCGAAGGACGCGGCGCTGCCGCACATGATCGTCGCGCAGGCGGAAGGGTGCGCGCCGATGGTCCGCGCATTCCGCGAGGGGTCGGAGAAAGGCACGCCCTGGGAGAATCCGTCGACGCACGCGAGCGGCCTGCGCGTGCCGGCGCCGCTCGGCGACCGCCTCATCCTGCGCGCGCTCCGCGAGAGCGCGGGCGACGCCGGCGCGGCGAGCGAGGAGGCGATCCGCGAAGGGACGAAGAAGATCGGGCGGATCGCCGGCATCGACGCCGCGCCCGAGGGCGGCTGCGCCCTCGCCGTCGCCGAGCAGCTCGCGGCCGCGGGGCGGATCCCGCGCGACGCGGAGGTGCTGATCTTCAACACGGGGAGCGGCGCCTCCTACCGGTTCTGACCCATGCGCGTCGCCATCCTCGATCCGTTCAGCGGCATCGCCGGGGACATGACCCTCGGCGCCCTCCTCCAGCTCGGGCTGCCTGACGAGTGGCTGCGCGCGCTCCCGGAGCGACTCGGCCTGGAGAACATCGGCCTCCAGATACGGGACGTGCAGCGCGCGGGCATCGCCTGCCGGAAGGTGGACTTCGACATCCCGCCGCAGCCGCACGGGCGGCACATCCACCACATCCGCGATCTCGTCGACCGAAGCGTCGCCCCCGACGCGGTGAAGCGCCGCGCCGACGCGATCTTCACCGCCATCGCGACGGTGGAAGCGGAGATCCACGGCATCCCGATCGAGCGCGTCCACCTGCACGAGGTCGGGGCGGTGGACGCCATCCTCGACGTCGTCGGCACCGTCTGGGGCATGGACGAGCTTGGAATCGAGCGGGTCTACTGCGGCCCGATCAGCGTGGGCGATGGCTTCGTGAAGGCGGCGCACGGCATCCTGCCGGTGCCCGCTCCCGCGACGATGAAGCTGCTGGAGGGACACCTGATCCGGCCGGGGCCGGAGTCGTCGGGCGAGCTCGTCACGCCGACCGGTGCCGGGCTGGTGAAGGTGCTCTCCGCGGGACCGCCGCCGGCTGCGTACACCCCGATCCGCAGTGGCTTCGGTGCCGGCACGAAGGACTTCAAGGACCGCCCGAATGCGCTGCGGATCACCCTGGCCGAGGTCGCCGGCGCGGGCCTCGAGGAGGGCGCGGAGGGCGAGGAGCTCGTCGTGCTCGCCGCCGACGTGGACGACATGAGCGGGGAGTACCTGGCGGCAGCGGCAGACAGGCTCCGGGAGGCCGGCGCGCTCGACGTGGTGCTCATGCCGACGACGATGAAGAAGGGGCGTCCGGGCACCCGGGTGGAGGTGCTGGCGCGCCCGGGGCAGGCGAGAGCGCTCGAGGACCTGCTGCTGGCCCAGAGCACCACGATCGGCGTGCGGCGGAGCGTCGTCTCCCGGCGGGCCCTGCCAAGGTCGACGGGCACGGTGACTGTGCTCGGCCGCACAATCGGTATCAAGATTGTGACCTTGCCGGACGGATCGACGCGGGCCAAGCCGGAATTCAGCGACGTCCAGCGCGTCTCGCAGGAGACAGGGCGGCCTCTGCACGATATATTCGTGCAGGCTTCCAGCGCGGCGGAACGTCGTTGACCACCGCAGGGTAAACAGTTGCGCGGGCCCCACGCCCGGTATTCCAGAAAGTCATCGAGGAGATCCCCTTCATGCGTTTCGGCAAGATGACTCTTCTGCCGCTCGTGCTGTCCGCGTCCGTGACGCTCGCGGCGAGAGCGCAGCAGACTCAGTGTTCCATCGACGAGAACAAGTTCGCGAAGGACGTCTTCAACCTGCAGCGCGCACGCAGCGCCAAGACGCCTGAAGACGCGGCGAAGGCGCTCAAGGCGGCGGTGCAGGACCTGTCGTCCAAGAACGACAACCCGGTCGAGCGCAACTACATGCTCGGCCAGGCGCTGGCGCTCTGGATCGCCCAGCCCAACGTGAACGACATCGCCAAGCGCGGCGACATCGGCTACACGACCAACCCCGAGGGGACGATCGACCTCGCCGCCGCCGTGGACACAGCGTTCACGGCCGTCGAGACGGCCAAGCCGGAGTGCGCCGCCCAGATCTCCGGGCCTAACGGCATCCGGCGCAACGAGGGGTGGGTGAAGGTCGCGAACGCGGCGGTGCAGGCGATCAACGCGGACCAGGTCGACTCTGCGGAGACGCTGGCGAAGCGCTCGCTGGAGCTGTACAAGTCGGCGATCGGCTACAACATCCTCGCGAACGTGGCGCAGAAGCGCGGCAACACGCGTGACGCGATCGACCAGTACAACAAGTTCATCGCCGCGGCGCAGGGCGACACGACGCTCGCCGAGAACCGGCGGCAGGCGCTCCTCCTGGTCGGCAACCTCGCGACCGATGCGGCGCAGAAGGCGAGCGCGGCCGACAAGGCGCAGTACGTCGCCGACGCGAAGGCCGCGTACGAGGCGCTGCAGAAGGAGGGAGACGCGCACTCCGCCGAGCTGGCGCAGCAGGGGCTGTCGCGCATCGCGCTCGTGGCCGGCGACACCGCCGCGCTGAAGGCGTCGTACCAGGCGCAGCTCGCGAACCCGTCGGGGTACAACTACAACCAGCTCGTGGCCGCCGCGGTGGCCGCGGCGCAGGTGAACGACGGAGCGAGCGCCACCAAGCTCTTCCAGGCGGCGTACCAGCTCAACCCGTATCACCGCGACGTGCTGGCGAACCTCGCCATCATGTACGTGAAGCAGGATTCGGGGGACAAGGCGCTGCCGTTCATCACGCGGCTCGTCTCGGTCGATCCGTCGAACGGCGAGAACTACCGGCTGTTCGCCTTCGCCTACGCCGGCATGCAGAAGCGGCTGATGGCGGAGGCCAAGGAGCTCGGCAAGAAGGCGAACGCGACGAAGAACTCGCGGCTGAAGCGGGCGCTCATCGACTCGGCGCGGATCACGGACGACTCGATCCGGAAGGTCACGGACCTGGCGCTGAGGTACAACAACATGGCCGACAGCCTGCCGGTGAAGGTCACGTTCTCGGAGTTCACGCCGAAGGACACGAGCGCGACGCTGAGCGGGACGATCGCGAACAACGGCGACCAGGCCAAGACGTACACGATCAAGGTCGACTTCCTGGACAAGGACGGGAAGGTGATCTCGTCGGGGCAGGCCAGCGTCGGTCCGGTGAACGCCAAGTCGGAGGGCAAGTTCACCGTGACGGGCACAGGCGCGGGCATCACCGCGTTCCGGTACGCGCCGATCAGCTGACGATCCCGGCCGTCCGCATGTTCGTGGAACGCCCGCCCTCGCCGGCGGGCGTTCTGCTTTCCGGGGGCTCGCGTGGGGTGTGGCATTCGCCTTGTGTCATACGCCGAAGTGGCTCATTTGCCTTGATTTCCGGGCCCTGATCTCCTAGGTTGCGTGAGCTTGCGGAGGCTGTTCCGCGTCGTCGAATGAGTCGGGGGGAGATCGCGATTCGTGATCTTCCCCTTTGCAATGGTGGTCGCCATGGTGCGGGTCAGTCGAGTACATCCGGGGAGCATCGCGCAGGAACTGGGAATCGTGCCGGGCACCGAGCTGCAGTCGGTGAACGGGCGCGAGCTCCGGGACTTTCTCGACTGGGAGTTCCTCAGCGCGGACGACGAGCTGGTGATCGAGGCGAGGCTCCCCGACGGGGAGGCGATCGTCTACGAGATCGAGCGTCCGGACGGCGAGCCGCTCGGGCTCGAGCTCGAGCAGCCGACGGTGCGCCGGTGCGCCAACCGCTGCGAGTTCTGCTTCATCGAGGGGCTGCCGAAGGGGCTCCGGAAGCAGCTCTACGTCCGCGATGACGACTACCGGCTGTCGTTCACCTACGGCAACTTCGCGACGCTCTCGAACCTCAAGGACCGCGACTTCGAGCGGATCATCGAGTACCGCCTGTCCCCCCTGTACATCTCGGTGCACGCGACGCCGTGGGAGGCGCGGAAGACGCTCCTCAACAACCCGCGCGCGCCGAACATCCTCGAGCAGCTCACGCGACTGGTGGAGGGCGGGATCCAGTTCCACGGCCAGATGGTGGTCGTGCCGGGGCTCAACGACGGCGAGGTGCTGGAGCAGTCGCTCACGGATCTCTGGAACTTCGGCGATGCCTGCCTGTCGGTGGCGATCGTGCCGGTGGGGCTGACGCAGTTCTCGCATCTGTACACGGGCAAGCCGATGGACGTGGAGAACTCGACGCGGCTGCTCGAGGCGGCGGAGCGGTGGGGCGCGCGCGCCCGCGCCGAGCGGGGACACGCGTGGGTGTACGGCTCCGACGAGCTGTATCTCCTCGCCGGGCGCGAGCTGCCGGGGCCGGAGCACTACGGCGACTTCCCGCAGATCGAGAACGGCGTGGGCGCCGTGACGCGGCTACGCATGCGGCTGGACGAGGGGCTCGACTCGCTACCGCGGCTCGACGGGCGGCGGATCGGCGTCGTCACCGGCGCCTCGATGACGCCGCTGATGCCCGAGCTGCTGGCGAAGCTGACGCGCCAGACGGGCGCGCACTTCGAGCTCATCTCGATGGAGAACTCCCTCTTCGGGCCGACGACGACGACCGCCGGGCTCCTCGTGGGCGCGGACATCCGGCGCGCGCTCGAGGGGCGCACGGACCTGGACCTGGCGCTGATCCCCGCCGAGACGATCAACGAGGACGGCATCTTCCTCGACGACGAGCGGTTCATCGCGCTGCGCGAGTCGCTGCCGATGCCCGTCTACCCGTCGTACGACTTCGTCGACGTGCTGTCGCAGGAAGACGAGTCTCGCCTCGCCGGCACGGCCTGGGAGGCGGGCGGCCGATGAACATCCCGGTCGTCGCGCTGGTCGGCCGTCCGAACGTCGGCAAGTCGAAGCTGTTCAACCGGATCGTGGGGTCGAACACCGCCATCGTCTCGGACGAGGCGGGGACGACGCGCGACCGCCACTTCGCGCGCGCCGACTGGGCGGGACGCGACTTCTGGCTCGTGGACACCGGCGGCATCGCCGACGATCCGCAACTGCCGATGGAGCGCGAGATCCTGCGACAGGTCGAGGAGGCGATCGCCGAGGCGGACCTCCTGCTGTTCGTCGTGGACGCGAAGACGGGGCTGCACCCGTCGGACGCGCACGTCGCGGAGCTGCTCCGGAACTCGCGCAAGCCGTGGCTGCTCGTCGCCAACAAGGTGGACGACCCGCAGGCGACCGACTGGTACGAGTTCTACTCGCTCGGCGCGGGGGACCCGATGCCCGTCTCGGCGTCGAACGGCAAGGGCTCCGGGGAGCTGCTCGACCGCGTGGTCGAGCAGCTGCCGCCCGGGAGCGAGGCGGAGGAGCGGGCGCTGCACGTCGCCGTCATCGGGCGGCCGAACGTCGGCAAGTCGTCGCTCGTGAACCGGCTCCTCGGCGAGGAGCGCCTCGTCGTCTCCGAGGTCGCCGGCACCACGCGCGACGCGATCGACACGCCCATGCGCTACCACGGGCAGCAGCTCGTATTCATCGACACGGCGGGGCTGCGCCGGCAGAGTCGCGTCGAGGAAGGCATCGAGTTCTACTCGGCGCTGCGCACGCGGCGCGCGATCGAGCGCGCGGACATCTGCATCCTCGTGGTGGACGCGACCGAGGGGGAGATCCAGAACCAGGACCTCAAGATCGCGGCGCTGGCATGGGAGGCGGGGCGCGGGCTGCTCCTCGTCGTCAACAAGTGGGACCTCGCGGCGAAGGACGAGAAGGCGACCGCGAAGTACGAGAAGGCGGCGCAGGAGAAGGCGCCGTTTCTCCGCTTCGTGCCGTTCGTCTTCACGTCGGCGGCGACCGGCCAGCGCGTGACGCGCATCCTCGAGCTCCTCCTCCGGGTGGAGGAGGAGCGGCAGAAGCGCGTGAGCACGTCGCAGGTGAACGAGCGGCTCCAGGAGCTGCTGGCGCGGCGGCAGCCGCCGCAGGCGGCGGGGCGCGAGGTGAAGCTGAACTACGCGTCGCAGGTGGAGACCGCGCCGCCGACGATCGCGGTGTTCGGCAATCATCCCGAGCTCGTGGAGGAGCACTACGTGCGGTACCTGCACAACGGCTTCCGCGACGCGTGGGGGTTCACGGGGAACCCGCTGCGCGTCATCCTGCGTCGCAAGGCGGGTTGAGCATGCACCCGGCGATCGCCATCGCGCTGTCGTACGTGGCGGGCTCGATCCCGTCGGCGTACCTCGCGGGGAAGTCGCGCGGCATCGACCTTCGGAAGCACGGCTCCGGCAACCTCGGGGCGACGAACGTCTTCCGCGTCCTCGGCGCGAGGATCGGCGCGCTCGTCTTCATCGTGGACATGGCGAAGGGCGCGCTGCCGGTGCTCCTGCTGCCGCCGTGGACGACGCACGTGGCCGGCGCGCCGGCGCTCGCCGGCGACTGGCGCCTGACGATGGGAATCCTGTGCGGGATCGCCGCGATCCTCGGGCACGTGCGGCCGGTGTTCCTCAAGTTCGGCCGCGGCGGCAAGGGGGTCGCGACGGCCGCCGGGGTGTTCCTCGCGCTGGCGCCCCTGCCGACGGTCGCGGCGCTCGTCGCGTTCGCGCTCGTGTTCGCGGTGAGCCGCTACGTCTCGCTCGGCTCGCTCGTGGCCGCGATCGTCCTGCCCGTCGTGATCCTGCTCATGCAGGGCGTGTCGCCGCTGTTCGTCGTCGCGCTGCTCATCATGCTCTTCGTGTTCTGGACGCATCGCGCGAACATCGCGCGGCTGCGTCGCGGCGAGGAGCACCGCTTCGGCCGGAAGGCGGCCACCTGATGCGCGCGACGGTGATCGGCGCCGGGGCGTGGGGCACCGCCCTCGCCGACCTGCTCGCCGGCAACGGCCACGAGGTCCGCATCTGGGCGTTCGAGCCCGACGTGGTCGACGGCATCATGACGCGGCACGAGAACGCGCGCTTCCTGCCGGGGGCGTCGCTCGCCCCGTCCATCGTCGCGACGGGCCGCCACGACGAGGCGCTGGCGGACGCGGAGCTCGTGGTCTACGTGACGCCGTCGCACCACCTGCGCGGGATCGCGCGCGCCGGGGCGGCGTCGGTGCAGCCGGGCGCGATCCTCGCCGTCGCGTCGAAGGGGATCGAGCGGGAGACGCTCGCCCTGATGTCGGACGTCGTGGAGTGCGAGGTGCCGGGGCACCCGGTCGTCGCGCTCTCCGGGCCGAGCTTCGCGCAGGAAGTGGCGGCGCACCAGCCGACGGCGGTCGTCGCGGCGAGCGCCTCGGCCGACGCGGCGGACGTCGTCCAGCGCGCGTTCAGCAACGCGAGCTTCCGCGTCTACACCCACGACGACGTGCCCGGCGTGGAGCTGGCGGGCGCGCTCAAGAACGTGATGGCGGTGGCGACGGGGATCGTCGAGGGCGTGGGGCTCGGCTTCAACTCGCGCGCGGCGCTGATCACGCGCGGGCTCGCCGAGATGACGCGCCTCGGCGTCGCGCTCGGGGCGCAGTCGGCGACCTTCGCCGGACTCGCCGGCGTGGGCGACCTCGTGCTGACCTGCACGGGGTCGTTGAGCCGCAACCGCGCGCTCGGCGTGGAGGTGGGGCGCGGCGCGACGCTGGCCGAGGCGCAGGCGGGCAAGCAGACGGTGGCCGAGGGCGTGTTCACGACGGCGAGCGCCGTGCAGCTGGCGCAGCGCGAGGGCGTGGAGATGCCGATCGCCGAGCTGGTGTCCCGCATCCTCTTCGAGGGCTACCCGGCGCGCGAGGCCGTCGGCGAGCTGATGGCGCGCGAGCTGCGCGCGGAGCAGGACCGATGAGCGCCGCGGGCGAGCCGGTCCAGGAGTTCTTCTCCATCGGCGAGGTGTGCGAGCTCACCGGGTTGAAGCCGCACGTGCTGCGCTACTGGGAGAGCCAGTTCCGCTTCCTCAATCCGGCGAAGAACCGCTCGGGCAACCGCGTCTACCAGCGGCGCGAGATCGAGCTGATCCTGCTCGTCAAGCACCTGCTCTACGTCGAGAAGTACACGATCGAGGGGGCGCGCCAGAAGGTGGACGAGCACCGCAAGGGCGGCGACCTGCGGCGCGTCTCGCGCGCGGCGCTGAACGTGGAGACGCTGCAGTCGCTCGAGGACGAGCTGCGCGAGATCGTCGACCTGCTCCGGGGAGCGCACGAGCCGGCCTGATGCCGCGCATCGGCTGCGTGGTGCCCGCGCTGGAGGCTGCCGCGACGCTGCCGGAGGTGGCGCGAGGCGTGCGCGCGTTCCTGCCCGACGCGCTGCTCGTCGTCGTGGACGACGGCTCGCGCGACGCGACGGAGCACGCGGCCCGCGCGCTGGCGGACGCGGTGATCCGGCACCCGGTGAACCGCGGCAAGGGCGCCGCGCTGCGCAGCGGGATCGCGCACGTGCTCGAGGCGGGGTGCGAGATCGTCGTGACCCTCGACGCCGACGGCCAGCACCCGGCCGCCTGCCTGCCCGCGCTCGTCGAGCGCCTCGCGTCCGCCGACCTGGTGATCGGCAGCCGGCGCCGGCTCGGGACGAGCATGCCCGTCCACCGGCGCGCGAGCAACGCGCTGAGCAGCGTGGTGGCGAGCGCGCTGGCCGGGCAGCGGATCGGCGACAGCCAGTCGGGGTTCCGCGCGATGCGGGCCGAGGTGCCGCGCGCGGTGCGCGGGGCGGGCGACCGCTTCGACTTCGAGGTGGACCTGCTCGTGCGCGCGGCGCGGGCGGGCTTCCGGATCGCCGAGGTGCCTGTGCCGACCGTCTACGCGGCGGGGCGGGGCAGTCACTTCCGCCACGTGCGCGACACCCTGCTCGTGATGCGGGCCATGCTGCGCCTAGGCCTGCCGGTACCCAGATGACGCGACTGCTTCTCACCAACGACGACGGCATCCTCGCCCACGGCCTGGAGTGCCTGCAGGAGGCCTCCGAGCCGCTCGGCGAGGTGTTCGTGGTGGCGCCCGATCGCGAGCAGAGCGCGACGAGCCACTCGCTGACGCTGCACCATCCGCTGCGGCCGATCCGGCGGGGGGCGCGGCGCTTCCAGGTGGACGGGACGCCGACGGACTGCGTGATGCTCGCCGTCGAGGCGCTGATGCCCGAGCGGCCGGATTTCGTGCTCAGCGGGATCAACCACGGCCAGAACATGGGCGAGGACGTCCTGTACTCGGGGACGGTGGCGGCGGCGATGGAGGGGCTCGCGCTGGGCATCCCGTCGATTGCCATCTCCTTCGCCGGGGGCGATCTTCGGGCCGACGTCTCCGAGCTGCGACAGCAGGTCGGCGTCCTCACGCGGCTGCTGCGGCACATCACGTCGCTCCCCACCTTCCCGCCGAACACCCTCCTCAACGTGAACCTGCCGCCGGTGCGCGGGGACGAGGTTCGCGGCGCGCGCCTGACGAGGCTCGGGCGGCGGGCGTACTCGGGCTCGATCACGCCGATGCGCGATCCGTGGGGGCGCGAGATCTTCTGGATCGGCGGGGGCGAGATCAGCTGGACGGGCGAGCCGGACTCCGACTTCCGCGCGATCGAGGAGGGCTACATCTCGGTGACGCCGCTGCACCTGGACCTCACCAACTTCAGCATCCTGGAGGCGTCGGCGACATGGTGGCGCGACCTGTAGACCCGGAATACCGCGGGGCGCGGCTGCGGCTCGTCGAGCTGCTGCGCGAGCGCGGCATCCGCGACCTGGCCGTGCTGCGGGCCTTCGAGCAGACGCCGCGGCACTGGTTCGTGCCCACGGGCATCTGGCATCGCGCGTACGAGGACTCGGCGCTCCCCATCGGGAACGGGCAGACGATCTCGCAGCCGTCGATCCACGCGCGCTACCTGGAGCTGCTCCAGCTCGGGGGACGCGAGAAGGTGCTCGAGGTCGGGACGGGCTCGGGGTACCAGACGGTGCTGCTCGCGCACCTCGTCGAGCAGGTGTTCTCGATCGAGCGCATCCCGGCGCTCTTCCAGCAGGCGCGCGAGGCGATCCAGCGTTCCGGCGTGCGCAACGTGTCGATGCTGCTCGGCGACGGGAGCGTCGGCTGGCGCGAGTACGCGCCGTACGACGCGATCCTCGTGAGCGCGTCGTCGCCGTCGGTGCCGCAGCCGCTGCTCGACCAGCTCGCCGACGGCGGGCGCATGCTCGTGCCGGTCGGCCCGATGGAGGACCAGCGGCTCATGCTGTACACGAGGCGCGGGGGGAAGATCGAGGAGCGCGAGGTCGCGCCGGTGAAGTTCGTCCCGCTGCTCGGGATGCACGGCTGGGACGAGCGCGCCTGACGATGCTCCACGTCGTCGTGCGCGGGCGCGTGCAGGGCGTCGGGTTCCGGTGGTTCGTGCGCGAGCGCGCCCGCGGGCTGGGGATCGGCGGCTGGGTGCGCAACCGGCCCGAC
>CAMLIT010000077.1 GCA_946480295.1 uncultured Gemmatimonadota bacterium
CCGCCGCGCGGCGACAACAAGGAAGGCTGGGACAACATCGACATCGTCGGGTGGATGAACTACCCGATGCAGATCAAGATCAACTTCCTCTGCCGCGACTCGATCCTCGCCGCGCCGCTCGTGCTCGACCTGGCGCTCTTCCAGGACTTCGCGCATCGCGCGGGGCTCAAGGGGATCCAGGAGTGGCTGAGCTTCTACTTCAAGTCGCCGATGGCGGCCGCCGGGCTGCAGCCGGAGCACGACCTGTTCATCCAGCAGACGAAGCTCAAGAACACGCTGCGCCACCTGATGGGCGAGGAGCAGATCACGCACCTCGGCCTGGAGTACTACCAGCAATAGGCACGCGATGCGTCTGCGACGTGGCACCTCGCTCGTGCTGGGACTCGTTCTGCTGGCGGCCTGCGACTCGGGGTCGAACCAGCCGAAGATGTACTATTTCAGTTCCGGCTACGATTTCACGATCTACCCGAGCGAGGCGCCGCCGCACGCGCGCGAGGACGTCGTCTACAAGGTGGTGATCCGCGATCGCAAGACGCGGCAGCCCATCGAGAACGGCGAAGGACAGATCTACTCCAACAACGCCCAGGGCGCGAAGACGTGGGACGGCCTCACCTACGGCCCGGAGATCGGGACGTACCGCGGGAAGCTGAACTTCGTCGTCGCCGGCCTCTGGGCCATCGGGATCCGCTTCCGGCGTGATTCGCTGCATCCGCTCGAGAAGATCGAGTGGATGCAGGATGTCCTCAACGAACGCCCGGGGAGTCCACCCTGACATGCGCCACTTCTATCGCAGCCACATGCCGCCGGCCGAGGTGCTCGCCGCGGCCGACGAGTTCTTCCCGAAGATCGGCCTCCAGCAGACGGCGACCGCGCCGCGCTCGCGGACCTTCTCCGGC
This sequence comes from uncultured Gemmatimonadota bacterium, assembly GCA_946480295.1. The sequence goes on from CAMLIT010000077.1 coordinate 897, forward strand.
CCGCTCGGCATCGTGAAGCTCACCGCCAGGCCGGAGGGCGGGCACTACACGTTCGTCGACGCCGAGACGGACCAGATGGGCGAGAGCCGCATGGACCGCAACGTGAAGCGGTTCTTCGTCTCACTGCACCGCGCGCAGGACCCGTCGCACGTGATGGAAGTGAATTACTGATGGCCCCGAAGGGCACTGGGTCCCGAGGCCAGGCACGCGGCGGGGCCAAGGGGCGAGGGTCGAAGGTCGAGGGTCGAGAAAAAGCGTCCCACTCGCGAGCGTCTGGCTCGACCCTCGACCCTCGACCCTCGACCCTGCTGCTGCGTGAGCAGCAGCTCGAGCTCTACTATTACATGCGCCTCACGCGCACCCTCGAGGAGCGGCTCGTCGCGCTGTATCGCCAGACGAAGGTGATCGGGGGGCTCTTCCGCTCGCTCGGCCAGGAGGCGGATGCCGTCGGCAGCGCCTACGCGCTGGAGAAGCGCGACGTCATGTCGCCGCTCATCCGGAACCTCGGCTCCATGCTCGTGAAGGGCGCCACGCCCCTGGAGATCCTCCGCCAGTACATGGCGAAGGGTGACTCGCCCACGCGCGGGCGCGAGCTGAACATCCACTTCGGCGATCTGGAGCGCGGCTTCATCGGCCAGATCTCCCCGCTCGGCGACATGGTGCCCGTCATGGCGGGCGTCACCCTCACCTTCCGCATGCGCGGCGAGGACCGCGTCGGCCTCGTGTACGTCGGCGACGGCGCGACGTCGACCGGCGCCTTCCACGAGGGGATCAACCTCGCCGCGGTCATGCAGTGCCCGCTCGTCATCGTCGTCGAGAACAACGGCTACGCCTACTCGACCCCGACGTCGCGCCAGACCGCGGCGGCGCGCTTCGTCGACAAGGCGCTCGGCTACGGGATTCCCGGCGAGCAGGCCGACGGCAACGACGTCATCGCCACCTACGAGGCGACGAAGCGCGCGGTGGATCGCGCGCGTCGCGGCGAGGGGGCCTCGCTCGTCGAGCTGCTCACCTATCGCCGCAAGGGACACGCGGAGCACGACAATCAGTCGTACGTCCCCGCCGGCGAGATCGAGCGATGGGAGCGCGAGAACGATCCGCTCGACCGCTACGTCGAGCGGCTGCGCGGCGAGGGCGTAGAGCCGCAGGAGCTGGTCGCGATCGACGAGCGCGTGCGCCGCGAGGTGGACGCCGCGACCGACGAGGCCGAGCGCTCGCCGATGCCCGAGGGACGCGACGCGCTCGTCGGCGTCTACGCCGATCCACCGGCCGCCGAGGAGCCCTGGTTCCGCCGCGGCGCGGAGGAGGGGGACGGGCGGAACGCGCGGCGCCACGAGCGCGTGGAAGGGTGGGGAACGTTCAATGGCTGAGACGACGTATCTCGACGCCATCCGGCAGGCGCTCGTCGAGGAGATGGAGCGCGACCCGAACGTCTTCTGCATGGGCGAGGACATCGGCGTCTACGGCGGCGCGTTCAAGGTCACCGAGGGGCTGCTCGAGCGCTTCGGCGCGCAGCGCGTCATCGACACGCCGATCTCCGAGACGGGCATCGTCGGCGCCGCCGCGGGCGCGGCGCACATGGGGATGCGGCCGGTCGTCGAGATGCAGTTCATCGACTTCATCGGCAACGCGTACGACATGCTCACCAACTACGTCGCCACAGCGCGCTACCGCGCCTTCCTCCCCTGTCCGATGGTCGTCCGCGGACCGAGCGGGGGCTACGTGCGCGGCGGTCCCTTCCACTCCCAGAATCCCGAGGCGGGCTTCGTCCACACCCCGGGGCTCAAGGTCGTCTATCCGGCCACGGCGAGCGACGCGAAGGGGCTGCTGAAGGCGGCGATCCGCGACGACGATTGCGTGCTCTTCTTCGAGCACAAGTACCTGTACCGCCGCGTGAAGGAGGAGCTGCCGGCGGGCGACCACGTCGTGCCGATCGGCAGGGCGCGCATCGCCCGCGAGGGCACGGACCTGTCCATCGTCACCTACGCCGCGACGGTGTGGAAGGCGCTCGACGCGGCGGAGCAGCTCGAGCGGGAGGACGGCCTCTCCGTCGAGGTGCTCGACCTCCGCTCGCTCCTGCCGATGGACACCGAGGCGATCGTGCGCACGGTGAAGAAGACGAACCGCGTGCTCGTCGTGCACGAGGACACGCGCACCGGCGGCATCGCCGGCGAGATCACGGCGCGCATCAACGAGGAGGCGTTCGAGTGGCTCGACGCCCCCGTCCGCCGGGTCACCGCGGCGGATGTGCCCCTGCCGTACTCGCCCCCGCTCGAGGACTACGTGCTCCCGCAGACCGCGGACATCGTCCGGGCGGCACGCTCGCTCGCCGCGTACTGACATGGCGCAAGAGGCGGAGGGCCGCGGGTGGCACTATCTTGGGGTCGGGTGCCTGACGGCTCTGGCGGGCTTCTTTGGCGGCGCCATGCTTGCGGTGATGGCGGCGAAGATCGTGGGCGCGTTCACGCGCTGCACGCCCGACGCGGAGACCGGCGCGCCCTGCAACTGGTTCACGTACGCGTGGATCGGCGCGTTGATCGGGGTGGTTCTGCTTCCGACGGTGACGGTCCTGCGGCTGCGCGGCTCTCGCGGCGGCTCGGATCCTTCTGAACGAGGGTGACGCGGTGGCACGCATAGACGTGGTGATGCCCCAGATGGGCGAATCCATCGCCGAGGGCACGCTGTCGAAGTGGCTGAAGAAGGTCGGCGACGAGGTGAAGCGCGACGAGCCGATCTTCGAGATCTCCACCGACAAGGTGGACGCCGAGATTCCGGCGCCTTCCTCCGGCGTCCTGGCGGAGGTTCTCGTCCAGGAAGGGCAGACGGTGCCCGTCCAGACGGTGGTCGCGCGCCTCGAGACGGAGAAGGGCGCGGCCGTCGCGCCGCCCGCCCAGGCCGCGCCCGCCGGGCCCGCGGCATCCGCTCCCAGCGCTCCGGCGACGCCCGCCCAGGCCGCGCCTCCCGCGGCGAGCGCGCGGCAGCCGGTGCAGGCGGCGCCCGTCCCGGCGATGGCGACGCGCGTCGTGGGCGGCAACGGCGGCTCCGTCGAGGAGCGGCTGCGCACGAAGTCCTCGCCCCTCGTCCGCAAGATCGCGGCGGAGCACGGCATCGAGATCAGCGCGCTCCAGGGCTCCGGGATCGCCGGGCGCGTCACCAAGCGCGACCTCATGCAGTTCCTCGAGTCGGGCGCGGCCCGGCCGGCGGCTGCCGGCGGCGCGCGCACGCCCGGCGCGTCGATGTACGCGCCGGCGGGGGTGGACCAGCACGGGCCGCAGCCCGAGCCGTGGCCGGGCGACCGCGTCGAGCCGATGTCCAAGATGCGGCGGCTCACCCACGACCACATGATCGCCGCCCGGCGCACGGCGGCGCACGTGACGTCGTTCTTCGAGATCGACCTCACGCGCGTCGCCCGGCTCCGGCAGAAGCATCGCGCGGCCTTCGAGGCGCAGACGGGGCAGAAGCTCACGTTCATGCCCTTCGTCATCAGGGCCGTGGTCGACGCGCTGAAGCAGCATCCGGTGCTCAACGCCGCCGTCGCCGCCAACGACATCATCTACCGCGGCCAGTACAACGTCGGCATCGCCGTCGCCCTCGACTGGGGGCTGATCGTGCCGGTGATCAAGCACGCCGACGACCTCTCGCTCACCGGCCTGACGCGCGCGCTGAACGACCTCGCCGAGCGCGCCCGCACGAAGCGCCTCAAGCCCGACGAGGTCGAGGGCGCGACGTTCACGATCACGAACCCCGGCGTCTTCGGCTCGATCGCCGGCACGCCGATCATCCCGCTCGGCACTTCGGCGATCCTCGGCCTCGGCGCGATCGAGAAGCGGCCGAAGGTGCTGGCCGGCCCCGACGGCGAGGACATCATCGCCATCCGCACCTGTGCGTACTTCTCCCTCTCCTTCGATCACCGCATCGTCGACGGGGCGGACGCCGACCGGTTCCTCGCCTCGCTGAAGAAGGGGCTGGAGAGCTTCCCCGACACCGGCTTCTGACATGGGACGGTTTCTCAGCGTACAGCGGACGCTCGTGACTCCCGGTGAGCGGGAGAAGTACGGCGAACGGCTGAAGCGCAAACGCGACTACTACAAGCAGGCGAACTGCAGCTTCTGGGTGTTCGAGGAGCTCTCGCTCCCCGGCGCCTTCCTGGAGTTCTTCGAGGCGCCCGACCGGGAGACGCTCGCGCGCGCGCACTCCGGCGCCCCGGACCCGGTGCTCGACCCGAATCGCATCTACGAGGAAGTGGAGCTGAGCTGAATGCCCACCCGATCGATCGACATCAACGGCAGGACCTGGCGCGTGTTCCCCTCCGGTCGCGTCACGCAGTACGAGCGCGACGAGTTCGGCCTCATCTTCGTCGCCGGAGAGGGGACGAACCGGCAGGTGCGCGTGACGCGCTACTCCCCGAACGGCGTGCGGTCGCGCGAGCGCTCGCTCGCCGATCTCAGCGAGACGGACCTGCGCTCGCTGTTCGCGCACTCGCAGCCGAGCGAGACCTCGCCGGAAGCCGACTACAGCGCGTGACCGCTCCCGACGCAAGGCCGGCAGCAGCGGCCGCCGCGTTCGTGGACCTGCACACGCATTCGACGGCGTCGGACGGGTCGCGGGCTCCGGCCGACGTCGTCCGCGAGGCGCAGCGCGCGGGACTCCAGGCGATCGCCCTCACCGACCACGATACCCTCGGCGGGCTCGCCGAGGCGGCCGATGCCGCGCGCGAGCTCGGCGTGCGGCTCGTGCGCGGCGTCGAGCTGAGCGCCGTCGAGGACGCCGTCGAGACGCACGTCCTCGGCCTGCACCTCGACGACTCGACGGAGCTCGAGGCGCGCCTGGAGGCGCTGCGCGAGATGCGGCGCTCGCGCGCCGAGCGCATCGTGCGGCGCCTGAACGATCTCGGCGTGCGCGTCGACCTGGACGCCGTGCTCGCGCAGGCCGCGGGGGGCGCTGTCGGCCGGCCGCACGTCGCACGCGCCATGGTCGCGGAAGGTTGGGCGAAGGACTTCCGCGACGCCTTCGACCGCTACCTCGGCAACGGCCGGCCGGCGTACGTCCCCAAGGAGCAGCTCGCGATGCGCGACGCCATCGCGATGATCCATCGCGCGGGCGGCCTCGCCGTCGTGGCGCACCCCGCCGCATCGGGAACGCGCGAGCGACTGAAGAAGATGCTCGACGAGGGGATGGACGGCGTGGAGGTCCTGCACCCCAGCCACACCCCCGAGGACGTCGCGCGGCTGCGGCGCCTCGCCGAGCAGCTCGGGCTCGTGCGGAGCGGCGGCTCCGACTGGCACGGCGGCACCGACGGCGCACGCATCCTCGGCGCCATGCGCGTCCCCGGCGACTGGCTCGCCGAGCAGGACGCGCGCGTCTCGGCGCGGCGCGCCCGGGTGGCATAGCCGAGGGCATCGAAACTCCCACGGACGCCATGGACCTCCGCGGCAGGGTCGCGCTCGTCACCGGCGCGGGGCGCCGCCTCGGCAAGGAGATCGCCCTCGCCCTCGGCGCCGCCGGGATGCGCGTCGCCGTGCACTACAACGCGTCGCGCGACGGGGCGGAGGAGACGGCGGCGCGCATCCGGTCGGCCGGCGGCGACGCGCGGACCTTCGGCGGCGACCTGCGCGCGGTGGACGGACCGGAGCGGCTGGCGAAGGAGGTGCTCGATGCGTTCGGCGCCCTCGACGTCCTGGTGAACTCCGCCGCCGTCATGGAGCGCACGCCTTTCGGCACGGTGACCGCCGCGGTGTGGGACGACATCTTCGCCGTGAACCTGCGCGCCCCCTTCCTCCTCACCCAGGCCGCCGCGCCGGCGCTCGCGCGCGCGAAGGGCGCCGTCGTGAACATCGCCGATCTCGCCGCCTTCGAGACCTGGCCGGCGTACATGCCGCACGGGATCAGCAAGGCGGGGATCGTGCAGATGACCCGGTCGCTGGCGCGCGTCCTCGCCCCCGAGGTGCGCGTCAACGCCATCGCCCCGGGCGCGGTCCTGCTCCCCGAGGGCATGGCCGGCGACGAGCGCAACCGGCTGCTCGCCACGACGCCGCTCTCGCGCTTCGGCTCCCCCTCCGACGTGACCGACGCGGTGCTCTTCCTGCTGCACGCCGACTACGTGACGGGGGAGACGATCATCGTCGATGGCGGCCGGCACATCCGCCGCTGAGCGCGCGCGGCCGGGCGCCGTGCAGCGCTACGGCACGATCGTCGTCGTCGGCGGCGGCTGCTACGGCTCCTACTACGTGCGCCAGCTCGGCCGCTCGGCGCACGCGGGCGCGCTGGCATGGCAGCGGCTCGTCGTCGTCGACCGGGACCCCGAGTGCGCCGTCGCGCGCGATGCGGCGCTCCGCGCCGCGCCGGCCGAGGGCGTGCCGGCGCCGGAGCTCGCGGTCGCCGACTGGCGCGACCACTTCGCACGGTATCTCGCCTCGACGGAGTCGGTGGCGGGCACGGACGCCATCGTCCCGTCGCCCCTCATGCCGCACCTGCTCTATGACTGGCTGCTCGCGCGGGCGCGCGCCCGCTGGCCGGAGCGCCGCGTCGAGACGCGGCCGCTCGCTCACGAGCCGGAGGTGCCGTGGCGGCGCGCGGCCCCGGATGGGACCACGTACGTCAGCTTCGCCGAGTGGATGTGCCCGATCAACTGCATCGAGCCCGCCCGCTGCCCGCACACGCGCGGCCCGCGCGACTGGAGCCTGCCGCCGACGGTCCGCGCCTACGTCGACGCCGAGCGGGCGGCGGGCACCCCACTTCACGGCCCGTTCATATTTCACTGTACGCACCGTGCGTACGGCGTGGGGATGATCGACACCGCGGACGTCCTGGCCGTCGATGCCGCCATCCGCGAGCTGGGCGACGCCGGTGCGGCGGACGTGATCGTGGGCACGATGTCGCACTGCCACGGCGCGCTCAATCGCCTGAGCATCGGCGGCTGAGCTCCGGCTGAAGCCGTTCCCTCCCGCGGCGGCTTTGGCCAGATTTCCGGGAAGCGCGAGCAACGGACATTCAAGCGAGGATCGGCGCGTGGGTCAGACGTTCAATCACGAGGTCGTCATCGTCGGGGCCGGGCCAGCCGGGATGTGCGCCGGCATGTACGCCGGCCGGTCGATGCTTCGCACCGTCGTCCTCGAGCGCGGCTTTCCGGGCGGAGAGCTCCTCAACACCGAGGTCATCGAGGACTACCCGGGCTTCGAGCACATCCTGGGGCACGAGCTCGCCCAGAAGTTCTACGATCACGCGGCGAAGTTCGGCGCCGAGTTCCGCACCGGCGTGCACGTCACCGCCGTGCGCAAGCGCCCCGACGGCCAGTTCGAGACCGAGGTCGAGGGGGGCGACATCTACGTCTCCCCCACGGTGATCATGACGGCCGGCGGCACGCCCGTGAAGCTCGGTATCCCGGGGGAGCTCGAGTACGCGGGAAAGGGGGTGTCCTACTGCGCCATCTGCGACGGCCACTTCTTCCGCGAGCAGACGATCGCCGTCGTCGGCGGCGGCGACGCGGCGACGGAGGAGGCCGACTTCCTCACGCGCTACGCGAACAAGGTCTACCTGATCCACCGGCGCGACCAGCTCCGCGCGTCGAAGATCCTCCAGGAGCGGGCCTTCGCCAACCCGAAGATCGAGTTCGTCTGGAACACCGTCGTGGACCGCATCGAGGGGGACGCGAGCGGGCTCGTGACGAACCTCAAGCTGCGCAACGTCGAGACGAACGCGGCGACCGATCTCGCGGCGACCGGCATCTTCATCTTCGTCGGCTTCCGGCCGAACACGGGGATCCTCGAGCTGCACGCGAAGCACGACGAGATGGGCTACCTGCTCACCGACGCGAACATGATGACTTCGGTACCGGGGCTGTTCGCGGCAGGAGACGTGCGGGCACAGCTCACGCGGCAGGTCACGACGGCGGTCGGCGACGCGACCACGGCCGCCATCGCGGCGGAGAAGTACCTCAAGGCGATCGCCGACGGCGCGAAGGAGCCGGAGACGGAGATCGTCGGCACGGGAGGCTATACGGCGTGAAGATCTCGTCGCTCACGGTCGGCGCGTTCCAGGAGAACTGCTACCTCGTCGTGGACGACGCGACGGGGCACGCGGCGCTCGTGGACCCGGGTGCCGAGCCCGAGCGGCTGGTGGAGATGGTGCGCGCGGCCGGCGTCACCCTCGACGCGATCTGGCTGACGCACGCGCACATCGACCACATCGGCGGCATCGCCGGGGTCAAACGGGTGTGGGACGTGCCGGTGCACCTCCACCCCGCCGACCTGCCGCTGTACGAGCGCGGCGCGATGCAGGCCGCCTACTACGGCCTCTCCTTCGAGCAGCCCGCGCCCCCGGAAGGCACCTTCGCCGAGGGCGACGTCGTGCGGCTCGGCACGCTCGAGTTCCGCGTCATGCACGTGCCGGGACACGCGCCGGGTCACGTCGCGCTGATCGGCGAGGGGGTGATGCTCGGCGGGGACCTGCTCTTCGCCGGGTCCATCGGGCGCACCGACCTGCCGATGTCGAATCCGCAGCACATGCGCGAGTCGCTCGACCGCCTCGGCGCGCTGCCTGACGAGACCGTCGTTCACCCCGGGCACGGGCCGGTGACCTCGATCGGCATCGAGCGGGCGACGAATCCGTTCCTGACCGGCGCGGCCCGCGTGGTCGGGGCGTCGTGAGGATCGCGCCGGCGGTGATCGAGATCGTCGTGCTCGCCGCCTGGCTCGGGGCGGCCCTCCTGTTCGCCGCGGCGGTGGCCCCCGCCGCCTTCGCCGTCCTCCCGTCGCGCAGCCTCGCCGGCGCGATCGTCGGGCGCGTGCTTCCGCAGATCCTCTACGCGGGGATCGTGGTCGGCGTCGTCGTCGTGGCGCTCGACTGGGGGGGCGCGGGATCGCGCGCGCGGCTCGTGGCGGGGCTCGTCACGATCGTGAGCTGCGCGATCGCCCAGTTCGCCGTCGGCACGCGCATCGAGCGCGTCCGGCAGTCCATCCCCGGCGCCATCGAGTCGCTCGCGCCCGACGATCCGCGGCGCGTCGCCTTCGGGCGGCTGCACGCCATGAGCGTGGGATGGCTCGCCATCGCGATGCTCGCCGCGCTCGTCGCGCTCGTCCTGGCGGCGCGCGCGCTACCACCCCGGAGCTGAAGGTACATGGAACGAGAGCCCCGAGTCTCGCGGCTGGACCCGGCGACCGCCGGCGGTCCGGTGCGCGAGGTGTTCGACGCGTTCATGCGCGAGCGCGGCAAGGTGCCCAACCTCTTCCGCGTCGCCGCGCACCAACCCCGGATCGTCAGCACCCTGCGCGCGCACATGGACGCGGTGATGGGGCCCGGGGAGGTGGACGTCCTGCTCAAGGAGCTCCTGTCGGTTCGCGTCTCGCAGATCAACGACTGCGAGTATTGACTGGCCTCCCACACCGCCTTGGCAAGGCGGCTGGGTGCGACGGACGAGCAGTTCGCGGCGCTGGCGCGCGGCGACGTCGGCGGCTTCGCGCCGGCCTGGCAGGCGGCGCTTCGTTATGCGGAGGAGATCACGCCGGCACGCGGCCAGGCGAGCGCCGCGACGTTCGACCAGCTCGCCACGCACTGGTCGGCCGTGCAGATCGTGGAGATCACGGCCGTGATCTGTATCTTCAACTACTTCAACCGATTCGCGATCGCGTTGGAGATACCGCCGACCAGATGACCGACGGCATCACGCACTCCGCCTTCCGCTTTCCGCAATTCCGCCTTCCGCCAGCCGCTCGGGACGATGATGCGCGCCATCCTGCGGTTGCGGAGAGCGGAAAGCGGAAAGCGGAGAGCGGAACTCGGAAGGCGGAACGCGATCAATCCTCTCCCAGTGAGGGCAGATAGATGACAGCCACTCGTACAGAGAAAGATCCCCTCGGCCCCCTCGAGGTCCCGGCCGATGCACTCTATGGCGTGCAGACCCAGCGCGCGCGGCAGAACTTCCCGATCAGCGGCCTGCGTCCGCTGGAGCCATTCGTCATCGCGCAGGTGTGGATCAAGAAGGCCGCCGCCCTGACGCACAAGGAGACGGGCCGCCTCGACGCGCGGCTCGCCGACGCCATCGTCCAGGCGGCGGACGAGGTCCTCGCCGGAAAGCACCTCGACCAGTTCGTCGTCGACCCGTACCAGGCCGGCGCCGGCACGTCGCACAACATGAACGTGAACGAGGTGCTGGCGAATCGCGCCAACGAGATCCTCGGCGGCAAGCGCGGGGAGTACAAGCCCGTGCACCCGAACGATCACGTCAACATGGCGCAGAGCACCAACGACACGATCCCCACCAACATCCGCCTCGCCTGCCTGTCGCAGCTCGGCGGCCTGGTGAAGGCGATCGAGGGGCTGCGCGACGCGTTCGCCGCGAAGGGCCGCCAGTTCGACGACATCGTGAAGGCCGGCCGCACGCACCTCCAGGACGCCATGCCCATCCGGCTCGGCCAGGAGTTCGCCGCCTGGGCCGGCTCGATGGACCGCAACCTCCGGCGCGTGAAGGAGGCGGCCGACTATCTGCGCGACCTCGGCATCGGCGGCAGCGCCGTCGGCACCGGTGTCACCGTCGAGCCGGAGTACCCCGAGCTGATGGTGAAGAACCTGAAGCGCATCTCCGGGCTCGACCTGCGCGTCGGCCAGGATCGCGTGCAGCTCATGCAGAGCATGGGCGACGTCGCCGCCTTCAGCTCGCAGCTCAAGGTGCTCGCGGTGGACCTGAGCAAGATCGCGAGCGACCTGCGCCTCATGGCGATGGGCCCGCGCACGGGGATCGACGAGCTCAAGCTCCCGGCGGTGCAGCCCGGCTCGTCCATCATGCCGGGGAAGGTCAATCCCTCGATCGCCGAGATGGTGAACCAGGTCTGCTTCCAGGTGATGGGGCTGGACACGACGGTGGCCATCGCCTCCGAGCACGGCCAGCTCGAGCTGAACGTGATGATGCCGGTGATCGCCTTCAACGTGCTGCTCGCCACGCGCATCCTGACCAACGCCATCGTGGCGCTCGACGAGCGGTGCGTGCGCGGGATCGAGGCGAACCGGGCGATGTGCGAGTACTGGGTGGAGCGCTCGGCGGCGCTGGCGACGGCGCTCGCGCCGCACATCGGCTATGCGCGCGCTGCCGAGCTGAGCAAGCAGTCGGTGAAGGAGGGGGTGCTCATCCGCGACCTCGTGAAGCGCGAGCACGTCCTTCCCGACGACCAGATCGACGAGATCCTCGACCTCCGGAAGATGACGGAGATCGGCGTGCCTGGCGGCGCGCACGGGGCCGTCAGCGCCGGGTAGGCGAACGGCGCGCACCGCTGCCGGGTGGGTAGGGCAAACGGGAAGCGGGAAGGGGGAAACTGCCCCTTCCCGAGTGATTTGGTCCGTCTTATCCTCCGGACGTGCGCATCACGACACTTGCCGAATACGGCGTCATCTGTGCCCTCCACCTCGCCCGCCGGGTGGACGAGGGGCCGATCACCGGCCGCGAGATCGCCGCGAGCGAGCGGCTCCCCGTCGACTACGTGGAGCAGATCCTCCTGCGACTGCGGCGTGCGGACATCGTCCGCAGCACCCGTGGCGCGCACGGCGGCTACTCGCTATCCCGGCCGCCGGAGGAGATCTCGATCCGCGACGTGATCGCGGCTTCCGAGATGACCACCTTCGACCTCCACTGCGTGACGCACCCGGTCGGGGAGGAGCGCTGCTCCTCCGCCCAGACGTGCAGCATCCGGCCGGTCTGGGTGCTCCTGCAGCAGAAGATCGACGCGGTGCTCGAGAGCGTGCATCTCTCCGACCTCCTGATGGAGGAGCCGGAGGTGCGGCTGCGGGTCGGGCTCGAGGAGTCCGATTCCCCGGCGCGCGTCGGGACGCACGCCGCGCTCCCCGTCATCCCGGTCTGAGCGTTCCGTCCTCGTCATGCTGCCGTTCTTCGGGCGCTGGCGAGCCCAGCGTGAGATCGAGCGTCGCGCCGAGCGCTACGTCGGGCGCCTCATGGACGAGCCGACGGAAGAGGACGTGATCTGGCTCGCGGAGTCGGCGACGCGGGGCGACATGGACCACGCGCGCTGGGAGCTGCGCTATGCCCGCCGCGCGCTCGGCCTCCTCGCCGCCGAGCGTGACGCGCTCGACGACCGGACGGCGTCGGTCGTGGCGCGCGTGCTGGCCGCCGAGCTGGAGAAGGATCCCAGCATCGCGCGCGACGCGGTCGAGCTCGCGCAGGGCCAGTTCAACGCCCGACTGTCGGCCTATCGCGACGCGCTCGCCTCGCGCGCCGGTGCGCCGACGCAGCAGCGCCTCGGGCAGACGCTCTTCGCCTTCGCCGGCGGTTCCTTCCAGAAGGCGGACGCGAACGTCCTGCGCGGCAGCGAGCTGCTGGGGACGTACCTGGCCGAAGCCAGCGAGGCGCTGAAGGACAGCTTCGGGGCGGCGGCGCTTCCCGAGAACCTCCCGCCGTCCGCGCTGCTCGGCCAGTAGCGGCGCCTGGACATGCGAAATGGGGCGGTCGTCCGTGGACGACCGCCCCATTTCGCGTCGTGAAATAGCCAGTGCCGAAGGGGGGACTCGAACCCCCACGGGCGTACGCCCACTGCGCCCTGAACGCAGCGCGTCTACCAATTCCACCACTTCGGCTCGAAGCAACGGAAAGTATCCAGCGCCTTGATCGAAGTCAACGCGACTTCGGTTGCTCGCACCGCACCGCGCACCTAAGTTGCGCAACGGCGCGCCCATGGGACGCCGACCCTCGTTCTCGCCCGCCGCGGCGCACGCCCAGGATGGCCAAGCACACCGAGAAACCTTCCGAGAACACCTCCGTCGCGCGGAACCGGCGCGCGCGGCACGATTATCAGATACTGGAGACCCACGAGGCGGGGATCGTCCTCACCGGCTCCGAGGTGAAGTCGCTCCGCGTGGGGAAGGTGAATCTCAACGACGCTTATGGCATCGTGAAGGACGGTGAGGTGTACCTGCTCAACATGCATGTGTCGCCCTACGAGCAGGCCGGCCACTTCGGCCACGATCCCACGCGGTCGCGGAAGCTGTTGCTCCACCGGAAGGAGATCCGTCGGTTGATCGGATCGGTCGAGCGGCAGGGACTGACGCTCATTCCCCTGGAGCTCTACTTCAACGCCAAGGGCGTGGCGAAGGTCACCCTGGCGCTCGGCAAGGGGAAGAAGCTCCACGACAAGCGTGATACCGAGCGCGAGCGGGATGCCGCGCGCGAGATCGCGCGCGCCACCCGGGTCCGATGATCGCCACCCTCGCCCTCGCCTTCCAGCTCGCGGCCGCGGCGGCCGGCTCGTCGTCCGCGAACGTGCTCGTCGTACGCAACGCCTCGCGGACGATTCGCGTGCCCCTCGTGGCGACGGCCGCCGGCCCGATGGTGCGCGTCGACGGGCTGGAGCCCGTGGTGAGCGCGTCCGTCCACCGCGTCGCGCCCGGCGAGTACGACGTCCGCATCCTCGGCACGAAGATGCACTTCGAGAGCGGCGTCGCCGTCGTCAAGGTGGCGGAGCAGGTGCACCCGCTGGCGGCGGCGCCGATCGTGCTCCGCGGCGAGCTGCTCGTGCCGCTGCAGTTCGTCTCCGAGGTGCTGCCGACCATCGCGCCCGATCTCCGCTGGGACTCGCAGAACCGCGAGCTCGTCGCGTCGTCGCCAGCGGAGAGCGGTCGGCGCGTGCCGGCGCGGAAGGCCGCCGAGGAGCGCACGCCCGGCGACGACGTGCCGACGCGCGCCTCCTCGCACGAGCGGCGCAGCGAGAGCCACCGCGCGACGCGGAAGGTCCGCCGCACCGTCGTGGTGGACGCCGGGCACGGTGGGCCCGACAACGGCATGTCCGGGCCGATCGGCGGCGGTCCCAGGGTATACGAGAAGAACATCACCCTCGCCGTGGCGAAGAAGCTCGGCGCGGAGCTCCAGTCGCGCGGCGTGCACGTGGTCTACACCCGGACGACGGACACCCTCATCGCGCTCTCCGATCGCGGCAAGATCGCCAACGACGCGGACGGGGATCTCTTCGTCTCCATCCACGTGAACGCGGCGAATCCGAACTGGAAGGATCCGGGCGCGGCGCGCGGCTTCGAGACGTATTTCCTCGCCGAGGCGCGCACCGAGGACGCGCGGCGCGTCGAGCAGATGGAGAACGACGCCGTCCGCTTCGAGAACGGCCCCGCGGCATCGAAGGACGACCCGCTCGGCTTCATCATCGGCGACATGCTGCAGAACGAGCACCTGCGCGAATCGAACGAGCTGGCCGCGTCGATCCAGCACCATCTGGCGAAGGTGGAGCCCGGACCGAGTCGCGGGGTGAAGCAGGCCGGGTTCCGGGTGCTCGTGACCGCGTACATGCCCGCCGTGCTCGTGGAGATCGGCTTCGGCACCAACCCCGAGGAGGCGCGCTTCCTCACCACGCCGTCGAAGCAGAAGGAGATCGCGGATGCCGTCGCCGACGGCGTGATGGAGTACCTCCAGGGTTACGAGCGCCGCGTGAGCGGACCGGTCCAGTGACCGACGCATCGCGGCTGTCCACCGTCGTCGCGAAGCTCACCTTCCAGAATCCGATCCTGCTCGCCGCCGGCACCGCCGCGTACGGGCGCGAGCTCGCCGACGTCATGAACATCGACGCGCTCGGCGGCTTCGTCACGAAGGCGGTCTCCGTCGAGCCGCGGAAGGGCGCGCCGGCGCCGCGCGTCGCGGAGTTCGAGGGCGGGATGATGAACGCCGTCGGGCTGGCGAACCCCGGCCTCGAGGAGGTTCGGGACGCGCACCTGCCCTGGCTGGCGACGCACCTCCCGCACGCGCGCAAGCTCGTCAACGTCGTCGGCAACGCGGTCGATGATTTCGAGCGCGTGGTGGCCACGCTCGACGCCGCGGCTGGTCCGTGGAGCGCCGGATCGTCGGGCGGGATCGACGGCTTCGAGCTGAACCTGAGCTGCCCCAACGTGAAGGCGGGTGGGCTCGAGTTCGGGGCGAATCCCGAGACGCTCCGCGCCGTGGTGTCGACGGCGCGCGCGGCCACGAGCCGGCCGCTGTTCGTGAAGCTCTCGCCGACGCTGCCGAAGATCGCGGAGGCGGCGCAGGCGGCGGTGGATGCCGGGGCAGACGCCGTCACGCTGGTGAACACGCTGCCGGGGCTGCTCGTGGACGTCGAGCGGCGGCGTCCGGTGCTCGGCTTCGGCACCGGCGGGGTGAGCGGGGCGGCGCTCCTGCCGGTCGGCGTGCTGGCGACCTGGCGCGTGAGTCGGGCGGTGCGCGTGCCGATCCTGGGGATCGGCGGCGTGCGCACGGCGGAGGACGCGCTGCAGTACCTGATGGCGGGCGCCTCGCTCGTGGGAGTGGGGACTGCGGCGCTGCGGGACCCGCGGCAGCCGGAGCGCATCGTGCGCGCCCTCGACCACTGGTGCGCGCGCCACGGCGTGCGGTCGGTGGCGGATCTGGTGGGGACCCTGGAGTGGCCAACGTGACAACGACGCCGATCGTCGCGCTGGACGTGCCGAGCACGGCCGACGCGCTGGGGCTGGTGGAGCGCCTCGGAAGCCTCTGCCGCTTCTACAAGGTGGGCTCGGAGCTCTTCACCGCGGCGGGCCCGCGCATCATCGGCGTGCTCGTGGATCGCGGCTGCGACGTCTTCCTCGACCTCAAGTTTCACGACATCCCGAACACCGTGGCGGGCGCGGTGCGGAGCGCCGCCGAGCTCGGGGTGCGGCTGGTGACCGTGCACGCCTCCGGTGGCGAGACGATGCTGAAGGCGGCGGTGGCCGCGGCGGCGGAGCGGGGGCGGGGGTGCGGCATCCTCGCGGTGACGGTGCTGACGTCGCTCGACGCGGCGCAGCTCGGCCGGGCGTGGGGGCGTTCGGACACCGTGGACCCGACGGCGGAGGTGCTGCGCCTGGCCGGAGTGGCCGCGCAGGCCGGCGTGTACGGCGTGGTGTGCAGCGGGCAGGAGGCGGCTGCGGTGCACGAGCGGCACCCGGAGCTCGCGGTGCTGGTGCCGGGAGTGCGGCTCGCCGGGGGCGCGACGCAGGACCAGGCGCGGGTGGTGACGCCGGCGACAGCGTCGGCGGTCGGGGCGCGGTACGTCGTGCTCGGGCGAACGGTGACGCGGGCGGAGGATCCGCGCCTGGCGATGGAGCGGGTGCTCCAGGAGCTGGGACACCAGGGGGAGGCGCGCGGATGAGGCGACGCATGCGTCACTTGCGTGAAGTTGCGGTGCCCGTTAGCGTTAAGGTCTGGCCGCAAAATCAACGCATTCAAGGACCGGAGCGCCTGTGAAAGTCCGCAGCAGCGTGAAGCCGATCTGCGAGCACTGCAAGGTCGTGAAGCGAAACGGCGTGACTCGCATCATCTGCAAGCGCAACCCCAAGCACAAGCAGCGTCAGGGCTGACCAATGGCTCGTATTGCTGGCGTCGATCTCCCGCGTGACAAGAAGGTCGAGATCGGCCTTACGTACATCTATGGCATCGGGCGCCGTACGGCGCGCCAGCTCGTCGAGAAGACGGGCGTGGACGCGTCGCTGCGCATCCGCGACCTCAACGATGCCGACGTGAACAAGCTTCGGCAGGCGATCGAGCGCGACCACAAGGTCGAGGGCGCGCTTCGCACCGAGATCGCGATGAACATCAAGCGATTGATGGACATTGGCTCGTATCGGGGGATTCGCCACCGTCGCGGGCTGCCGGTTCGGGGACAGCGGACGCACACGAACGCGCGCACCAAGAAGGGTCCGCGTCGGGCGATCGCCGGAAAGAAGAAGGTGACCAAGTAATGGCGACGGGTAAAAAGTCGAAGCGGGTCGTCGAGGCGGAGGGGATCGCGCACATCAACGCGACCTTCAACAACACGACGGTCACGATCACGGACATGCACGGCAACGCCGTGTCGTGGGGGTCCTCCGGCAAGGCCGGGTTCAAGGGGTCGAAGAAGAGCACGCCGTTCGCGGCGACCGTCGCCGCCGAGCAGTGCGCGCGCGAGGCGATGGGGCAGGGCGTCAAGCGGGTGCACGTGCGCGTGCAGGGGCCGGGGAGCGGGCGGGAGTCCGCGATCCAGGCGCTGGCCGCCGCCGGGCTCCAGGTCAAGTCGATCCGCGACGTCACGCCGATCCCGCACAACGGCTGCCGTCCCCCCAAGCGGCGGAGGGTCTGACCGATGGGCCGCTACGTTGGGGCGAGCTGCAAGCAGTGCCGCCGCGAAGGTACGAAGCTGTTCCTGAAGGGGACGAAGTGCTTCACGGACAAGTGCCCGGTCGAGCGCCGGCCGTATGCGCCGGGCCAGCACGGGCAGAGCACGGCGCGCCGGCGGAAGTCGTCGGAGTACGCGAAGCAGCTCCGTGAGAAGCAGAAGATCAAGCGCATCTACGGCGTGAGCGAGGCGCAGTTCCGGAACACCTTCGAGAAGGTGTCCACGATGCCCGGCATCACGGGGCACAACCTGCTCGCCGCGCTGGAGAGCCGGCTCGACAACATGATCTACCGTCTGGGCTTCGCGCCGAGCCGCAAGGCCGCGCGGCAGTTCATCCGGCACCGGCACGTCGAGGTGAACGGGAAGACGGTGGACATCCCGAGCTACCTCGTGCAGCCGGGCCAGGAGATCCGCGTCCGCCAGAAGAGCCGCGAGTCCGTGATGGTGGCGGCGGCGATGGATCAGGCGTCGCGGGGCGCGCCGCTGTCGTGGCTCGCCGTGGACCGGGAGACGTTCAGCGGCCGGATGCTGGAGCGTCCGACCCGCCCGAACATCCCGATCGCCGCCCAGGAGCAGCTGGTCGTCGAGCTGTACTCGAAATAACAGCGTCGAGGGTCGAGGGGAGAGGGTCGAGACGTCAGCGATCAGTGGGCTAGAAATCAGGAGATGGACAGAGCGTTACTACTTCCTGGTTCCTCGATCACTGCACCACTCTCTCGACCCACGCCCCTCGACCCTCGCCACTGCAGTAACAGGTCGGAGCCTTCACCTCCATTCGAGCCTGCCGCGCGTGAAGGGCGGGGCAGGGCGATGCCGGGACGACACCCGGCAAGACCACTCAGGTACGCAATCATGCCGAACACCATCGATCTCCGCGGCCTCGTCCGCCCGCAGCTGGTCGAAGCGACCAAGCGCGAAGACAACCCCTACGTCGCCGAGTTCCGGCTGCAGCCGCTGGAGCGCGGCTTCGGCCACACCCTCGGCAACGCGATGCGGCGGATGCTGCTGTCGTCGCTGCGCGGCTCCGCCGTGTGGGGGTTCCGGATCGACGGCGTCGTGCACGAGCACCAGACGATTCCCGGCGTGGTGGAGGACGTCCACCAGATCATCGGGAACCTGAAGACGCTCACGCTCACCCTGGCCGACGACGTCGAGGAGGCGGTGCTCCGCATCGCGAAGTCGGATGCCGGCCCGGTGACCGCGGGCGACATCATGGCCAGCGGCGGCGTGCGCGTCGTCGATCCCGGCCATCACCTCTTCACGCTGCAGGACGATCGCGACATCGCGATGGACCTCTACGTGAACAAGGGGCGCGGCTACGTCGAGGCGGACCAGCACCCGATGGATCGCGGGCTGCCGGTGGACCTCGTGCGCATCGACTCGATCTACAACCCGGTGCGCCGGGCGAACTTCACCGTCGCCGAGACGCGCGTCGGGCAGCGCACGGACTACGATCGGCTCACGCTCACCGTCGAGACGAACGGCACGATCACGCCGGAAGAGGCGGTCAGCTACGCCGCCGCGCTCACGCAGACGCACTTCCAGTACTTCGTCGAGTTCGGGTCGCACCTCGCCGCCCCGCCGGGGCAGCTCGATGCGTCCATGGGCGGCGACGCGCAGAAGCTGGCGCAGGTGCTGCGCACGCCGATCGACGATCTCGAGCTCTCGGTGCGGTCGGTGAACTCGCTCAAGAACTCGAACATCCGGACCCTCGGCGACCTGGTGCGCCAGACCGAGAGCCAGA
Organism: uncultured Gemmatimonadota bacterium; assembly: GCA_946480295.1. Next base: position 19,764 of record CAMLIT010000077.1, read on the forward strand.
TTCTGCAGGTCAAGAACTTCGGGAAGAAGTCGCTCCAGGAGATCGCCGATCTCCTCGAGCGCGAGGGACTGAATTTCGGGATGCGGTTCGAGGAGAGCCCGGATGGCGGGGTGCGCGTGCTGGATTGGGGCACGCCGCCGAGCCGGGCCGCCGCCGCGGCGCCCGAGGACATGGAGGAATAAGCAATGCGGCATCGCAAGGCCGGGCGGCAGCTGCGCCGCACGAGTGAGCAGAAGCTCGCCCTCATGCGCAACCTCGCGTCGTCCCTCATCGAGCACGGCTCGATCGAGACCACCGAGGCGAAGGCGAAGGAGCTGCGTCCGTTCGTCGAGAAGCTGATCACGAAGGCGCGCACGGGCACGCTGCACGCCCGCCGGCTCGCCGGACGGCACATCCAGAAGCGGGAGACCGCCGACAAGCTGTTCAAGGAGGTCGGGCCGAAGTTCGCCTCGCGGCCCGGCGGGTACACGCGCATCCTCAAGACCGGCTTCCGCAAGGGAGACGGCGCCGAGATGGCGCGCATCGAGCTGATCGAGGGCTGACCAATGCCGATCCAGAGAAACCGCTGCTATTCGTGCGGCAAGGGCGTGACGTTCGGGAACAACCGCTCGCACGCGAACAACAAGGTCCGCCGCACCTGGAAGCCGAACCTCCAGGTCGCGCGCGTCGTCGCCGACGGCAAGATCGTGAAGGTGAAGGTCTGCACGCGCTGTCTCGCCGCGGGCAAGATCAAGCGCGCGCCGCGGGGCACCGTCGCCGCGTAGCGGCGGCCGTGCAGTCCCCGATCGGTCGCCTTGAAAGGGAGCCTGCGGGGCTCCCTTTTTTGCGCGTGGACTTCACGGCTGATCGTACCCAGAACTCTCCCTCAGGACCGTAAGACGTGCCAACCGCGCTCATCACCGGCATCACCGGCCAGGACGGTTCCTACCTCGCCGAGCTCCTGCTCGCGAAGGGGTACCGCGTCGTCGGCATCGTCCGCCGCAGCTCGACGACGCCGTACGAGCGCATCAGCCATCTCATCGACCAGGTGGAGCTGGTCTCCGCCGACCTCCTCGACCAGACCTCGCTCACCGACGTGGTCTACGACGCGCAGCCCGACGAGATCTACAACCTCGCCGCGCAGAGCTTCGTCCAGACCTCGTGGTCGCAGCCGGTGCTCACCGGCGAGTTCACCGCGCTCGGCGTCACGCGGATGCTCGAGGCGATGAAGAAGGCGGCCCCGAAGGCGCGCTTCTACCAGGCGAGCTCCAGCGAGATGTTCGGCAAGGTGGTCGAGTCGCCGCAGCGGGAATCCACGCCCTTCTATCCCCGCAGCCCGTACGGCGTGGCCAAGGTGTACGGGCACTGGATCACGGTGAATTACCGCGAGAGCTTCGGCCTCTACGCCGTCTCGGGGATCCTCTTCAACCACGAGAGCCCGCGGCGCGGCCTCGAGTTCGTGACGCGCAAGGTCACCGACGGCGCCGCGCGCATCAAGCTGGGCTTCGCCTCGGAGCTGCGGCTCGGCAACCTGGAGGCGCGGCGCGACTGGGGCTTCGCCGGCGACTACGTGGACGCGATGTGGCGGATGCTCCAGCAGGACGAGCCGGACGACTACGTGGTCGGCA
>CAMLIT010000078.1 GCA_946480295.1 uncultured Gemmatimonadota bacterium
CTTTGACCTCGTCGTCCCTCAGCCCCCCGCCCCGGCCCCCCGCGGTGGCGCGCCCCGCCCGGCGGCCCGTCCGCGGCGGCCCGCGCCCCGTCGTCGTTCCGGCGGGACGCCGCCGACGCGCGGGCAGACTCACCGCTGTCGCGCCCGCACCACCGCCCCCGGCGTCACGCCGAACCGTCGCTTGAAGAACCGCGTGAAGTGCGCCTGGTCGGCGAACCCGCTCCGTAGCGCGACGTCGGCGAGCACGGCGCCCGGCGCATCGAGCAGGCGCCGCGCGCGCTCGAGCCGGAGCTGCACGAGATACTGGTGCGGCGCCATGCCCACGGAGTCGTGGAACGCCCGCGCGAAGTGCGCGGGGGACAGCCCCGCCTCGCGCGCGAGCGCCTCGATCGTCAGGCGCTCCTCCGGCTGGGCGTGCATCAGGTCGAGCACGCGGCGCTTCACGCCGGGCGCCAGCCCGCCGCGCACGGGCTCCGGACGCGGCACGACGACGCCGGCCTGCTGCACGAGCTGGAGCCCGAGCGCCGCGGTGATCGTCTCGACGAATACGAGCCCGCTCGGCGTGCCGTCGCTCGCCTCGGCCGTGAGCGCGCCGACCAGGTGCTGGAGCTGCGGGCCGCCGAGATGGAAGGTGCGGCGCAGCTCGATCGGTTTCCCACCGTCGGCCTCCACGCTCACGAGCCGCTCGAACCGCTGCGGCTCGATGGAGAAGCGCACGTAGGCGTGGGTGCCGGCGTCGCGCACGCGCAGCGAGAAGGGGTCCCCGGCGGGCGAGAGCCAGCCGGCGCCGGGGGGGAGGGTCACGGCGCGATAGCCGTGCGGCCCCTTCACCTCCATGGTGACGGGCTCGCGGTCGGCGTTCACGCCGAAGTAGTGATGGCCGAGGGTGAGGTCGTCGACCTCGACGACGTCGTTGCGTCCCGCTTCCAGCAGCAGGCCTGGCCAGTCCAGCGCCTGGACCGTCGCCACGCTGCGTGTGTCGCGCAGCGGGATGATCCGGCGCTGCGCCCGCTCGTCGAACAGCGGCACGACGAGCCGCAGTCGCCTGTCCACGTGTCCCTCCCGGGGCATTCGCTCCCGACGGGGAAACCCGCTCCGTGGCGCGATCGTTCCGCCACCGAAGCTTCGTTCAAGAGCGCACCGAAGGTCCGTTCAAGACGCCGCCGTGGCGCCGTCGCACTTTCTCCGCCCGACCCATCCACCATGGGGGAACTGTGCGATCTACACGGATGTCGTACTCGCGCGCGATCATCGCGGTGTGCCTGCTGGGCGTCACCGCGTGCGCGGATCGGTCCACCGCGCCGCCACCCGGCGGCGGAGTCACACTCGGCACACCGGCATCATCGCTCGTGCTCGTGCAGGGCGACCGCACCTCGATCCCCGTCGCGCTCACGCGTACGGGCGGCTTCTCGGGCGCGGTCACGCTCGCCGTGACCGGCGCGCCCGACGGCATCGTGGCCGGCATCGCGGAGAATCCGGTCACGGGAGACGAGACCGTCCTCGACCTCTCCGTCGGCGACGCGGTCGCGCCCGGCGTGTACCGGCTCAGCGTCAATGGTACCAGTGACGGGCTGGCCGCGAAAGCGGCGATGCTGGATCTCGAGGTCTCGGCGCGAGGCGCCGTCGCCGTGGACGTGCCCTGGTGCAGCGGGCTCGAGCCGAGCTGGGTGGCGTTCCAGGACGGCGGCGGCGCGTGGACGCGCGCGCTCCCGGAGACGCGTGGCGGCGTGACGCGCTTTCACCATGTGTTCTCCACGAACCGCGGCGCGGTGGCCACCCTCGACCGCCTCGGCGACGGCTCGCTGACCTTCCTCCACGTGTTCTACGGCGCGCCCGCCGAGCTGGCCGCGGTCGGAGACACGCTCGCCGCGGACTGCGGCTTCGCGGCGAAGACGCTCTTCGGCGCGATCGCGGCGATCGACGCCGCCAACGAGTTCGTCGCCATCACCTCGGGACAGCTCGCGCGCGCGATCGCGCCGTCGTGGAGCGGGGGCAACACCTTCATGCTCCGCGACGTTCCCACGGGACCCCAGGACCTGCTCGCGGCGCGCCTCACGCCCGTGAACGACGAGGTCGAGGTCACGAGCGTCATCCTGCGACGCGACGTCGACCTTCCCGACGGTGCCACGATGCCGACGCTCGACTTCGCGTCGGCCGAGGCGTTCGCGCCGGCGAGGGCGCAGCTCACCATCGGCGCGCTCGACGGCGACGCCGCGTTCACCGGCACGGAGCTGCGCACGCCGAACAGCAGGATGGAAGTGCTGTTCGCGACGCGGCAGTCGACGGCGACGTCGCGTCCGCTCTTCGAGCTTCCCGAAGACCGCCTCCGGGAGGGCGACGTGCAGGTGCTGCACGTCTCGGCGGTCGGAGCGAGCGGCAACCGGACGGTGGACCAGTACTTCCGCGCGCCGGGCGATCGCATCGCCACGCTCGGGGCGCCGCTCGTGTCGCCGATCATCACGCGCACGGCGAGCACGCCGTCGCTGCGGCTGGGCGCGCGGTTCGTGGCGCAGGCGGACTACGACCGCCTGACGAACATCACGTACCAGCAGGGGCAGACGACGCTCGTGACCATCTCGCTGACGGCGGCGTACGTGACGGTCAGCGGCGCCGGCTACGACCTCGTCGTGCCGGAGCTGTCGGCCGTCGACGGCTTCGATCCGGCGTGGGCGCTGCGGCCGGGAGTGATGCTCTGGTGGTCGGCGACGCGCCTGGGCGGAACGCTGGACATCGGGCGCGGGGCGCATCCGTTCGACGGCGCGACGCAGCGTGCCGCCTTCCGGATGGAATCGATCGCCGAGCCATGAGCCGCGACGATCGGTGCCGCCCGACGCGGCGCTGGAGGAGGTGGGTGCGCGTCCTCACCCTCGCGGCGCTGCTCCCCGCGCTGGCGGCGGCGCTGGCCGCCGGGCAGGCCGGCCCGGAGCCCGCGGTCGCCGTGCTGCGCTCGGGGACGCTCGGCTTCACCGGCCACGCGACGGTCGGCGACTTCGTCGGCGCGACCACGACGGTGTCGGGCGCGTTCACCGGCGACGTCGCGACCGCCCGCGGCTGGGTGGAGGCGCCGGTGGCGACGCTGGTCACGCATAACGAGCATCGCGACCGCGACCTGCGCGCCTCGATGGACGTCGCGAAGTATCCCGCGATGCGCTTCGACCTCGAGAGCACGACCGTGCTCACGGTGTCGCGCGACAGCGTCGCCGTCCTCCTCCGCGGCACGCTCCGGATCCACGGCGTCGCGCGCGCGGTCGCGCTGCCCGCCACCGTGGTGCACGAGGGCGGCGGGATCCACCTCACGTCCGCCTTCCCGCTGGACCTCCTCGATTACCGGATCGGCGGCCTGACGAAGATGCTCGGATTGCTCCGCATGCAGCGCCGGATCGAGGTCCGGGTGGACCTCCGCTTCGAGGCGACGCCGCAGGATCGTGGAACGACGCGAGGCACATCCATGCAAGACGTACCCCCGGTCGCGGCCGAGATTCCGCGCGCGGGTTCGACAACTCTCACCACCAGGAGAGCACCATGACGAGCACGAGATGGATCCTCATTGGCTTCGCGGCACTGTCGCTCGCGGCCTGCGGCTCGGACTACGGCGGGAGCTCGGCGCCCCCGCCGCCGCGCACGGTCCAGGCGACGCCATCGCTCAGCTTCACGCCGGCGACGCTGACGGTCAACGCGGGGGACGCGGTGACCTTCGCTTTCGGGTCGGTGGCGCACAACGTCTTCTTCGACGCGCAGACGGGCGCGCCGACGGACATCGCCGGACAGAACGCCAACACGTCCGTGCAACGGACCTTCGCTACCGCAGGCTCGTATCATTACACCTGCCACATCCACCCCGGGATGCAGGGGACGGTCGTGGTGCAGTGAACGCCGTCGGGAGCAGGGGCCCGGGCGAGGACGGCCGCTCGCTCGAGCGGCCGTCGTCGTCCGGGACGCCGCGGTCCGCGACGGTCACTTGTGCAGCGTGAGCGTCAGCGTCTGGCCGGTGTACCGCGTCCCGCGCAGCGTGCCGGTGAGCGCATCGCCGCTCCGCGACCCGGTGAAGCTGAGCGAGTCGTATCCCGGAGTGCTCATGTAGAACGTCACCCTCGGGTGCTGATAGCTGCCCATCACCGCCACCGACCGACTCGCGGTGTCCGTACGGGCGACCGCTCCCGACCCCATCACCAGGCCGTCGCCCCCGGAGGTCAGGTCGAGGGTGAAGGTCGTCCCCGAGTACGCACCCGCCCAGATCCCATCCAGGTTGCGGCTGTCCACCGTCGTGGTGCGGTCGAAGGTGCAGGCGACGGCGACCGGGACGAGCAGCAACGATACGATGCGGCGCATGATTCCTCCCTCGCGGTCTGATGGGTCCACGTACACGCCAGTTTGCCTCCGTCACACCATTGCGACGAACCGTCGTCGGGGACCATCGGGACGGTCCGCACCGGCGTGAGGAAAGCGGCTAGGCGAGTACGACGACGACACCGCGGCCGCGACGAAAGCGAACGCCCCACACCGGTCGGGTGGTGTGGGGCGTTCCGCGCGCGGACGCGCGCGCAGGTGCTGTCGCCTGCGCGGCAGACCGCCGCTTCGAATGCGCCGGCGGCTCGTGCCGGCTCAGCCCTCGCCGTCGCGTCGCCTGGCGCGCCCGCGCGACGTCCGCCCCTTGCTCGTCATCTCCGACGCGAACACCGCGTCCTTGAGCGCCATCGCTCCCATCGGCGCGGCGGAGTAGCGGGACACGTCGTCGCGCAGGTCGCGGGCGATACCGCGCAGCACCGGATCGTCGCCGGCGTACCGCATGATCCGCTCGGCGGTGCGCTCGAGCACGCGTCGCGCGTCGCGGAAGGCCCCGCGCCGGTTCGCCTCCGCGGCCTCGGCGCGTGCGCGTGCGGCGTAGAGCAGCGCGACCTCGCGGTCGACGACGGCATCGCGCGGCTGGCGATCGTTCTCCGCGTGGCTGGCGTAGCGCCAGCCGATCGCGCCGGTGGCGAGCGGCTGCAGGAGGTCGTCTCCCGCGAGCGACACGCCGAGCTCGGACGACGCGCCTTCGGTCCCGCGGGCGAAGGTGATCTTCACGACCACGCGGAGCTGCTGGCCCGACACGAGATCACCCAGGTCGACACGGAGCTCGCCGTCGCCGGTCGCGCGGGTGTGGCGGAAGCGGTTGAGCGGCTCGGCGTCGGCGCCGGCGGGGAGGAGGAGCTCGAGCGCGGCGCGACGCACGGCGATGTCGAGCGCCTCGCCGAGCTCGCTCGATAGCAGGTCCGGGATCTGGACCGGCGCCTCCATGAAGTAGAAGTTGCCGCCCCCTTCGTGGGCCATGTCGCGCAGCAGCCGCTCGTCGAAGTCGGCGCCGACGCCGAGCGTCGAAGTCGTGACGCCGCGCTGGCGCCATTCCGCGGCGTGGTGCGCGAGCCGTTCTGGGTCGGTGATGCCGTCGTTCGCCAGGCCGTCGGTCAGGAGGAGCACGCGTGCGACCGCGTCGGGCGCGAGGGTGCGCGCCACCTCCTCGCAGCCGCGGAGCCAGCCGCCGGAGAGGTTCGTGCTGCCGCGGGGGCGCACGTCGCCGAGCAGGCGCAGGGCGAGCCGCCGTGATTCGTCGCTCGCCGGCGTCGACGGCACGAGGACGTCCACCTGGTCGTCGTAGACGACGAGGGCGAAGCGGTCGGTCGGCCGGAGCATGGCGAGGGCGCGCTCGACCGCCTGGCGCGCGAGGACGAACTTGCGCTCCCCTTCCATCGAGCCGGAGCGGTCCAGGACGAGGGCGACGTCGAGGGGCGGACGCTGGCGCGCGGGTTCCCCGCGGGGGACGTCGACCTCCACGAGGACGTAGCGCGTGCTCCGCGCCCCCGCCCGGATGAGCTGCCGGTCCGTACGCAGTGCGATCATGATCTCTTCCTCTCGTTAGGATGCCGACGCGGCGCCCGGGGGCCGGGAACGTGCCCCGGGCCGGGCGTCGCGACGCCCTAACGATGGGAGGGACCTCTGACAGCGCGGAGGCCGAAGAGGGAGAGCGCGGCGTTCGGGGGCGCTCGTGCGGGCGGGGCGGCGCGACCCTGACCGCTCGCGATGGCCGTCCCGACGCACGTGGTCGCGGCAATTCCGGACCAACGATGCGGCGGGACCGCCGATGCGCGATCTGCCGTGCACCGGCAATCGTGCCTCCGCCGCGCGGGCGCGGCGCGTCACGCCGTGAGTCGGCCGATGCCACGACGGGATAGCGCGCTCGGCATCCGGTCGGAGGTGTGCGTGGCGGGCGAGGCGGCTCGGCAGGAATCCCGACCGGCGAGCGCAGGGAATCAGTGTCGGCCGGGGAAAGCTGCCATGAGAGGATTGTCGCGAGTGCGCTGGGGGATCGGGCTCGGGGGGCTCGCTCTCCTCGCGTCAGGCTGCATGGATCGTCGCCCGACGGAAGTCGCGAGGGCGCCGCAGTTGCGGCGGGTGATGCAGCAGGGGACGTTGGTCCAGAAGCGAGGAGCTCGGGAAGGCGATCTTCAATGACATGAACCTGTCGCTGAATCGCAACCAGTCGTGCGCGGCCTGCCACGCGCTGGCGTGGGGCGGCACCGGGCCGGACCCGCAGATCAACGCGCATGGCGCGGTGTACGAGGGGTCGGTGGCGGGAAGCTTCGGCGATCGCAAGCCGCCCTCCTCGGCGTATGCGACGATCAGCCCCGTGCTGGCGCTCGACAAGCAGGCTGGCTGGGTGGGCGGGAACTTCTGGGATGGCCGCGCCACCGGCTTCCGGCTCGGCTCTCCCGCCGCCGAGCAGGCGCAGGGACCCTTCCTCAATCCCAAGGAGCAGGCGCTGCCTGACGCGGCATGCGTGGTGTACCGCGTCGCGACGTCCTCCTACGCGGGGCTCTACCGGACGGTCTGGGGCGACGACGTCACGTCCATCGTCTTCCCGTCGAACACCGAAACGGCCTGCGCGACGGCGGGCGGCGTCGTGAGCCTGACGGATGCCGATCGCACGAAGGTGAACGCGGAGTACGACAACGTCGCGCGCGCGATCGCGGCGTGGGAAGGCTCGGCGGAGGTGAACGCGTTCACGTCCAGGTTCGACGCGTGGAAGGCGGGCGTCGCGACCCTGAGCGCGGACGAGCAGAAGGGATGGGCGCTGTTCAACGGCAAGGGGAAGTGCGCGCGCTGTCACGTGCCGCGCGGGCCGAAGGCGGCGTTCACGGACTTCACCTACGACAACCTCGGCGTGCCGAAGAATCCCGAGAACCCCATGACGGTCGCCAACCCCACGTGGGCGGATCCTGGGCTGGGGGGCTTCCTCGCTTCGTCGGGCCTCGGCCCGTCCGCGACGGAAGTCGGGAAGTTCAAGGTGCCGACGCTGCGCAACGTGGACCTGCGGCCGGCGCCGAGCGACGTCAAGGCGTACATGCACAACGGCGTCTTCAAGAGCCTGGAGGAGGTCGTGCACTTCTACAACACGCGCGACGTGCTGCCGAAGTGCGAGGTGACGCCGTCGCCGGTCGCGGGCGTGAACTGCTGGCCAGCGTCGGAGACGGTCACGAACATGAACACGACCGAGCTGGGCAACCTCGGCCTTACCTCCGGCGAGGAGGCGGCGCTCGTGGCGTTCATGAAGACGTTGTCGGACGGGTACTGGAAGAAATAGCCGCGGCAGGGAAGGGCGGACGACGGCGGCGAACCCACCGCGCACCGTACTCAGGTGCGCGGTGGGTTCGTTTGGGCGGCCTGCTGCTTGACAGCGCGGCCGGGGGGCCGTGAACGTTCGCCGCACGCGGCCACGACCGTGACCACGCCGCCCGTCGTGGAGTTTTTGTGTTTGGCAAGACATCTGTTCGGCCCATGAGTTCACCACCAGGAGGCGAAGGAATGCATCGCTCATCCGCAGGCCGTTCCATGGGAATCGCGTCAATCGTGGGTTGGATGGCGGCTCTGGTGCTCGTCTGCCTGGCCGGGTTGCCGGCATCGGCGGTCGGACAGACCAGCACCGCCAGCCTGCGTGGGTACATCTTCGGACCGGGACGCACACCCATCGCCGACGCCCAGATCGAGCTCCGCGACGTGGCATCCGGGACGCGGCGCGGCAGTCGCTCGAATGCCTCCGGGTTCTACAACGTCTCGGCCGTACCGCCCTCGACGTACGCCGTGCGGATCACCCGGCTCGGCTACGCCCCGCGAACCGACACGCTGATCCTGACCGTGGGCGCGGTGGTGACGAAGGACTACACGATGGCCCAGGCGGCGACGCAGCTCGCGACCGTGCAGGTCTCGGCGGCCCGCGCCGTCGAGGATGTGCGTTCGACCGAGGTGGGGACCGTCATCACGCCGCAGCAGATCCAGAACCTGCCGCAGGTGAACCGGAACTTCCTGAACTTCGCCGCGCTGGCTCCAGGCGTCACGCCGCGACAGGCGGGGATCGCGTCGGGCGGGGCCTCGGCGAGCAACACGAACATCTTCATCGACGGCGCGAGCTACAAGGACGACGTCCTGCCCGGCGGCGCGGTCGGCCAGGACCCGTCGATCGGCCGCACCATCCGCGGCGTCGGCAACGTGATCGGGAATCCGTTCCCGCAGAACGCGGTGCAGGAGTTCCGCGTGATCACCCAGAACTACAAGGCCGAGTACCAGAAGGCGTCGGGTGCGGTGATCACGGCGGCCACCAAGTCCGGGACGAACGACGTGCACGGCGACCTGTTCTTCGAGGGGACCAACCAGCACGCGATGGCGATGTCGTATTGGGACCTGAAGGACATGCAGGCCGGGAACTTCACCAAGCCGCGCTATCACAAGGACCAGTTCGGGGGGAGCATCGGCGGCCCGATCATCCGCGACAAGGCGCACTACTTCCTCTCGTACGAGGGCAACTACCAGTTCCTGGACACGCGCGTGGTCTTCCGGCCGCCGACGGGCATTCCTGCCCTGCCGGACAGCCTGCTCACGGGACAGGGGAACTACGGCGTGCCGCTGACGTCGAACCTCGGCTTCGGCAAGATCGACTACGCGATCAACGACCGGCAGTCGCTGGTGCTCACCGCCAACATCCGGCACGACTACGACAAGCGCGACTTCGGCGGCGGGACGGCGGCGACGGCGATGGACGTGGTGAACAACAACGTCGGCAACCTGCTGCTGAAGCACACGTACGCGGGACAGGCGTACACGAACGAGGCGCAGATCGACTACCAGCGCTTCCAGTGGAAGGCGGCGCCGGTGAACCTCACCGAGCCGCAGCGGGTGTACGAGAACTGGGGCGTGACGCGGGGCGGGAACACGTCGTACCAGAACTTCATCCAGGGACGGCTGTCGCTGCGGAACGACCTCACGCGCACCGCCGCCGCGCACGTCATCAAGGGCGGCGTCAACGTCGACTTCCTCGACTACGACATCAACAAGCAGCTGAACGAGAACCCGGTCTTCCGGTACAACGCCAGCCAGCCGGGAAGCGACACCATCCCGTACTCCGCCTCGCTGCAGGTCGGCAATCCGAACCTGAAGACGCACAACTGGCAGCTCGGCCTGTACCTGCAGGACGACTGGACGGCCACGCCGCGCCTCACGCTGTACGGCGGCCTGCGCTGGGACTACGAGAGCGACTGGCTGAACAACAGCTTCGTGACGCCGCAGTGGGTGCGCGACTCCGTGGCCGCCTTCACATCGCAGTTCCCGTTCTTCAAGCCGGCGGACTACATCAGCAACGGCCGCTCGAGCCGGCCGAACTTCTACAAGGCGATCCAGCCGCGCGCCGGCTTCTCGTACGATGTCACCGGTCAGAATCGCACCGTGGTCTTCGGCGGCGGCGGCATCTTCTACGACCGGACGATCTACAACATCCTGCTGGACGAGAAGTACAAGGCGCAGCGGCCGAGCTACAACTTCCAGTTCCGGCCGGCGAGCGACCAGACGCCGGCCGACTCGGCGAAGATCGTCTGGCAGGACAGCTATCTGTCGCGGGCGGGGCTGCTGCAGCTCATCAACTCGGGACAGTACAACAAGCCCGAGGTCTTCCTCGTCAACAACCACCAGAAGCCGCCCTACTCGACGCAGGCGAACCTGGGCGTGCGACAGTCGCTCGGCCAGTCGTACGAGCTGTCGGTGACCGGCACGATCCAGGACAACTACCACCAGTTCAAGTGGATGTGGGGGCACCGGGACCCGGCGACGGGCAACCTGATGTGGGGCGCGCACGGCATGGCCGACATCCTGCTCTCGACCGACGCCGGGAAGTCGCGCTATCGCGCGCTGCTCTTCTCGCTGCGCAAGCCGATGGTGGGGAACGCGCGCTGGGGTGGGGACCTGAACTGGACGCTGGCCAAGTCCGAAGCCAACACCTACCAGGACGTCGAGGATGCCTTCGCGCTCGACGCCTCGTACACGACGCCGAGCAGCCTCTTCATGGTGCCGAGCCGCTATGACGAGCGGAATCGCGTCGTGCTGAACCTGATCGGGCGCGTGCCCTTCGGCATCCTGCTGAGCACCGTGACGACGCTCGGCTCCGGGGTTCCCTACACGCTGAGCACCGGCTGCCTGTCGCCCGACGATTTCAAGGACCCGAACGGCTTCTGCGCGAAGAGCGGCTTCCCCGAGCCCCAGCAGTTCGTCGACGACTGGAACGCGAACCCGAGCGGTCTCGGCCCGCGGTCGCAGCGGCCGGCCGGCAAGTGGTTCGGGCCGTTCGGCAAGTGGGCCTACCGGAACGTCGACCTCCGACTGGAGAAGGACGTGAACACGACACGGGGACAGAAGATCGGCATCATGCTCGACGTCTTCAACGTCTTCAACTTCACGAACTTCAACTACGACAACTTCGTCTACAACCTGCGCTGGGACACGAACCAGGGCGCGGGACCGGTCAGGGAGCGGATCCCGTTCTCGACGTATCCGGCGCGCAGCGCGCAGCTCGGCGCCCGCTACACCTTCTGACCGCGGCGACACCACCCCGAGGGCCAGGCGCGAGCCTGGCCCCTCTCGTCTGGAGACCCTTCCCGATGCGCCACTGGCTCGCGACGCTCCCGGCGGTGCTGCTCGCCGCGTCGTTATGCACCGCCGGCTGCACCCACCCGGCCACCGCGCCCACCGTCACGCCGATCCCGCCCGGCGCCCAGGCGCTCCTCGACACCGTCGAGGAACGCAGCTTCCGCTTCTTCTGGGACCGCACCGATCCGCACACCGGCCTCGTCCCCGACCGCTGGCCCACGCAGTCGTTCTCCAGCATCGCCGCCATCGGCTTCGGCCTCACCGCGTATCTCGTCGGCGTCGACCGCGGCTGGATCACCCGCACCGACGCGCGCGATCGGGTGCTCACCACGCTCCGCTATCTGTGGGGGCTGCCGCAGGGGCCGGGCACCAGCGGCATCGCCGGCTACCACGGACTGTTCTATCACTTCCTCGACATGCAGACGGGGCTGCGCTACCAGACGATCGAGCTCTCCACGATCGACACCGCGCTGCTCATGGCCGGCGTGCTCTCCTGCCGCGAGTACTTCGACGGGAGCGATTCGTCGGAGGTCGAGATCCGCGCGCTCGCCGACTCGCTGTACACGCGCGTGGACTGGCGCTGGGCGTCGCCGCGTCCACCGGCGATCGCGATGGGGTACACGCCGGAGCACGGCTTCCTGCCTGACGACTGGCACGGCTACAACGAGGCGATGATCATGTACGTCCTCGCCCTCGGCTCGCCGACGCACGCCATCGACTCGACGGCGTGGCAGGCGTGGACGAGCGGGTACGAGTGGGGGACGAGCAACGGCCAGGAGTTCGTGCAGTTCGGCCCCCTGTTCGGCTATCAGTACTCGCACGTGTGGATCGACTTCCGCGGCATCCAGGACGCGTACATGCGCGCGCGCGGGATCGACTACTTCGAGAACTCGCGGCGCGCGACGTACGCGCAGCGGGCGTACGCGGCCGCGAACCCGCTCGGCTGGCGCGCGTACTCGGATTCCATCTGGGGCCTGACGGCGTGCGACGGGCTCGGGGACACGACGCTCGTCATCGACGGGCAGAGCCGCACCTTCCACGGCTACTACGCGCGCGGACCGTACGGCGTCGTCGGATCGGGGACGGAGGACGGAACGCTCGCGCCCACCGCGGCCGTGTCGTCGATCGCCTTCGCGCCGGAGATCGTGCTGCCCGAGGTGTACGCCATGCGCCACACCTTCGGCGACGATCTCTTCTCGACGTACGGCTTCGTGGACGCGTTCAACCCGACGTTCACGGTGCAGCGCACGGGCGCGCATCCCGGACGCGACACGCCGCGCGGCTGGTTCGACGTGGACTACCTCGGCATCGACCAGGGCCCGATCGTCGCGATGATCGCGAACTACCGCACGGGGCTCGTGTGGAAGCTGATGCGGAAGGATCCGTACATCAGGCGGGGGTTGGAGCGGGCGGGGTTCACGGGGGGGTGGTTGCAGTGAAGCGCGGGACGCGGGACGCGGGACGCGGAAGGACGTGATTGGTCGTTGGTTCTTCGTCGTTGACGAGCCGCTCGGGATGCTGCCAGATGCATCCCGAGCGGCTCGCCAATTACCAACGACAAGGAACCAAGGACGCCTTTTCGCACGCCTAACGAGCGCACCACACGCCCCATCGTTTGTGACCTGGATCACACTCGCGCGCCCGATGTTCACGACGTCGCACGCTGCATGGGGCTGGTGGGCGCGTGGCACTACACATGGACCCCGTTTTGCGTCGCAGACTCGGCATGGCGTATCGCGAGTTCATCGACTCTCACGGGAATGTCTGGCGTGTCTGGAGCACCGTGCCGACGACGGCGATCGGGCTCGCGGGCAGCTTCTCGCGCGGGTGGCTGACCTTCGATTCGGGCGACCGGCTCCGTCGCCTCTCGCCGATTCCCAACGACTGGGAAGCGCTCCCCCGCGATCGGCTCGAGAACCTCTGCGCCGCGGCGCAGGAGGTGCCGCGGCGTACGGCCACGGGCCGCGGCGATCAGGCCGACGGCAGCGAGCAGCGCACGCCCTAACGGCCGTCGGCCGTCGCGCGCTCCGTGCCGCTGTTCGTCGGCATCTCGCTCCGCCGATACGGGAGTGAGAACGCGAACACGGCTCCCTCGCCCGGGAACTCCGCCCACGCGTGGCCGCCGAGCGCTTCCACCGTGTCGCGCACGATGCTCAGCCCCAGCCCCGTTCCCTGCGCGTCGGTCACGTGCTCGTGCGCGCGGAAGAAGCGCTGGAAGAGCTGGCCGCGCTTCTCGGGCGGCACGCCGAGTCCGTTGTCGCGCACACGGAGGACCACCTCGCGCTGCCCGCGCTCGTTCTGCTCGATCGAGCCGCTGATCTCGACGTAGCGGAGCGGCTTCGACCGGTCGGCGTACTTGATGGCGTTCGACAGATAGTTCGTCAGGCAGAGCTCCACCGCGGCCGCGTTCACCTCGACGTCGGGCAGGCCGCTCGCGATGCCGAGCTCGACGCCCGCGCCCTGCGCCGCCTCGCGCACCTGGCGGATCGCTTCCCGCGCCGCCTCGGGCAGGCGCACGTGCCGGTGCTGCCGCGCGTCGCGCTCGGTTCGCGAGAGGAGGAGGATGTTGTCCACCGCGTCCTGCATCGCCTGCGCATTTCGGGCGATGATCTCGAGGAAGCGCTCGCGCTCGTCGCGGGCCATGTCCGGCATCTCGCGCAGCACCTGGCTCGAGCCGAGCAGCGTGCCGATGCGGTTCTTCACCTCGTGCGACACGGCACGGTTGAAGTCGCGAAGCTGGGTCTCCCGACGGGCGACCTGCTCGTCGGCGAGGCGCAGGAAATGGGTCGTGGTCGCCTGCTGGATGATGGAGATGGCGCGGAAGAGCCGCTGGGCGCAGACGAGGAGCTCGCTCTTCTCGCACGGCTCGGCGATCCGGTCGACCTCGTCGGCGAGGTACGAGTACAGGATGCCGCCGAGGATCTCGTACTCCTTGAGGATCTCGTAGGCGTCGAAGCCCTGGTCGTGGCGAAGGGCGCCGAGCTCCATGGCCTTGGCGACCACGGGCGTGTCGACGGACACCTCGGCGGCGGGCTCCTCCACGTAGTCGGCGATGCCGGCGATGAGCACCGGGACGTGGTCGAGGAGCTGATCGGTCGGGAAGAGTCGGTTGGGATCGAGCGAGACGCGCTCCGCGATGCGCGTCAGCCAGTGTCTGGTGAGCGCGGCGCTGGCCTCGCGAAGACGTGCGGCGAGTGCGCCCGCGAGCGGGCATTTCGTGGCGGCTTCAGGTGACATGCGACCGGACTGCTGAACGGCTCAGTTCGCCGACGGTCCCGCGTGCTGGCCGACGACCGGGCACTCGCCCGACATCGTGCAGAATGCGAGCCTCGTGGCGTTGCAGCGGCGCACACGAGTCGTCTACCTTCACGAGCACGCGATCGTGGCGGAACTCCATTCCCGGCCGGTTGTATGATCCGGCTTCGCGCCCCGCGTGCCCCACCAAGCGCCGTCAGGCGTGGCCGTGCATGGCACGACCGCGGTGTGTCCTCCCGCCATCAGCAGTGCATCACGTGAACGACGATTCGGTCTCTCGTCCTCCCCGCACCCCCCTGCGCCGCACGCTCGATCGCCTCGGCGCATTCGGGCTCATTCCCTGGCGCAGTCGCCGGCGCCGGCCGTGGCTCCTCCCGGCCGCGCTGCTCACGATCGCCGTGCTCCTCGTCGCGGTCGGCATCATGGCCCACCGCGGCGCCGCGGATGCGGTCCCGACCGTGCCCTTCTCCGAGCTCTCCGCGGCCCTCGACGCGCACACGGTGCGCGAGCTGCGCGTCGACCAGAACGGTGCGCGCCTCGTCGCCACGCTCGGCCAGCCGGTCAGGGTCGGCGGCCACAACGTCAGCGTCGTCGAGTCGACGATCCCGGCCGGAGCGCTCGGGTTGCACGACCTCGAGCGTTGGGGCACCGCGGGCGCCAGGGTACGTGTCGAGCCCAACGGCCTCGACGCGCAGACGCTCGTCCAGGTGCTGTCGACGCTGGCGCTCTTCGGCCTCGGCGCGCTGCTCATCTTCCGAATGCAGCGCGGCGCGCGGAAGTCGCGCCGCTTCGACGCGGCGCCCCCCGACCGCCGGCTGACGATGGCCGACATCGGCGGCGTGCACGAGGCGCAGGCCGACCTGCAGGACGTCATCGCCTACCTGAAGAATCCCGAGCGGTTCCGGGCCATGGGCGCCAAGTGCCCCACGGGCGTGCTCCTCGTCGGCCCGCCGGGGACGGGGAAGACGCTGCTCGCGCGCGCGGTCGCCGGCGAGGCGGGCGTGCCGGTGATCGTGACCTCGGGCTCCGAGTTCAACGAGATGTACGTCGGCGTCGGCGCGAGCCGCGTCCGCGAGCTCGTGCGCCAGGCGAAGGCCAAGGCGCCGTGCATCGTCTTCATCGACGAGTTCGACTCGATCGGCGGCCGGCGCGGCCGGCCCAACCGGTCGACGGAAGAGGAGAACACGCTCAACCAGCTCCTCGTCGAGATGGACGGCATGGCGGGAAGCGGCGGCGTCGTGTGGATCGCGGCGACGAACCGCGAGGACATGCTCGATCCGGCGGTGCGCCGACCCGGGCGCTTCGACCGCGTGGTCGAGGTGGGGCTGCCGACGTACGCCGACCGCCGGGAGATCCTGCGCGTGCACGCGTCGAAGCGGCCGCTCGCGCCGGACGTGGACCTCGACCGGCTGGCCGCGCTCACGGTCCAGCACTCCGGCGCGGACCTGGCGAACCTGCTCAACGAGGCGGCGATCATCGCCGTGCACGAGGAGAGCTCGCTCATCACCTGGGCGCACATCGAGCAGGCGCGCGACAAGATCCTCCTCGGGCGCATCCGCGCGGGGCTGGTGATCGGGGACGAGGAGAAGCGGCTCATCGCGATCCACGAGTCGGGGCACGCGATCGTCGGGCTCGTCGCCTGCCCGCAGGACAAGCTGCACAAGGTGACGATCGAGCCGCGCGGGCGCTCGCTCGGCGCGGCGCACTTCGCGCCGGAAGCCGATCGCTTCCTCCTCTCGAAGAGCTATCTCGAGGGGATCCTCGCGAAGGCGCTCGGCGGGCGCGCGGCGGAGCTGGTGTTCCTCGGTCCGGACGCGGTGACGTCGGGCGCGGGGAGCGACCTCCTGCACGCGACGAGCGTGGCGCGGCGCATGGTCGCGGAGTTCGGGATGAGCGACGAGGTCGGGCTGGTGAGCGCCGATCCGTCGGTGCACGGCGGCCACACGAGCGCGCAGCTCGATGCGCAGGTGGACACGGCGCTGCGCGCGCTGATCCGCCGGCAGGCCGAGCGCGCGGAGGCGATCGTGCGGCAGCACCGCGCGGCCGTCGAGGCGCTCGCCGCGGCGCTGCTGGAGCGCGGGATGCTCGACGCCGAGGAGGTGCACGCGATCGCGCGGGCGCACGGCGTGCTGCCCCCGGAGCCGTCGCTGCCGCCGCTGGGCGCGCGGCGCGCGGCGCTCGTCGCCTGATTCAGGGGAGCGCCCAGACCTCCACCTTGTCCTGGCTCGGCATGGGGACGAGGAGGCGGTGGCGGCGCTCGTCCACGCCGATCCCGGCGGGAGAGGGGACGTCGCGCACGATGCGCTCCGTCCCGCTCTTCCGGATCTCGTAGACGCTGGAGTCGGTCCAGCTCGAGAAGAGGATCCGGCCGTCCTTCTCGACGGCGACGCCGTCGAAGCGTCCCGGCCCCGTGGCGATCGCCGTGACCGTCGTGTCGCCCGGGCGCATCGCGTACACGATCGCGCGGAAGGGCGCGAAGCCGACGGTGATCCACCGCTGCATCGCCGCGTCCCAGGCGACGCCGTTCGGCTCGTCCAGCTGCCCGCCGCGCGCGACGACGCGGACGCGCCGGTGCGCGTCGATCTCGAAGATCTTGTCGCCGGTCGTGTCGATCACGCCGGTGGGGCTCATGATGATGCCGGTGTCGGTCACGCGCATGGTGCCGTCCGGGCCCGTGCCGATGGCGTTGAGCATCGTCACGTGCTGCGACGCGAGGTCGATCGTGCCGACGGGAGCGCCGGTGCGGCGATCGAAGCCGCGCACCTTGTCGATGTCGGCCGTCCACAGGGTGTCGCCCTGCAGCGTGAGCCCCTTCGGCGCGTCGAGCTGCACGCCATTGACGCGGCTCTGCGCGAAGACCTGCTGCTTCGTGAGGTCGGCGGCGGCGACGCGGATGATGTAACCCTCGCCGTCCTTCACCGAGCCGTAGCCGAGCATGTTCGAGATGAAGTAGCAGTCCTGCTCCGGGTCGTAGACCACCGTCTCCGGCTGGTGCAGGTCGGTGATCGTGGCGATCCGGCTGGCGCCCGACGGCACCTCCTCGCCCTTGGCCGTGTCGGCCCACTTGTCGGTCCGCTCGGAGGTCCGCTCGGAGGCGGACGACTGCCCGGTGCAGCCGGCGAGGATGCCGAGGGAGAGGGCGGCGCAGAGCGCGAAGGCGCGGCGGTGAGGGGCGAGTGGTCGAGGCATGGCGGAGGGCGGGAGGTGCAGGTATCGAGCCCGGGCGAGGGGCGGGAGGCGGGAGGCGGGAGGCGGGCACTCCGGCATCGACGCCGATTGGGCACGGATGCCGCGGAGGTCACGGATCCCACGGATGGGCGACGGGGCACGGCCTCTGTTGTCATCCTGAGAGAGCGCAGCGATCGAAGGATCCGGCGCCGGCGCGGCGGAGCCGGATGCTTCGCTCCGCTCAGCATGACAAAAGAGCCTTCGGCGCACGGCGCCTTTGCGCCACGGGGAGCGATCCGTGCCATCGGTGTGGTTCATCCGTCGAATCCGCGTTCCCCTCCATGTGATGCCTCCCGGTCCGGGGAGCGCGACGCACGGCGAACGGAGGCCAGCTCGGCTCGCGGCCCCCCGCCGCCCCGCCGCGCCCCACCCGCCCTTGCCGATCCCCTCCGCCCGCTCCACATCTAGCTCGCCCCTGTCGCGGGCCGCCGGTGGCCGGCTGGGGGGAACCGTTCCCGGGAGGCGCACATGCAACTGGGCATTCGCATCGACGAAGGCAGGGGCTTCTTCCGCGCGCGCACCGTCGCGGTGCTCGCGCTCGCGGCGCTCGCCGCGTGCAGCGACGAGGTCCGCACTGGCGAGCGGCAGGCGACTCCCACGGCGCCTTTGCGCAGCGCGCTCGGCTCCGGCTCGGTCATGGTCGTCGACGTCACGAACGACACGACGGCGCAGAACGAGACGCCGCTCGCCGTGAACCCGACGAACCCGCAGAACCTGCTCACCGGCAACAACGACTGGAACTACAACGACGGGTGCGGCGTCAACGCGTCGTTCGACGGCGGCAGGCACTGGACGTCCACGCTGCCCAACGGCTTCGTCCCCGGGATCACGAAGTACACCGACGACCCGAGCGTCCCGGGCACCGGCAGCTACGACTTCGGCGGCGACCCGGCGGTCGCCTTCGGGCCGGACGGCACGGCGTACTTCGCCTGCTTCGGCTACCAGGCCGGCCCGCCGTACGGCGTCGCGCTGCTCCTGAGCCGCTCGACGGACGGCGGGCGCACGTGGCTCGCCGGCGGCGCCGCGCAGCCGCTGACGCTCGTCTCGGCGTTCCAGGGGAACGGCAAGGCGCGCGGCTCGACCGGGCAGTTCGCCGACCACGAGGCGATCTTCGTCGCGCCGGACCGCACGATCTACGTCACCTGGGCGCAGTTCAACGGCTACGGCTCGCACTCGCCGGTGTTCATCGCCACCTCGCGCGACGGAGGGCACAGCTTCTCCACGCCGGTGCAGGTCTCGGACGGCTCGGTGCTCAGCGACCAGGACGCGCGCATCGTGACGAACGCGGACGGCAGCGTCGCCTACCTCACCTTCGACAACGGGGTGCAGGGTGGAAAGGGGACGGTGATGTACGTCAGCCGATCCACCGACCACGGCGCGACGTGGAGCGCGCCCTACCGGTTCGCCACCTTCCAGGACCCGGTGTGCCTGTACCCGCCCTACTGCTTCAACATCTCCGGCGGCCAGTTCCGCGGGCCGGGGTCGTATCCGGCGCCGGCGTACGATGCGTCGCGCAATCGCCTCAACGTGGCGTACACGGACATCGTCGGCGGCCAGGCGCGCGTGTTCCTGACGCATGCCGACGCGAGCGACCTCACGAAGTGGTCGCAGCCGGACGAGGTCGCGAAGGGCGCTCGGGGCGACCGCTTCGCCGCGGAGCTCTCGATCTCCGCCGGCGGACGACTCGACGTCGGGATCTACGACCGCAGCTACAGCGGCAACACGCTCGTGGACATGACGTACGCGACGAGCGGCGATGGCGGGACGACGTGGACGACGCAGCGCGTCACGCGGAGCGGCTTCGATCCGTCGCAGTACGGAGTCCCGAGCGGCTCGGGCATCGCGCCGTTCATCGGCGACTACTTCGGGATCGTCTCTCTGCCGCAGAGCGCCGGGATCGTGTGGACCGGTCCGGGCAAGACGTACGGCGCTCTCCCCGACAACCTCGAGGTCTACTTCGGAAGCGTGACGCCGTAGCCGCACGACGGGCGGAGGAGCGGGCGCGCGGCTTGCTCCTCCGCGCCGCCGTGGTGCGAGCGATGGAGGTCCGGGAACATCGCGGGCCTCGTCGTGTCTGTGAGGACGAGGAGGTACGGCCGACTCCCGTGATCCCGAGGTGACCATGAGGGCACGAACGATCATGCTCGCGGTGGTGGTGATGGGCTGCCGACAGGGTGCGCGCGGTGCGGACACCGCGGGCGCGACGGCGGCGACGATGGGCGCACCGGCGTCGCTCCCCGTCGATACGAGCCACCACGCCGCGGCCCCCGCCGCGCCGGGCGCGGCACCCGCGGACTCGGCGCGGATCACCCGATCCGGCGCGACCAACGTCCAGGGACCGGGCGGTGCGGCGCCGCTTCCGAGGCACGACCGCGCGACCAGCGCGCCGACTCGTTCGGCAGCGGGCGCGCAGGCGGCACACGAGGACACGCTACGCGGGACGCCCGCGGTGGTGGGGACGGACCGCTTCAGCCGGGTGATCCTGAAGCCCGCCGGCGGCGGCACGAGCATCATCCTCGCCGGCCCGCAGGCACGACTCGTCGGCAAGGCGAGCGGCGCGGAGGTGTGGGTGGCGGGCACGCGGCAACAGGGCGGGCAGTTCGTCGTGTCGCGCTTCGAGGTGCGCACGGTGGACGGCGCTCCCGCCTTCGACGGCACCCTCGAGCGGAGCGGGAGCCAGTACTACCTCGTCACCGCCGATGGGAAACGCCACGCGGTGAACAACGTGCCCGCCGCCCTGCAGGCACACGTGGGGGAGCGTGTGTGGATGACGGGCGATCTGGCCAAGGGGCCGGTCACCTTCGGGGTGCTGGGGAAGGCGGACTAGCGCCGGCGTCGTAACGCGGTAAGCTCACGCGTCTACGATCCTTCCCCGAGGTCCTGAATGTTCCGTCGCGCACCGCTGGCGCTGGTCGTGTTGATCGCTGGATGCTCGATGTCCCACTCGCACTTCACGCCGCCGGACCTCGGTCCGTGGCCACAGCACAGCCTCGATCGGCCGAAGCCTCCGATCGTCGATCCGGGCACGGGGGATCCACAAGCCGAGCCGGGACGCCCGCCGTCGGATGCGATCGTGCTCTTCGACGGGCGCGACGCGAGCGGCTGGGTCGACCGCAACGGCGCGCCGACGAAGTGGACGGTGGAGAACGGTGCGCTCGTCGTCGCGCCGGGCACCGGCGACGCCTTCTCTCGTCAGGCGTTCGGCGACTGTCAGCTGCACATCGAGTGGTCGCCGCCCACGCCGCCGCGCGGCGAGGGACAGGAGCGCGGGAACAGCGGGGTGCTCATCATGGGTCGCTACGAGATCCAGGTGCTCGACTCGTACGACAACGTCACCTACGCCGACGGGCAGGCGGGCGCCGTGTACGGGCAGTACCCGCCGCTCGTGAACGCGAGCCGGCCGCCCGGCGAATGGCAGAGCTACGACATCGTCTGGCATCGCCCGCGCTTCGACGACGACGGCCGCGTCGTGCAGCCCGCGCACGTGACGGTCGTGCAGAACGGCGTGCTCGTGCAGGACGACGTGGTCCTGAGCGGTCCGACGGCGCACGGGACGCGGCCGCCATACGAGAAGCACCCGGACCGGCTGCCGCTCGAGCTGCAGGATCACGGGAACAGGACGCGGTTCAGGAATGTGTGGGTGAGGGACCTGGAACGCCGGTAAGGCCGCGGGCGCATTCCGCTCTCCGCTTTCCGCTCTCCGCTTTCCGCTCTCCGCTTTCCGCTTTCGGCCCTCGGCTGGACCTGCTCGAAGGAGAGGGGAAAAGCGTGATTGGTCTGTAGTAATTGGCGAGCCGCGCGGGGTGGACGGGATGGAAGCCGAGCGGGTAGCGCATACCCAAATACCAACAAACACAAAAGAAGAACACGGCGTTGGCCAGCAGGGTCGCCGCGGCAAAGCCCAGAGGCGCC
>CAMLIT010000079.1 GCA_946480295.1 uncultured Gemmatimonadota bacterium
GGCGGCCGCCCCTGGCGTCCCGTCTCGGGGCGCGGCTCGCGGCCCTCGCGCGCCTCGCGGCCCTCGCGCGCCTCGCGGCCCTCGCGCGGCTGGCGTGGCTCGCGCGACGTGCGGGGCTCGCGGCGCGGCTCGCGGTACTCGTCAGGCAGGAGCTCGCGATGCGATTCGCGGTACTCCCGGCGCTCGCGCACCGTGCGCGCGACGTGGCCGGTGTGCGTGGCCGCGCCGAGGCTCCGCCGGTCGGTGAGCCCGAGGAGCACGCCGCGCGCGAGGCCGAATGCCACGTACAGCACGGCGATCGGGAAGAAGTACTCGAGCTTCCCGAAGATCAGCATGGCGATGCCGAGGAGGACGACGCCGGTGCCGATCCAGCCGCGCACCGTGCGAAAGCCGACGGGCGGCAGCACGGGGTACGGCACGTTGCTGATCATGAGGATGCTCAGCCCCGCCATGACGAAACGAAGCATCTGGTGCCACGGCAGGTTCGCGACGGCCGTCTCGGTGTACAGCGCCGTCTGGCTGAACCAGTAGTAGGTGGCGAGGGTGATGCCGGCGGCCGGGCTGGGGAGACCCTGGAAGTACGTCTTCGCGGTGCCGGCCTGCTCGATGTTGAAGCGGGCGAGGCGCAGCACGGCGCAGGCGACGAAGAAGAACGCCCAGAACCAGTCCCAGCCTTCGCGGTTCAGCACGGCGAAGTACATGATCATCGCCGGCGCGAGGCCGAAGGAGATCGCGTCGACGAGCGAGTCGAGCTCCTCGCCGAAGCGGCCGCCGGTGCTGGTGGCGCGCGCGACGCGGCCGTCGAGGGCGTCGCACACGCCGCCGAGGACGACGTACCAGCCGGCCTGCTGGAACTGGTTGCGCGAGGCGGCGATGATGGCGAAGACGCCGAAGAAGAGGTTCCCGAGCGTCAACCCGCTCGGGAACAGGACGACGGCTCGGCGCACGTCGCGGGTGCGCAGCGGGCGCTTCATTGCTCGGGGAGCTCCGCGATGAGGGTGACGCCGGCGTAGGTCACGTCGCCCGCCTTGACGGCGACGCGGGCGGAGGCCGGGAGGAACACGTCGACGCGCGAGCCGAAGCGGATGAGGCCCATGCGCTGGCCCTGCTCCACGTGGTCGCCCTCCTTCGAATACGTCACGATCCGGCGGGCGATGAGCCCCGCGATCTGCCTGACGAGCACGCGGTTGGCGCCGTCCTCGATCCCGACGGAGGACTGCTCGTTCTCGATGCTCGACTCCGCGGCGGCCGCGTTGAGGAACTTGCCGGGGGCGTAGTGCACGTAGCGCACGACGCCGCTCACGGGATAGCGGTTCACGTGCACGTTGAAGACGTTCATGAAGATCGACACGCGGAGCGCGCGATCGCGGAGGAAGCTCGGCTCGTCCACCTCCGCCACCTGGACGACGCGGCCGTCCGCGGGGGCGATGACGAGCCGCTCGCCGCGTGCACCGATGCGCTCGGGATCGCGGAAGAAATACGCGACCCAGAGCGCGATGAGGGTGAGGACGAACGCGGCGAGCCAGAGCGGCCAGGAGCGGCGGCCGATGGCGACGACGAACGCGCCGGCGGCGATGAGCGCGGCAATGACAATGAAGAGCAGGCCTTCGCGGGCGAAGTTCACGTGAGCTCCGTGAGATTCAGCTCGGTCCCGGTGATGCGGCGATACGCGTCGAGATAGCGGGCGCTCGTGGCGGCGACGACCTCCGCCGGCAGCGGGGGCGGCGGGGCCTCGCCGTTCCAGCGGCCGGCGCGGCGCTCCGCGTCGAGATAATCGCGCAGGGGTTGCTTGTCGAAGCTCGGCTGCGGACCGCCGGGCGCGTACCGGTCGGCCGGCCAGAAGCGCGAGCTGTCGGGCGTGAGCACCTCGTCGATCAGGGTGATGCGCCCGTCGCGATCGCGGCCGAACTCGAACTTCGTGTCGGCGATGATGATCCCCCGCTCGGCGGCGATGTCGCGACCGGTCCCGTACACCCAGCGGCTGAGGCGCTCGAGCTCGCGCGCGACGTCGGCGCCGAGCCGCTCGGCCATGCGTCCGGTCGTGATGTTCTCGTCATGCCCCGCTTCGGCCTTCGTCGCGGGGCTGAAGATCGGCGGGTCGAGGCGGTCGCTCTCGCGCAGCCCCGGCGGCAGGGGCTCGCCGGCCAGCGTGCCGCTCGCGCGGTACTCCTTCCACGCCGAGCCGGAGAGGTATCCGCGCACCACGCACTCCACGGGGAAGACCTCCGTGCGGCGGCAGAGCATCGCGCGCCCGACGAGCGAGGCGCGGTGCGGCGCGAGCACGGGCACGGCGCCGATGATGGCGTCGGCGTCCGCCGCGATGAGGTGATGGTGGATCCGATCGCCGAATCGGCCGAGCCACCACGCGGTCGTCTGCGTCAGCACGGCGCCCTTGTACGGCACCGGCTCGTTCATCACGACGTCGAACGCGCTGACGCGATCGGTGGCCACGATGAGCAGCCGGTCGTCGTCGACCGCGTATACCTCGCGGACCTTGCCGCGCCGGAGGTGCCGCAGGGGAAGGGGGGCGAGCGTCGCGAGCGCCGTCATACGAGCACCTCCGTGGGAGCAGCGCCCGCGTCGCCGTCGCCGCGCGCGAGCAGCGGCTCGACGACCTCGTCGAGGAAGTCGGTCACCTGCTGCGGCGCGCGACCGATGAAGCGCGCCGGATCGAGCGCCGAGCGCAGGTCCTCGAGCGGGACGCCGAACGCCGGGTCCGCGGCGAGGCGCTCCAGCAGGTCGTTGCGCGTCGCGCCGTCCTTGAGGGCGCGCGCCGCGGCGATGGCGGCCTGGCGGATGCGCTCGTGCGCCTCCTGGCGGTCGCCGCCGGCGCGCACGGCGCGCACGATCAGCTCCTCGGTCGCCATGAAGGGGAGCTCCTCCTCGAGCCGGCGGCGGATGCGCGCCGGGTGGACCTCGAGGCCGCAGACGACGTTCTCCATCAGCACGAGGATCGCGTCCGTGGCGAGGAACGACTCGGGGATCGCGAGCCGGCGATTGGCGCTGTCGTCTAGGGTGCGCTCGAAGAACTGCACCGCGTGCGTCTCGTTCGCGTTCGGCTCGAGGTTCATGACGAAGCGCGCGAGCGACCCGATGCGCTCGGCGCGCATCGGGTTCCGCTTGTAGGCCATCGCCGAGGAGCCGATCTGCTCCTGCTCGAACGGCTCCTCGATCTCGCCCCACGACTGGAGCATGCGGAGGTCGACGCTGAACTTCGACGCGCTCGACGCGATGCCGGCGACGACGGCGAGGACCTGCGCGTCGAGCTTGCGCGTGTAGGTCTGGCCGGAGACGGGGATCGAGTAGTCGAAGCCGATCGCCGCGCAGACGAGGCGGTCGAGCTGGCGGACCTTCGCGTGGTCGCCGCCGAAGAGCTCGAGGAAGCTGGCCTGGGTGCCGGTCGTCCCCTTCACGCCGCGGCAGGGGAGCACGGCGATGCGGTGGTCGAGCTCCTCGAGATCGAGGACGAGGTCCTGCATCCAGAGCGTCGCGCGCTTGCCGACCGTCGTCGGCTGGGCGGGCTGCAGGTGCGTGGAGCCGAGCGTCGGCTCGTCGCGCCAGTCGCGGGCGAAGCTGGCGAGGGCGCGCAGGACGCGCCGGATCTTGCCGCGCAGCAGGTCCATGCCGCGGCGCATCAGGATCAGGTCCGCGTTGTCCGTGACGAACGCGCTCGTCGCGCCGAGGTGGATGAACGGGCGCGCCGCGGGGGCGACGTCGCCGAAGGCGTGGAC
The DNA here is from genome assembly GCA_946480295.1 of uncultured Gemmatimonadota bacterium. The sequence goes on from CAMLIT010000079.1 coordinate 3,732, forward strand.
GTGCGCCATGACGTCGTGCCGGAAGCGCCGCTCGTACGCCGCCACGGCCGCGAAGTCGATGTCGTCGAGGTGCTCGCGCATCTGCACGATGGCCTCGTCGGGGATCGCCACGCCGAGCTGCTTCTCCGCCTCGGCGAGGGCGAGCCAGAGCCGCCGCCACAGGCCGTGGCGCATGCGTGGCGACCACAGCTCCAGCATGGCGCGCGACGCATAGCGCTCGGCGAGGGGAGAGGAGTACGTCTCGGGGCTGGTCATCGGACCGTGAAGGGGTCGGTTTGATAGAGCTGGCCGTCGCGCTCGAAGACGATGCGCATGTACGCGCGGCCGCCGAAGTAGTCGAACAGCCGCGCGACGTCCTGCGCCGTGCTGACGCGGCGGTTGTTCACGCCGATGATGACGTCGCCGGCCTGGAGCCCCAGCTCGTTCGCCGCCTGCTGGCTGATCTTCGTGATGAGCGCACCGGAGGGGCTGCGGATGTTGCGCGACGCGCGGATCGCCGGCGTGACCGTCGTCAGCTCGAAGTCGCGCAGCACCTGGACCTTGGGCGCGGTGGCCTCGGGCAGGTCGACGACCGGCACGTCGGTCTCGAACTGGCGGCCGCCGCGCTGCACGCGCAGGTGCACGCGGTCGCCGACGTGCGTGCCGAGGAGCACCGCCTCCCAGTCGTACTCGTTGTGGATGACGCGCGTGCCCGCCTGCAGGATGATGTCGCCGGACTGGAGCCCGGCCTTCTGCGCGGGCGAGCCCGGGGCGACGTTCGCGATGACGGCGCCGGAGGCGATCACGTCGCGCGGGTTGGCCGTGTTGATGTGGCGCAGGGAGATGCCGATCCACGGCCGCCGCACCGACCCGTGGTTGAGCAGGTCGTCCACGACGCGCATCGCGCGGTTGATCGGGATGGCGAAGCCGAGCCCGACGGAGCCGCCGCTCGGCGAATAGATCGAGCTGTTGACGCCGATGACCTCCCCGTCCGCGTCGACGAGCGGGCCCCCCGAGTTCCCCGGATTGATCGACGCGTCGGTCTGGATCATGTCGAAGTACGCCGCCTGGCCCTCGCCGGGCCCGACGAGGTTGCGCCCGACCGCGCTGATGACGCCGACGGTGACGCTGGGCTCCGGGTTGCCGAGGAGGAAGCCGTAGGGGTTGCCGATGGCGATGGCCCACTCGCCGACGAGCAGGTTGTCCGAGTTGCCGAGCTTCACGACGGGGAGGTTCGTCGCCGAGATCTTGATGACGGCGAGGTCGTTGGTCTCGTCCTGCGCGAGCACCTTCGCGGGGTACACCTTGCCGTCGCGCATCATGACCGAGACGCGGTTCGCGCCGGCGACGACGTGGGCATTGGTGACGATGATGCCGTCGGAGCGGGTGACGAAGCCGGTGCCGAGGCCCGGGGAGACGCGCGTCTGCGGCTGGCCGCCGCCGAAGAAGAGAGAGAATGGGTCCACCGGCGCCTGCTCGATCTGCTCCGTCTGGACCGTGACCACCGAGGGGGCGACGGCGGCGACCGCCTGGGTGATGGCGGTGCGGCGGGTGGCGCTCACCTGGGCGGAGGTGTTGGGCTGGAGGGCCCGCGTGGTCTGCGCGGCCTCCGACTCGCGCGGCGCGCCGCAGGCCACGGTGGTCATGGCGAGAGTGACGGCGAACACCCGGCGAATCAGCGAAGAGACCATGTACCGTGCTGGCGAGAGAGCTCGTTGATGAACCGATCCATGCCTCGGTCGGTGAGGGGGTGGACGAGAAGACTCCGGAGCACGTCCGGCGCCATCGCCACCGCATCGGCGCCGGAGAGCGCGCATTGGGTGAACTGCGCGGCGGTGGCCGGCCGGAAGGCGATGAGGTCACATTCCGTGGCGGAGGCGTCGAAGACGGCGCGGAGCTCGCGGACGACCTCGGTGCCGTCGCGCCCGGTATCGTCGAGATCGTCCACGAGGGTGATGACGCTGCCCGCGCCCGCCTTGGCGGCGAGGAGCGCCTGCGCGGCGTTGAACACCAGGGTGGCCGCGACGCGCACGCCGTCCGCCGTCAGGCGCCGGATGGCGGCGACGGACTCCTCGACGAAGGGGATCTGGACGACGATGTGATCGGCGATGCGCGCGAGCTCCCGGCCGTCGCGGTAGATCCCCTCCGTGTCGAGGGCATGGACGGTGGCGAACACGGGCCCGGTGACCAGACGCGCCATGTCGACGAGGAGATCGCGCTCGTCGGCCGCGGTGGCGGCGACGAGGGCGGGGGTGGTGACCACGCCGTCGAGCAGGCCGCTACGCGCCGCCCAGGCGATCTCGTCGATGTCGGCCGACGCGAGGTAGAGCCTCATCGCGGGGCGAGGTAGAGGTCGCGCGGGTAGTGGACGCGCTCGAGGAAGAGCGCGTGCGCCGCCACGGGCGGGGAGACGTCCCGGTTGCTCGCCGCCTCGAGGAGCATCGGCATGTCGGTCGCGCGGCGCCGGCCCGCGCCGATGTCGAGCATCGTGCCGACGAGGAAGCGCACCATGTGATGGAGGAAGCGGTTCGCCTCGATCTCGAACAACAGCCCACCGTCCCGGTCGCGCCAGCGGGCCTCGAACACCTCGCAGCGGTGCTCGTCGCGCGCGGGCGCGGTGCCCTGGACGGCGAAGGCGCGGAAGCAGTGGTTGCCCTCGACGGCGGAGGCGGCGGCATCGAGCGCGTCCCGATCGAGCGGCGCGGTGAAGGGAAGCTCCCATCGTCGCCGGAAGGGGGAGTGCACCCCGTCGTTGGTGCCGACGAGATAGCTGTATCGCCGCGCGACGGCGCTGTACCGGGCGTGGAACTCGGGGACCATCTCGGCCGCCGATTCCACCCACACGTCATCGGGAAGAACGGCGTTCAGGGCGCGGCGGAGCCGCGGCGCATCCCACTTGTCGGGGACCCGCACCCCGACGGCCTGCCCTCGCGCATGCACGCCCGCGTCGGTGCGGCCCGATCCGGTGGCCGCGATCGCGGTGCCGCACAATCGCTCGAGTGCCTGTTCCACGACCCCCTGTACGGTGCGCTGGTCGGGCTGCCGCTGCCATCCGCTGAATCCGGCTCCGTCATAGTGCAACACAAGCTGCACGGTGCGCTCGGCCATTGCGGGAAACCTACCGAGCGCCGGAGGAGAACGCAACGCGCGCGGCATGCGCACGGCGCGCGCGCGCACCGTGCGCACACGCCGCACGGAGGCGATGCGCGGATGCGGTGCATGGACGTGCGACACGATTGACAGCGCTCGACGCACGGCCGCACATTTCGCCGGCCGCGCGCCCCGTGCGGTCCCCACCTCTCGTCGATGCCGCCGCGCACTCTCGCCTCGCTCGCGCACGCCCTGACCGTCGCTCCCGCCCTCGACGAGGCGCTGCGCGCGCTCGCCGAGGCGCTGGCCGACATCGACCGCTTCGCGAAGCTCGCGCTCGTGCGCTACGACTCGCGCCGCGGGCTGCTGCGCGATCGCCTCGGCGTGACCGACGACGGCATCGCCTGCATCACGCTCGACACGGCCTTCGACCACCTGCCCACGCGCGAGCGCGTCGCCATCGCCGCCGCGGGCCAGTTCGTCGACTTCGGCGACAGCTCCGACGAGTTCGCGCGCCTCTTCCAGCTCGCGCCCTTCCCGGAGTCGGGGTGGCTGGCGCTGCGCGGCATCCGCTTCGAGGGACAGCTCACCGCGATCCTCGCCGTACACGAGGCGCGCAAGATCTTCGGGGCGCGAACCTCGGAGCGCTTCGCGCCGTCCGCGGCCCTCTTCGACCTCGCCTTCGCCCGCTTCCTCGAGCGCGAGGCGCGCGAGGAGGCGGTGCGCACGCTCGAAGACGTCACGCAGCGCGTGCACGGCGAGTACGAGCGGAAGCTCGCCGCACTCGAGGAACGGCTCCTGCGCGCGAGCGGCGAGTTCTCCGCCGTCGGCGGCGAGCCGGGGCGCGTCGTCACGCTGGAGCGCGAGCTGGCGAACGCGCTCGAGGAGGCGCGACGCAACCTGCGCCGCGCCCAGGCGGTCGAGGCGACGGTCAGCTCGGCGGTCGAGCAGCTCGAGATGGCGCACATCGAGCTGCACCGGCGCAGCGAGGCGCTGCGCCAGAAGACACGCACGATGTACCTGATGGACCGCGTCCTGACGATCGACGCCTCGACCGACGATCCGCGGCAGCTCGTCGACGGCCTGCTCTCGCTCGTCGGCGACGACATGCAGGCGCAGCGCTGCTCGCTCCTCCTGCGCACGCCGGACGGCTCGGCGCTCTACCTCGCCGCGGCGCGCGGCATCGCGCCGGGCGTGCCCGAGGGGACGCGCGTGCCCTTCGGCCAGGGGGTGGCCGGACGCGTCGCCGCCTCGCGGCAGCCGCTGCTCGTGCGCGACGTGACGGAGGCGAAGAGCCATCCGCTGCTGCACGACCAGTACTTCACCACCGGCTCCTTCATCAGCTTTCCGCTCGTCTACCACGAGGAGCTGGTGGGCGTCGTGAATCTCACCAACCGCACGCAGCGCGGCGTGTTCGTCGAGGAGGACATGGAGCGGGTCCGCCTGCTCGCCCTCGTCATCGCCCTCGTGGCGACGCGCGCGCACCTGCCCGAACGGCTCGTCGAGACGCTCAGTGTCCCCACATAGCCCCGCCAATCCGCTCGCCGGCAGCATCCGGCGGCTCGCGCTCGGCGAGGAGCTGACCGCCGACGAACTGAGTGCCGCCTTCGACGTGATCATGGCCGGCGACGCGACGCCGGCCCAGGTCGCGGCGGTGCTCATGGGCCTGCGCGTGAAGGGCGAGACGCCGGGCGAGGTCGCCGCCGTGGTGCGCGCGATGCGCCGCGCCATGGTGGTGCTCCCCGCCGAGCGGGCCGAGGAGCTGGTCGACACCTGTGGCACGGGCGGTGGGTCGGTGGCCACGTTCAACATCTCGACCGCCGCCGCGCTGCTCGCCGCCGGCGCGGGAGTGCGCGTGGCCAAGCACGGCAACCGCTCGTTCACGACGCAGTGCGGGAGCGCGGACGTGCTCGAGGCGCTCGGCGTGGGCATCGACGTGCCGGTGCCGGTGATGGAGCGCGCGCTGCGGGACGCAGGGATCGTGTTCATGTTCGCGCCGCTGATGCACCCGGCGATGCGCCACGTCGGTCCGGTGCGCGGCCAGCTCGCGATCCCGACGGTCATGAACATCGTCGGCCCGCTCGCGAACCCGGCCTTCGCCGGACGCCAGGTGGTCGGGGTGGGGGACGCGGGGCGCGTCCCGCTGATCGCGGGCGCGCTACGCGAGCTCGGCACGGTGCACGCGCTCGTCGTGCACGGCGCCCCCGGTCTCGACGAGCTCTCGCCCCTCGGCCCGACTCGCGTGGTGGAGATCCGCGGCGGCGAGCTGCGCGAATGGACGATCGAGCCGGAGCGCTTCGGGCTCACGGCGACGCGCGACCAGCTCGCGGGCGGTCCGCCGGCGGCGAACGCGGAGGTGGTGCTGCGGGTGCTCGAGGGGGAGGGCAACCCGGGCGCGACCGCCGCCGTGCTCCTCAACGCCGCGGCGGCGCTGTACGTCGCCGGCCTCGCGGCGAGCTACGACGAGGGGGTGGAGCAGGCCCGCGTGGCGCTGCGGGAGGGGGCGGGGATGAAGGCGCTCGAGAGGCTACGGGCGGCGTTCGCCAGGTAGGGTCGAGGGTCGAGGGTCGAGGGTCGAGACTTCGAGGGGCGAGTGGCGAGGGGCGAGGGGCGAGAAGGGGGCCTCGATGCACTACAGGCCGATCTCGCCACTCGCCCCTCTCTCGCCCTTCGCCCCTCGCCCCTCTCTCGACCCTCGACCCTCGACCCTCGACCCTCGACCCTCGACCCTCAACCCTCGCCCCTAGTACCGCCTCAGCACCCCGACCACGATCCCCTGGATCGAGATGTCGTTCTCGTGCACGTAGATCGGCTCCATGGTCTCGTTCGCCGGCTGGAGGCGGATGCGGCCGTCGCGCTCGCGGTAGAACTTCTTCACCGTGGCGCTGCTCCCCCCGAGCATCGCGATGACCATCTCGCCGTTGTCCGCACGCTGGCGTTCGTTGACGACCACGAAATCGCCGTCGCGGATCTGCTCGTCGATCATCGAGTTCCCGCGGACGCGCAGCACGTAGTGGTTGCCGCCGCGCCGCACGAAGTTCTCGGGGACGGTGATCGTCTCGTTGTGCTCGACGGCCTCGATCGGGACGCCGGCCGCGACGCTGCCGAGCAGCGGGAGCTCCAGCGCGCGCGGGGTCGCCTCGGTGGGGAGGATCTCGATCGCGCGGCTCTCGTTGTACGAGCGCTTGATGTAACCCTTGCGCTCGAGATTGGTCAGGTGCTCGTGCACCGTCGCCAGCGAGTTGTAGCGGAAGTTCTCCGCGATCTCCTCGAAGCTCGGCGCGTAGCCGTTTTGCTCGTTGTAGACCGTAAGGTAGTTTAGTATCTCGCGCTGACGCTTCGTGAGCGGCATGTCTGCACCTGTCCGATTGGGGAATGCGGCTCGGCGTGTAAGTCCCGAAGAGCGCCCGAATTAGGATAGCCGAACAAGGACCGAAGTGCAAGCATATTCTGTCTGGACACCCCCAACTGGCACCCTCGGCGGCCTGGTCGCCGAGGCGCGCGAGCGGGCGCGGGCGCTCGAGTCGCGGGCGGCGGAACTGGATCGCGCGGCCGCGTCCGCCGCACCCGCGCCCTCGTTCGGCGCCGCGCTCCGTCGTGCCGACGTCGCCATCATCGCCGAGGTGAAGCGGCGCTCGCCGTCGAAGGGGTGGATCAAGCCGACGCTCTCGGCGGTCGACCAGGCACGGGCATACGAGCGGGGCGGCGCCGCCGCGGTCTCCGTCCTGACGGAGCCCGACCACTTCGGCGGCTCGGCGCAGGATCTCCTGGACGTCGGCGCCGGGATCACGATTCCGCGGCTCAAGAAGGATTTCCACGTCCACCCGCTCCAGCTCGTGGAAGCGAAGGCGCTCGGGGCGTCGGCCGCGCTCCTCATCGCGCGCGCCCTCGCCCCCGACGAGCTGATCGCGATGGTCTCCACGGCGCGAGCCCTCGCCCTCGAGGTGCTGATCGAGGTGCGCGACGAGGCGGAGCTCGACCGCGCCCTCGCCCTCGACGCGCCGATCGTCGGGATCAACAACCGGAACCTCGAGACGCTCCAGATGGACCCGACGACGAGCGAGCGGCTCCTTGGACGCATTCCCGCCGGCATCGTCGCCGTGGCCGAGAGCGGGGTGAATGGACGGGAGGACGTCGCCCGCGTCGCGCGCTGCGGCGCCGACGCGGTGCTCGTCGGCTCCAGCATCTCGGCGGCCGAGGATCCATCCGCCGCCGTCGCCGCGCTGACCGGGGTCGCGCGCGCGCCGCGCCGTGGTTGAGATCAAGTTCTGTGGGCTGACGCGCCCCGAGGATGCCCGGCACGCGGCGTCGCTCGGCGCCGCGTACGCCGGTGTCGTCTTCGCCGGCGGCCCGCGCCAGGTGACGGTGGAGCGCGCGGTGGAGATCCTCGCCGCACTGCCCGACTCGGTGCGCCGCGTCGGCGTCTTCGCCGCCCGTCCGGCGGCGGAGATCGCGGACGTCGCCGCCCGGGCCGGCCTCGACGCGGTGCAGCTCCATGGGGATCCGACCGCCGAGCGAGTGGCCGAGCTGCGCGCCGCGTTCGGCGGCGGCGTGTGGGCGGTGGTGCGGAGCGCGAACGGCGAGCTGCCGCCGGGGCTCGGTGACCTGCTCGACGCGTCCGACGCCGTCGTGCTCGACGCGCTGGTCGCGGGGAAGCTCGGCGGGAGCGGGGTGGCGCTCCCGTGGCGCGCCATGGCGCCCGCGCTCGATGCCGTGCGTCGCGGCCGCCGGGTCGTGCTCGCCGGCGGCCTGCGCCCGGAGAACGTCGCCGAGGGGATCGCCTGCCTCGCCCCCGACGTGGTGGATGTCTCGTCCGGCGTCGAATCGGCGCCGGGGATCAAGGATCACGCCCGCATGCGCGCCTTCCGCGATGCGGTGCTCGCGACAATGGACAACCGATGACGACCGCACAGCAGGACCGCTTCGGCACCTTCGGGGGACGCTACGTCCCGGAGACCCTCATCCCGGCGCTCGATGAGCTCGAGCGGGCCTACGACACGGCTGTCGCCGATCCGGAGTTCGTGCGCGAGCTCGAGTCGATGCTCGCGAATTACGTGGGCCGCCCGTCGGCGCTGAGCGACGCGCCGCGCTTCTCGGCGCTGGTCGGCGCGCCCGTCTGGCTCAAGCGCGAGGACCTGAATCACACCGGCGCCCACAAGATCAACAACACCGTCGGCCAGGTGCTCCTGGCGCGGCGGATGGGGAAGAAGCGGATCATCGCCGAGACCGGGGCGGGGCAGCACGGCGTGGCGACGGCGACGGTTTGTGCCCGATTCGGCCTCGAGTGCGTCGTATACATGGGCGAGGAGGACATGCGGCGTCAGGCGCTGAACGTGTGGCGCATGCGCCTGCTCGGCGCCCGGGTCGTGCCAGTGACGAGCGGCACGCGCACGTTGAAGGACGCAACGAGCGAGGCGATTCGTGATTGGGTCACGACGGTCAACGACAGCCACTACATCATCGGCTCCGTGGTCGGTCCGGCGCCGTATCCGCGCATGGTTCGCGACTTCCAGTCGGTGATCGGCCGCGAGGCGCGCGCGCAGATGCTCGAGCGGGCCGGCCGCCTGCCGCGGACGGTCGTCGCCTGCGTCGGCGGCGGCTCGAACGCGATGGGGGCGTTCTACGCCTTCGTGCCGGACCAGGAGGTGGAGCTCATCGGCGTCGAGGCGGCGGGCGAGGGGCTCGAGACCGGACATCACTCGGCGTCGCTGCTGAAGGGAAAGCCCGGCGTCCTCCACGGATCGCTCAGCTATCTCCTCCAGGACGCGTCTGGACAGGTGCACCCCGCGCACTCGATCTCGGCGGGGCTCGACTACCCCGGCGTCGGCCCGGAGCACTCGTACCTGAAGGAGACGGGGCGCGCGACGTACGTCGCCGTCACCGACGCGCAGGCGCTCGAGGGATTCCAGCTCCTCAGCCGCCTGGAGGGCGTGATCCCGGCGCTCGAGACGGCGCACGCCGTCGCGTGGATCGCCTCGCAGCGCGGGCGCTGGAAGGCCGACGAACCGGTGCTCCTCTGCGTGAGCGGGCGCGGGGACAAGGACGTGGCGCAAGTCAGCGAAATGGGTATCTTGGCTCCGTGACATCCCCCCTGGCTTCGTCCCTCGACGAGACCGACCGTCCCGAACTGCCGTTCCCTCCTGGTCCGGTCGAGGAGCTCCTCCGACTCGTGGTGAAGGCGGCGCGAGCGCACCAGCTCTACCTGCCGAACAACCCGATCTACAAGGGCGCGATCGACGCCGTGCGCGCGGCGTTCCCGCCGTTGTGGGCGTTGACGGACGAGCTCCCGCTGGAGATCACGGAGACGGACATCCGCTGGTTCGGCCACCCGGTGCTCGAGGAGCCCGGGAAGGGGAGCGACAGCCTGGCGTGGTTGTTCTACAAGGACGGCATCCGCGAGCTGCGCCTGCTGAAGGGATTCGAGGAGCAGGAGCTCGTGCGGCTGTTCCAGATCATCCAGCGCGTGCGGAAGGCCGCGCCGGAGGAGGACGATCTCCTGACGATGTTCTGGGAGGCGGACTTCCTCTTCCTGCGCTACCGCTACGTCGACCTGGCGATGGAGCCCGCCGCGCCGCTCGCCGACGGCGAGACGATGCCGCCGAGCGATCCCTCGCAGCTGCGCGAGGCCGCGCAGGCCGCGGTGGAGGAGTCGCGGGTCGGGCTCGTGAACATGGCCGACTTCGACAGCACGCTCTACTTCCTCGACGACCACGAGATCGAGTACCTCCAGAGCGAGGTGCGGCGCGAGTACGAGGAGGACCTGCGGGCGAAGGTGCTGGTGACGCTGCTCGACATCTTCGAGCAGCAGGCGAGCGACGACGTGCGCGTGGAATGTCTCGAGCACCTCGATACGATGCTCGTCTACCTCCTCGCCGCCGGCCACTTCCGCGGCGTCACGCTGCTCCTCAAGGAGGCGCAGTCGGCGGCCCAGCGCGCGGCGGAGATCACCGCCGCGCAGCGCGCGCGCCTCGCCGAGCTCCCGGGGCGGCTCAGCACCCCGGAGGCGCTCGCGCAGCTCCTGCAGTCGCTCGACGAGGCGGTGGAGCTGCCGGCGACGCCGGAGCTCGTGGAGCTGTTCGAGCAGTTCCGACCGTCGGCGCTCGCGACCCTCCTGAGCTGGCTCGGTCGCACGCAGAACGTGCGCCTCCGGCCGCTGCTCGAGCAGGCGGTGGGGCGGCTCGCCGGGATGGCGACGGCCGAACTGGTACGGCTCATCGAGGCGCCGGAGCGCGAGGTGGCGCTCGAGGCCATGCGGCGCGCGGGCGCGCTGAAGACGCCCGCGGCGGTGTCGCATCTCTCGAAGGTGCTCGGCGCCGCGGACGCGGAGCTGCGCCTCACGGCGGCGCAGGCGCTCATCGAGATCGGCTCGCCGGGCGCCCTCCAGGCGCTGGAGCGCGCGGTGGAGGACAGCGACCGCGAGGTGCGCATCGCCACGGTGCGCGCGCTCGCCGCGCGCGCGTATCGGCCGGTGCTGGTGCGCATCGAGGGGGTCATCAAGGGGAAGGCGATCCGCGACGCGGACCTGACGGAGAAGATGGCCTTCTTCGAGGGCTACGGCACGCTGTGCGGCAACGGCGGAGTGGCGTACCTCGACTCGGTGCTCAACGGCAAGGGACTGCTCGGCCGGCGCGAGGATGGCGAGCTGCGCGCCTGTGCCGCGATCGCGCTCGGGCGCATCGGCACGGCGAACTCGCTCGCCGTGCTCCAGAAGGCGGCCGGGGAGAAGGACGTCGTGGTGCGCAACGCGGTGAACCGGGCGATGCGAGGCGCGAGCGCATGACCGCCCCGCGTCAGGTGAACGGCGGGCAGCCGGCGGCCCCCTTCACGCCGGGCGAGGGTGGGCGCGGTGGCAACGACGCCTACGTCCGCCGCATCGGCCGGAGCGTCATCCTCGGCACCTACGCCGCGCTGCGCAGCATCAAGCTGTACCCGGTGGAGAACGCCGCCGTCCAGAAGTCGCTCGACGACCTGACGAGCATCTCGAAGGAGCTGCTGGCGAGCGAGAAGGAGCTCGAGCTGCGCGTGTCGGGCGAATTCATCTTCGTCAACGGCACGCGGCTGCGGCTCGACCTCGACAACTACGCCAGCTTCAGCCACCTGCTCTCGCTCTTCCGCGCGTGCGGCGTGGGCAGCCTCCAGGTCGCCGAGGGGGTGACGGCGAAGCAGTGGTTGGTGCTGCTCTCGCTCCTCCAGGCGCCGTCGAGCGAGGAGCCCGCGGTCCGCTACGAGCAGCTCCACGCGAAGCTCGACGGGGCCGGCGTGGCCGCGTTCACCCTCGGGCCGCCCACCGACCAGGACGACCAGAAGGAGAAGGCGAAGGAGCGCGCCAAGCGCACCTACGCGCAGTCGGTGGCGGTGACGAAGGACCTCATGACGTCGGTGCGCATGGGGAAGAGCCCGAGCATCAAGAAGATCAAGCGCGTCGTGCAGGGGATCGTCGACCAGATCCTCAACGAGGAGACGTCGCTGATCGGGCTCACGGCCATCCGCGACTACGACGAGTACACGTTCACGCACAGCGTCAACGTGTGCATCTTCTCCGTCGCGCTGGGGCGCCGCCTCGGGCTGAGCAAGCTCCAGCTCTACGACCTCGGGATGGCCGCGCTCTTCCACGACATCGGCAAGTCGCGCGTTCCCGCCGAGGTGCTGAACAAGTCCGGGGGGCTCACCGACGAGGAGTGGCGCGTCATCGCCGCGCACCCGTGGATGGGCGTGCTCTGCCTGTTCCACTTCCGCGGGGCGCAGGAGCTGCCGTACCGCTCGATGATCGTCGCCCACGAGCACCACATGAAGGTGGACCTCACGGGCTACCCGCGCCCGCTGCGGCCGCGGACGATGAGCATGTTCAGCAAGATCGTGGCGATCGCCGACGGGTTCGACGCGGCGACGTCGCGCCGCGCCTACCAGACGGTGCCGCTCAATCCGGCGGACGTCATGCGCGAGATGCGCGACAACACGCGCCGCGGCATGGACCCCGTGCTGGTGAAGGCGTTCGTGAACCTCACCGGCATCTACCCCGTCGGGACGCTCGTCGTGCTCGACACCTTCGAGCTCGGCGTGGTGCACGCGACCAATCCGCTGCAGGAGATGCTGTCGCGCCCGATCGTGCGCATCATCAGCGACGACAAGGGCCAGCTCCTCCATCCGGGCACGCTGGTCGACCTGGCCGACCGCTCCCCCGAGGGCGCGTTCCTGCGCACGATCATCAAGACCGAGAATCCCGACCGTTATGGCATCCGCATCGGCGACTACTTCGTCTGAGACCCTGGCGCGCCGATTCGCGCAGCTCCGCGCCGGACAGCGGCGGGCGCTCGTGCCGTACGTCACGGCCGGGCATCCCGATCCCGCCCGCACGCTCGACCTGCTCCGCGGCCTCGAGCACGCCGGCGCCGACGTGGTGGAGGTCGGCGTGCCCTTCTCCGACCCGATGGCCGACGGGCCGATCATCCAGGCGAGCTCGCAGCAGGCGCTCGCCCATGGCATCACCTTCGACCGCACCCTCGAGCTGATCGCGCGGGCGAAGCTGGGGATCCCGGTGGTGCTCTTCAGCTACCTGAATCCGCTCCTCGCGGCCGGCCGCGATGCGCTCGCGCGCGCGGCGGACGCGGGGGCGCACGGCGTCCTCGTCACCGACCTGCCCGTCGGCGCCGACCCGGAGCTCGAGCAGTGGTTCGGCGAGGGGCCGCTCGCCTTCATCCGCCTCGTCGCGCCGACCACGCCCGTGGAGCGCATGGCCGAGATCGCGCGGCATGGCAGCGGCTTCGTGTACCTCATCAGCCGCCTCGGCGTGACCGGCGTGCGGGAGGACCTCCCGCGCGACCTCCCCGACACCGTCGCGCGGCTGCGCCGCGCGACCGACCTCCCCATCTGCGTCGGCTTCGGCGTGTCGCGCCCGGAGCAGGCGCGGTCGGTGGCGGCGATCGCCGACGGCGTGGTGGTGGGGAGCGCCATCGTGCGTGCGGCCGGGGAGAGCGTGGAGCAGGCGGTCGCGCTCGCGGCTTCGCTCCGCGCGGCGATCGACTCGCGAGGCCCGTGAACACGGTCCTGCGGCTCTACGCCCGGGCGCTGGGCACCCTCGGCCTGCTCGCGCTCGTCGCGCTGCTGGTCGCGGATCCCCGCTGGCTGGGACGGCCGCTGGCCATCCTGCTCGTCCTCGTCGTCACCGGCGTCCTGCGGCTCTATCAGGTGCCGCTCACGAAGTACGGCGCGCTCAACCTGCTCGCCTTTCCCGCCATCGCCGGCTCGCTCATCGTCGGCCTGCCGGCGACGGCGGTCGGGATGTACGTCGGGCTCTTCGTCGTCGACCGCGTTCCGCTGCGGAAGACGCTCGGCATCGCGTGGATCAACGCCGGGCGCGAGACCCTCGCGCTGGTCGCCGCGTACGGCTTCTATGCGTTCGCCGCCACCCTGACCGGCGGGGCGCGCACGGGCGCGCTCACGGCGGAGAGCCTGCCGGCGCTCGCCCTGTACGTCCTCCTCTACTTCGCCGCCAGCCGCGCGCTGCTCTACTTCACGCTCCTCTTCCGCGGCAAGCTGCTGGAGGACGAGAAGTCGCTCATCCTGCGCTACGAGGTGATCGGCTTCGGGGCGACGACGATCGCCACGGCGATCGCGCTGGCGTCGGTGGCGACGCTCGGTCCCGGCGGCTGGATCGTCGTCGGTGTGCTGCTCGCCGGCGCCGGGGTGCTCGTCAAGCGGATCATCGAGGAGGCGATCGCCGCCGAGGAGCTGAACAAGATCCTGGCGATGGAACAGGTCGTGTCGTCGGACATCGGGCTCGCCGAGAGCTTCCAGCGGATCGAGGCGCTCGCGCACCGACTCGTGGACTGGACGGATTTCCGGATCTACCGCGTGCAGGGCGACTCCCTGCGGCTCATCTGGACGGAGGCGGAGGGCTACCTCGCCACGCCGCGGCCGCCGGAGCGGGAGGGGAACCGGCTGCGCCGGCAGGCGCTGGAGTCCGGCCAACCGGTGATCGTGAGCGACGCCCAGCACGACGACCGCATCGAGCATCGCGATCCGCGGGTGACGAGCCTCGTCGTCTTCCCGCTGCGTTTCGGCGACCGCAACGTGGGGCTCCTCGAGCTCTCGCACGCGAAGCGGGGGATGTACACGCCGAAGGAGCTGACGCTCGTCCGCCGCTTCGCCGGCCAGCTCGCGACGACGCTCCACATCCACGACCTGCGGCTGCCGCTCCTCGAGGCGATGCAGCGGGTCAACACGCAGATGGAGAAGCTCAACGACTCGGCGCGCACGCTGCGCGGCGGCGGCGAGTCGGTGGCGCGGACGATCGCCGAGATCTCGCGCGGCATCATCGAGGAGAGCGACCAGCTCGGGCGCAGCCTCGAGGCGACGCACGCGATGCACGAGGCGACCGCCGAGGTGGTGCGCCGCGGGAGCGGCGCCGCGGAGGCGAGCCAGCGCGCGACGGAGATCGCCGCCGAGCACCGCCTGACGATCGGCACGGCGATCGAGCGGCTGGTGAGCACGAAGGCGTTCGTCGCCGAGAGCGGCTCGCAGCTCGAGGCGCTGGCGCAGTCGACGAAGCGGATCACGGAGTTCATCGACACGATCCGCGAGCTCGCCGACCAGACGAACCTCCTCGCCCTCAACGCGGCGATCGAGGCGGCGCGCGCCGGCCAGCAGGGGCTGGGCTTCGGCGTCGTGGCCGACGAGGTGCGCAAGCTCGCCGAGGAGGCGGCGCGCGCCTCCGACCACGCCGGCGACCTCGTCGTCGGCTTCGAGGAGCAGATGCGGCGCATGGCGGTCCAGATGACGCGCGGCCAGACGATCGTGAGCGACGTCGAGACGCTCTCCGAGAGCGCCCGCCAGGCGCTCGACCAGATCGTCGAGGCCACGGCTGCGGCGGCCACCGGCGCCCAGCGCATCGCCCAGACGTCGCGCGACCAGGAGCTCGAGTTCGCGCGCCTGCGCGAGCGCGTCATGCGCGTGGCCGAGATCTCGCAGCGCAACCGCGCCGGCGCCGAGGACGTCACCGCCTCGGCCAAGGACCAGGCGGCGGCGCTGCGCGAGCTCGAGGGCGCGGCGCACGAGTTGCGCGACATCGCCAATCACCTGAGCGAGCTCACGCACCGCATCACGAGCGTGGCATGACCGAGCACGAGCGCGCGCCGCTCGCGGCGAGCGGCGACATGGACGAGATCACCCTGCGCGGGATGCGCTTCCACGTGTGCGTCGGCATCCTGCCGCACGAGCACGAGTTCCCGCAGCCGCTGGAGATCGACGTCACCGTGTGGAAGACGCCGGGCGGCGGCGTCGTGGACTACCGCGTGCTGTACGACCTCACGCGTCACGTCGTCACCGGCGGCGGGCTCGATTACCTGGAGCGCATCGGCGAGCGCATCGCCGAGGGCGTGCTCCGCGACCAGCCGGTGCATCGCGTGCGCGTGGCCGTGCGCAAGCCGCACGTGCCGCTCCCCGGCCCGCTCGATCACGCCGAGGTGGTCGTGGTTCGCGGCCGTCATGGGTGACGTGGCGTACATCGCGCTCGGCTCCAACCTCGGCGACCGGGAGGCGCACCTCGCGCGCGCGCGAGATGCGCTGAAGGCGCTCCCGCGTTCGCGCCTCCTCGCGGCATCGCGCGTCGAGGAGACGGCGCCCTTCGGCCCCGCGCCCCAGGGCGCATACCTCAACCAGATGGTGGCGATCGAGACGGAGCTGGAGCCGCGGGAGCTGCTCGACCGCCTGCACGACATCGAGCACGACGCCGGGCGCACGCGCGAGGTGCGCTGGGGCCCGCGCACCCTCGACCTCGACATCGTGCTCTTCGGCGCGTTGACGTCGGACGACCCCGCGCTCACCCTGCCGCACCCCGGGCTCGCCGAGCGCGAGTTCTGGCGGCGCGAGCTCGCCGAGCTGCGTGGGGAGGAGACGCCGTGAGCGGGACGACGGGCGCGGAAGCGGGAACGCGGCTCGAGCTGCCCGCCTGGGCGCGCGTGAGCGAGAAGCGGCGCGCGCACATCGCGCGCGTCGAGGCGCTCCTCGCGCGCTGGGCCGACGAGATGCGCATCCCCGAGCGGGAGCGGCGCGACTGGCGCGACGTCGCGCTCTGGCACGACGCGCTGAAGGACGCGCCGGAGGCCGAGCTCCGCGCGCTGGTGGACGATGCACCCTTCGACGTCCAGATGCTGCACGGCCCCGCCGCGGCGGCGAAGCTCGAGCAGCTCGGCGAGTCGCGCGGCGACGTGCTCGATGCGATCCGCTATCACACCGTCGGCTCGCTCCAGTGGGGCCGGACCGGGCAGGCGCTGTACATGGCCGACTTCCTCGAGCCGGGCCGGTCGTTCCGGCGGCGCGACCGCGCCTTCCTCGCGCGGCAGGTGCAGCACGACTTCGCCGGGGTGTTCCGGGAGGTGGTGCGGATGCGCCTCGAGTGGACGCTCCAGGAGGGCTACTCGCTCTTCCCGCAGACGATCGAGCTGTGGAACGCGGTGCGATGAGGCGCGCGCTGCTCGTCGTCGTGGGGCTCGTCCTCGTCGGGATCGTCACCGCGACGGCGGCGATGCTCTATCGCTCGCGGCACCCGCGCTCGCTGCGCCCCCCGATGCCCGGCGCCGCGGGCGACGCGGGCGCCGCCGCCGCGGGACCGCGCATCAAGGTCGAGGTGCTCAACGCGACGCCGGAGCGGGGGCTCGCGCGCCGGATCACCTTCTACCTGCGCGACGAGGGGTTCGACGTCGTGGGGATGGGGAACGCGCAGGCGGGCGCCGACAGCACGGTCGTCCTCGATCGCTCGCACCACCCCGAGTGGGCCGGTCGCGTCGCCGCCGCCCTCGGCGGCGTGCGCGTCATCGAGCGGCCGGACAGCTCACGCTATCTGGACGTCACCGTGCTGCTCGGCCGCGCGTGGCGGCCGCCGCCCCAGCCGTTCCACCCGTAGCTGTCCGCACGCGGCGGCGATGTCCACGCCGCGGCTCTTCCGGATCGCCACCTCGACGCCGTGGCGCCGCAGCTGGCGGGCGAAGGTCGTGATCCGCTCCGCCGGGGTGGGGGTGAAGCCGCGCGCTCCGCCGGGATGGAGCGGGATGAGGTTCACGAACGCCCGGCACTCCTTCGCCAGCTCGGCCAGCCGGATCGCGTGCTCCTCCGCGTCGTTGACGCCGCCAAGCATCACGTACTCGAAGGTCACCCGGCGATCGAACGCCTTCGCCGCCTCGATCACCTCGGCGAGCGGATACTTGATGTTGATCGGCATCAGCTCGCGCCGGAGCGCGTCGCTCGGCGCGTGGATCGAGATCGCGAG
>CAMLIT010000080.1 GCA_946480295.1 uncultured Gemmatimonadota bacterium
TCCCTCGTCCCTCGTCCCTCGTCCCTCGTCCCTCGTCCCTCGTCCCTCGTCCCTCCTTCGGCCCGCTCCTTGCCCCGGTCGTCCTCGCCAACCCGGAGGACCCGTGCCCGACCGCATGCATATCGATCCGGAAGTCGGGATTCCCGACCTCATCCGCCGTCTCGGAGACGACTCGAAGCGCCTCGTCCAGGACGAGGTGGAGCTCGCGAAGCTGGAGCTGAAGGACAACGCCCGACGCGCCGGCCGCGGCGCCGTGTGGCTGGCCATGGCCTTCGGGCTCGGCGTCGTCGCGCTCATCGCCTTCACCGTCTTCCTGTCCACCCTCATCGGCCGCGCCGTGAACGGCCACATGTGGGTCGGCGCGATCGTCACCGGGATCATCGAGGTCGCCGTGGCGGTCGTGCTCCTCAAGCGCGGCCTGACGGCGCTCAAGGAGCCGCCATACGACTTCCACGATACGCGCCAGTCGGTGAAGGCCACGGCGCGCTGGGTCGCGCACCCGCGCACCTGAGCGCGCCCGCGGGGCGACACTCGGCGAGGGGCGGCGCCGGTTAGCTTTCGTCAGCCATGCTCGTCCCGCTCGTCTTCGCCCTGCTGCAGGCCATCGACACGACGACGCCGCGCCCGCCCGTGCGCACCATCGCGCTGGACGAGCGCCTCGCCGCGGACGCGCACCTGAAGGTCGACGACCGCGTCGTGCTGTCGCCGACGCCGGGCGGCGCGGGCGATACGGTGGTCATCGCGGCGCTCGTCCGGCGCACCGCCGACCCGTCGGAGATCGCGCGCGGCGAGTATCGCGTCCGGATGCACGTCGGCGAGCTCCAGCGGCTGATCGACTACGGCGATCGCGTCGACCGCTTCGCCGTCGCCACCCGCGGCCCGGCCGCGACGGACAGCGCGCTGCACGAGATCAACGACGCGGCGTTCGGCTTCCAGGCGCACCGGTCGCGGGACATCGCCGTCGAGACCTCGCAGACCTTCCTCGTCGTCAGCCGCTTCCATCGCGCCATCGGCGTCATCACGATCGTGGCGAGCGCGATCTTCCTCCTCTGCATCATGCTCCTCAAGGTCGACGAGCGCCGGCGCGACGTCGCGGCGCTGCGGCTGATGGGGATCTCGACGCGCTCGATCGTGCGCGCGGTCGTGCTGGAGGCCGCGCTCATCGCGGTGCTCGGCAGCATCCTCGGCGTCGCCATCGGGTGGATCGCGTCGTGGCTCGTGAACTGGCACTACGAGGGCGTGTACCGCACCCCGCTCGCCTTCTCCATCGTGACGGGGAACATCGTCGCCTTCGCCGTCGCGCTCTCGCTGGTGCTGGGTATCGGGGCGGGCTTCCTCGCGGCGCGGCGGCTCGTCCGCGTGCCGCCGCTCGCGCTCTTCGGCCGGTGAGCCGGCGCGCGTGATCGCCACCCTCGCCCTCGCCACCCTCGTCCGGCACCGGACGCGCACGCTGCTCGCCGTGCTCGGCGTCGCCGTGTCCACGGGGATGCTCCTCGACATGGTCATGCTCGCGAGCGGGATGCGCGAGTCCTTCCGCACGCTCCTGCTCTCGCGCGGCTTCCAGCTCCGGCTCGCGCCGAAGGGGACGCTTCCCTTCGATACGGAGGCGACGATCGGCGACGCCTCCGGCATCGTGCGGCTCCTGCGCACCAACCCCGACGTCGTCACCGTCAGCCCGGTGCTCGGCGGGCAGCTCCACGTCGCCGTCGGCGACCGCACCGTGAGCACCTTCGTCGTCGGCAACATCCCGGCGCGGCAGGGCGACTACGAGCTGCGCGCGGGCCGCGGCATCCGCGCGCCCGGCGAGCTGGTCGCGAGCCGCACCTTCCTCGACGCCACGCGGCTGCATCCGGGCGACACGATCCAGGCGGCCGCGGGCTACGACCCGCAGCTCCGCACCTTCACCGGCCGCCGACGCCTCGTCATCGTCGGCGAGGCGCACTTCCTCTACACGCCGGCGGGGCAGCGCGTCGTCGCGCTCGACCTGCCGACGCTCCAGGCGATGCAGGGGCCGCGCTCCGCCGACCGCGTGTCGACGATCATGGTCCGCGTGCGGGCCGGCGCGGACGTCGAGGCGACGCGCCGGTGGATCGAGCGCCAGATCCCGACGGTGAGCGCGATCTCCACCGAGACGGCGCTGCAGAAGGTGGATCAGCGGCTCAGCTACTTCCGCCAGCTCGCCTTCATTCTCGGCTCGATCAGCCTCGTCGTCGGCTTCCTCCTCGTGACGACGCTCGTGACGGTCTCGGTGAGCGAGCGCGTCGGCGAGATCGCGGTGCTGCGCGCGATCGGCGTCGTGCGCTCGCACGTCGTGCTCCAGATCGTGCTCGAGGGTACCGGGATCATGGTCGTCGGCGCGCTGTGCGGGCTCGGGCTCGGGCTCGTCACCGCGCGCTACCTCAACTCGATCCTCGCCTCCTTCCCGGGGCTCCCCGCGGCGATCGACTTCTTCCTCTTCCAGCCGCGCGACGCCTGGACCGCGCTCGGCCTCGCCACCGTCGCCGGGATCCTCGCCGGGGTGTACCCGTCGTGGCGCGGCGCGTCGCTGCCGATCGCCACGACGCTGCGCGAGGAGAACGTCGCGTGAACGCGACGGCCGACGTGGCGACGACGACCGTTCTCAGCGCGCGCGACCTGCGGCGCGACTATGCGATGGGCGAGGAGGGTGTGCACGCGCTGCGCGGCGTGTCGCTGGACGTGCACGAGGGCGAGTACCTCGCCATCGTCGGCCCGTCGGGGTGCGGCAAGTCCACGCTTCTCAACCTGCTCGGCGCGATCGACCGCCCGACGTCGGGGACGGTCGCGATCCGCGGCCGCCGCGTCGAGTCGATGTCGGACGCGGAGGCGACGCGCTTCCGCCTGCACAACATCGGCTTCGTCTTCCAGCGCTTCTATCTCATGCCCGTGCTGAGCGCGCTGGAGAACGTGATGCTGCCGATGTCGGAAGCGAAGGTGCCGCCCGCCGAACGAGTGCGGCGCGCGCGCGAGCTGCTCGCCTACGTGGATCTCTCCGGCCGCGAGCGGCACCGGCCGACCCAGCTCTCCGGCGGCGAGCAGCAGCGGGTGGCGATCGCGCGCGCCCTGGCGAACCGCCCGGCGCTCCTCCTCGCCGACGAGCCGACGGGCGAGCTGGACGCGCACACCGGCGCCGAGATCATCGCGCTCTTCGAGCGGCTGAACCGCGACGGCACGACCATCGTCGTCGTGACCCACGACGAGGACCTCGCCCGCGCCGCGAAGCGGGTGGTGCACATGCGCGATGGTGCGGTGGTGCGGGACGAGGTGGCCGGATGCTCTCCCTGATCTCCCTCCGCAACCTCACCCTCAAGCCCTGGCGCACGCTCTTCCTGCTCCTCGGCTACGGGCTCGGCGTCGGGGTCATGATCGTGCTCCTCTCCGTCGGCGAGGCGCTGCTCACCCAGGCGCGGCAGGAGAAGCTCGTCGGCGGCGGCGAGATCACCGTGCTCCCCGAGGGGATCGACGTCGAGGTGATGAAGACGGGCGGCCTCGGGGGGATGTTCTTCTCCATCGACCACGCGCGATTCATCTACCGGCAGCTCCTCGCGGCGCCGCGGCTCGCGCCGTGGGTGAGCGGCGCCGCACCGCAGATCGAGAAGAAGCTGCTCTACCTGCGCGACGCCGCGGGGCACGAGTATCCCGTCATGGCGAGCGGCGAGATCCCTTCGCGCATGCGGGCGGTCGGCGTGGCGGCGCCGCTCGCCGCCGGCCGCTGGGACGACGACGCGCTCGATCGCGAGTGGCGCGCGCCCACGCCCTTCGAGCTGCGCAACGAGATCGACCACTTCCACCTGCCCCCGGCGTCCGTGGCCGACGACCCGAGCTGGGGGGAGTGGCACTACTTCAACGTCCTCTCCGCCGACGGGCGCCGCTGGGCGTTCGTCTCGTTCATCGTCGCCGGGCGCGTGGGGCGCGGCCAGTGGGGCGGCCAGGTGCTCGTCACCCTGCACGAGCAGGGGCGGCCGGCGCGTCGTTATGCATCCGTCTTCCCGCCGCCGGCGATCCGCTTCTCCACCCACGATGCCGACGTCCGCATCGGCGGCTCGACGGTGACCGTGCTCCCCGACGGCCGCTACGCCGTGCACGCGCGGGCCGCCGCCTCGGACGGCGGGCCGCCGGTCGCCGTGCGGCTCACGGTGTCCCCCGCGCCATACGCGTACTTCCCCGGCGCGGCGCTCTCCTCGGGCGACGTCGTCTCCGGCTACGTCGTCCCGGTGCTGCGCGCCGACGCGACGGGGAGCATCTGCGTCGGCAGCTCCTGCGAGCGGCTCGACGGCGTGCAGTCGTACCACGACCACAACTGGGGCGTGTGGCGCGGCGTGACGTGGGAGTGGGGCTCGGCGCGCGCCGGCAGCTACAGCATCCTGTACGGCCGCGTGCAGCCGCCGGACAGCACCGCCGCTTCGCAGCCGCTCTTCCTGTTCGTGGTGGACTCGCTCGGCTTCGTCGGCCTCTTCCGGCCGCACGAGATCCACTACGAGGACGACCGCCTGACGCGCGTCGGCGGCGCGGTCGTGCGCACCCCGTCGCGCGCGGTGATGTTCGACGCCCGCGGCGACGATACCCTGCGCGTCGAGCTGCGCATCGACGATGCGGCGGCGTCCGACACGCGCACGCCCGGCGCCGAGCGAGGGGAGGCGAGCCCCCTCCGCGCCGCGCCGCGGCCGTACTTCATCCAGATGAAGGGGACGGCGGTGCTGAGCGGCCGCATCGGCGGACATCCGATCCACGGCGCCGGCCCAGGCTTCTTCGAGACGTACCGCTAGCGCGCGCCCGGGCGGCCACTTGACGCCCGGAACGCCGTGCTTCTATTCCGGCCATGCCCGCACGCATCCGCATCGGCACCCAGGGCTGGAACTACGACGCGTGGGTCGGCCCGTTCTATCCGATCGGGACGCGCCCCACCGAGTTCCTCACCGTCTACGCCCGCGCGTTCGGCACGGTCGAGGTGGACTCCACCTTCTACGCCATCCCCCCGGCGACGACGGTGCGGAGCTGGGCGCAGCGGACGCCGGACGATTTCCGGTTCGCGCTCAAGCTCCCGCAGGAGATCACGCACGAGCGCCGGCTGCGCGATGTGGAGGACGTGGCGGAGCTCTTCTTCGATCGCGCGCGCGAGCTGGGGGACAAGCTCGGGCCCGTGCTCATCCAGCTCGGCCCCGACTTCGGCCCCACCGAGCTGCCCGCGCTCACGCGCTTCCTGCCGACGCTGCCGCGCGACATCGCCTTCGCCATCGAGTTCCGCCAGCGCGGCTGGATCCACGACGGGGTGCTGGCGCTCCTCGCCGAGCACCACGTCGCGCTCGCCCTCACCGACGCGCGGTGGATCCCGCGCAAGTCGATGCTCTCCCTCGCCGAGCGCCCGACCGCGGACTTCGTCTACATCCGCTGGATGGGGCCGGACCGCGAGATCGTGGACTACTCGCGCATCCAGGTCGATCGTGAACGGGAGCTCGAGCTCTGGGCCGCGGTGATCTGGCCGCTCGCCGAGCGAGGCTATCACGTCTACGGCTACGTCAACAACCACTTCGCCGGGCACTCCCCCGCCTCCGCGCGCGAGCTCCAGCGCCTCCTTCATCAGAAGCCGGTGGATCCCGCGACGCTCGGCGAGCAGATGACGCTGTTCTGAGGCGTCGTGCCACGCGGTTAGCTTACGACTGTATGCCGCGTCGAATCATTCTCTTCGCCATCATCGCCGCCGCCTTCGCGGCGCTGTTCGTCCGCCTCGGCGTCTGGCAGCTCCACCGCCTCGACGAGCGCCGTCAGAAGAACGCGCTCGTGCGCGCGCGCCTCTTCGGCCCCGCCGCCGACTTCTCCGCGCTCCCCGCCGACGCCAGCACGGCGCGCTTCCATCACGTCCGCATCACCGGCACGCCCGACTACGACCACGAGCTCGTGTACACCATGCGGAGCCACGACGGCTCGCCGGGGGTGAACCTGCTCACGCCGATCCGCCGCCCGGGCAACGACACCGCCGTGCTCGTGAACCGCGGTTGGGTCTTCACGGCCGACGGCATGACGGTGGACGAGTCGCGCTGGCGCGAGCCCGACACGTCGTTCGTCGGCTATGCGGACATCGTGGGATCCGAGCCCGCTCCGCGTCTGATGCGCGGCAACCCGCGGCTCATCCGGCACGTGGACAGCGCCGAGATCGCGCGCGCCATCCCGTACCCCGTGTCGCCCGTCTTCGTCGTCGCGACCGACCCCGCCGCCAGCGACGCCGCCGGGCCGACGCAGGCCGGCCAGGTCCGCCCCCGCCGCCTCGAGCCGCCCCCGCTCGACGAGGGGC
Source organism: uncultured Gemmatimonadota bacterium (assembly GCA_946480295.1). Next base: position 6,308 of record CAMLIT010000080.1, read on the forward strand.
CGCACCTGAGCTACGCCATCCAGTGGTTCTCCTTCGCGATCATCGCGGTCGTGGGGGCGGTGATCGTGGCGGTGCGGGGGAAGCGGGAGATGGGGACGGTGAGGGAGGAGGCTGAAAGGCGGTGATTGGTTGGTCGTAATTCGTCTTTGGTCGTTCGTCGTTGGCGAGCCGCTCGGGACGCTCCTGGTGGCATCCCGAGCGGCTGGCCAATGACCAATGACCAATGACGTCCTGGCGGCTACCGGTCCACCGGCGGCGAACCGAAGTCGCTGCGCTCCCTCGGGATGACCCACGCCTCCCGCCTCCAGCGCCCCTCTGGCGCGCCTGCTGCAGTTAGCGCTATAAGCAACCCCGTCCAGGCACACCGGCCGCTCCGCTGCGGTCGGCTGCCCGTCGTTGCCGGCGTTCGTTCTTCAGCACCCGGAGAGACATGGCACAGCAGTCAGCGGCCCTCGCGACCGAGAAGGAAGCGCGCGATGTCGCGGAAGCGGCGCGCGAGAGTGAGTGGTCCGGCCCCAGCTTCGTCCGCGAGCTGTTCCTCGGCCGGTTCCCGCTCGACCTGATCCATCCCGCGCCCGCACCGGATCCAGCGGAGGCGGAGCGCGCCGGTCCCTTCCTCGCGCGGCTCCAGGACTTCCTCGGGCGCGTCGATTCCGACCTCATCGACCGCACGGGCGAGATCCCGCCCGAGTACATCGCCGAGCTGCGCGAGATGGGCGCGTTCGGCATCAAGATCCCGCGCGAGTACGGCGGGCTCGGATTCTCGTACTCCACGTACGTGAAGGCGATGTCCATGGTGACGTCGAAGGACGGCTCGCTCACCGCGCTGCTGTCCGCGCACCAGTCCATTGGCCTGCCGCAGCCGCTCAAGCTCTTCGGGAACGAGGAGCAGAAGCGGAAGTACTTCCCGCGCCTGGCGAAGGGCGCCATCTCCGCCTTCGCGCTCACCGAGGTGGACGTCGGCTCCGACCCGGCGAACATGCACGCCACGGCGACGCCGAGCGAGGACGGGAGCCACTTCGTCCTCAACGGCGAGAAGCTCTGGTGCACCAACGGCACCATCGCGGAGCTGTTCGTCGTCATGGCGCGCACTCCCGACAGGGTGGTGAACGGCAAGACGCGCAAGCAGATCACCGCGTTCATCGTCGAGAAGAGCTGGCCGGGCGTCGAGGTGGTGCACCGCTGCCGATTCATGGGGCTGAAGGCGATCCAGAACGCCTTCCTCCGCTTCACCGACGTGAAGGTCCCGCGGGAGAACATCCTGTGGGGGGAGGGGAAGGGGCTCAAGCTCGCGCTCATCACGCTCAACACCGGCCGCCTGACGCTGCCGGCGAGCTGCGTCGGCATCGGCAAGTCGATGCTCCAGGTGTCGCGGTGGTGGGGGAACGAGCGCGTGCAGTGGGGCGCGCCGATCGCGAAGCACGAGGCGGTCGCCCAGAAGATCGGGATGATGGCCGCGAACACCTTCGCCATGGACGCGATCTCGGCGCTGACCGTCGGGCTGGCCGAGCACGGCGGCTACGACATCCGACTCGAGGCGGCGATCGCGAAGATGTACAACACGGAGCACGGCTGGCACATCGTCGACGACGCGCTCCAGGTGCGCGGCGGGCGCGGCTACGAGACGGCGGACTCGCTGCGCGAGCGCGGCGAGCGGCCGATCCCCGTCGAGCGCGCGATGCGCGATTCGCGCATCAACCTCATCTTCGAGGGCTCGTCGGAGATCATGCGGCTGTTCATCGCGCGCGAGGCGGTGGACCACCACTTCAAGCTCGCCTTCAACATCGTGAACCCGGAGTCGACGATGAAGGAGCGGCTCGCGGCGATGACGAAGGCGACGCCGTTCTACCTTACCTGGTATCCGGCGCGCTGGCTGCCGTCGGCGCACCGCTTCGGCGAGTTCGGCCCGCTGGCGAGGCACCTGCGCTGGGCCGAGAAGCGCTCGCGCAAGCTCGGCCGGACGCTCTTCCACGCGATGGTGCGCTACGGTCCGAAGCTGGAGCGGAAGCAGGCGGTGCTCTTCCGCGCGGTCGACATCGGCGCCGAGCTGTTCGCGATCGCCGCGACGTGCGCCCACGCGCAGCGACTGGCGAAGGAGGGGCACGCGAACGCCGTCGCGCTGGCGGACGTCTTCTGCCGCGAGGCGCGCGTGCGCGTCGACACGCTGTTCCGTCGCTTCTACGGCCGCAACGACAACGCCATCTACAAGCTGGCGCAGCAGATCGGGCGGGGCGAGTTCGAGTGGATGGAGGAGGGGATCGTCCCCTGGCCGATCGGCGAGACGCCGGCGCACGGTGAGACGGAGCCGGTCACGCGGCCGATCGAGCAGATGGCGGCGGCGCCGTGAGTCGAGGGTCGAGGGTCGAGGGTCGAAGGTCGAGCGTCGAGAAGAAGCAGTAACTAGTGGACCAGGAAATAGTGGCTGAGTGTGCGGAAGGCGCGGGGGGAGAGCCATGGCTCTCCCCCCGCGCCGTTCCTCTACCACCATCTCCTGACCCACTAGTCCACTGCCCCTGAAACTGCTTTTCCAACCCTGCCGTAGGTTGCCGTGTCCAAGTGAGCGGACGCGCGCCGAAGGACCGGGGCGCGGCGTTCGGGTCACGCAGACCCTCTCCACCAGGCCTCTACGGATCGTCTTCATGCGCCGCTCCCGCGCCGCCGTGCTCGTCGTCACCCTGTTGTCCGCTCCCGCGCTCGCCTCCGCCCAGCGGATGGCGAGCAGCGTCGCGCCCGACGGCTCACACTCGTCCTCCGATCCGCTGCCTGCCGCGGGCGTGGCGCGGGGCACGGTGGCGCGGGCGATCCGCGCGCCCCAGCCGCCGGTGCTCGACGGCAGCGCGGACGATCCTGTCTGGGCGACCGCGCAGCGGATCGACGGCTTCCGGCAGTTCGATCCGGTCGAGGACGGCGACCCGCACTTCAGGACCGAAGCGCGCGTCGCGTACGACGAGCACGACGTGTACGTCTTCGTGCGCGCCTTCGATCCGCACCCGGACAGCATCGTCGCGCGCCTCGGGCGCCGCGACTCGAACGACGACTCGGACATGCTGCTCGTCTTCATCGACGGCTACCATGACCGGCGCACCGCCTTCGGCTTCTTCGTCAACGCGGCCGGCGTGAAGACCGACGAGAACGTCTACGCCGATGGCAACGAGGACGCGTCGTGGGACGGCGTCTGGGACGTCGCCACGCGCATCGACTCGCTCGGCTGGACGGCGGAGTTCCGCATCCCCCTGAGCCAGATCCGCTACCCGCGCGGCGCGCACCACACCTTCGGATTCGGCATCGCGCGCAAGATCGCGCGCTTCAACGAGACGGACAGCTGGCCCCTCGTCCGGAAATCGCGCGGCGGCCTCGTGTCGCAGTTCGGCGATCTCGAGGGCATCGACGGCATCTCGTCGCCGCGCCAGCTCGAGGTCGCGCCCTACACCGTCGCCAGGAGCTCCAACGCGCCCGTCGGCTCCGGCTACGCGCAGAAGACGACCGCCACCGTCGGCGCCGACATGAAGTACGGCCTCACGTCGAACCTCACCCTCGACGCGACGGTGAACCCCGACTTCGGCCAGGTGGAGGCCGATCCCTCGGTGCTCAACCTCAGCGGCGTCGAGACCTTCTTCCCGGAGAAGCGCCCCTTCTTCCTGGAAGGGCAGGGGCTCTTCAACTTCGACATCAACTGCAACGACGGCGTCTGCTCCGGGCTCTTCTACTCGCGCCGCATCGGCCGGCCGCCCCAGCTGAGCGACACGTACAGCGACGCGTCGAATCCGACGACGACGCCCATCCTCGGCGCCGCCAAGCTGACCGGGAAGCTGTCGAACGGCGTCTCGCTCGGCCTCCTCGAGGCCAGCACGGGGCACGAGACCGCGCCCGGCGGGCAGACCATCGAGCCGCGCACGAACTACGTCGTCGCCACCACCGGGCGCGAGTTCAACGGCGGCGCGGACGGCATCAGCGCCATGGCCACCGCCGTGAACCGGCAGCTCGACTCCTGGAGCGCGCCGTACCTGCGCCGCGCCGCGTACGCCGGCGGCGCGCAGTTCCGGCACCAGTTCCTCGACCGCAACTTCGAGCTGGACGGCTACTACGCGCAGACGCTGGTCCAGGGCTCGGCGGCGGCGATCGCCGCCACGCAGACCAGCATGGTGCACGACTACCAGCGTCCCGGGGGCCGGTACCGCTTCGACTCGCTCCGCACCTCGCTCGGAGGGAGCTCCGCGCAGATCATGTTGAACAAGCGCGGCGGCGACGTCACGCGCCTCACCCTCGGCTATCAGTGGATCTCGCCCGGCTTCGAGATCAACGACGTCGGCTTCCTCGGCCGCGGGAACTCGCAGAACGAGTTCTTCTGGTTCCAGCTTCAGGGGAACACGCCGCGCGGCATCTACCGCAACTGGCGCGCGAACGTGAACCAGTGGGCGAACTGGACGGCCGACGGCCTGCGTACCGACGTCGGCGGCAACGTCAACTTCCACATGACGCTGAAGAACATGTGGTCGCTGCACTGGGGGCAGAACGTCGATCAGATCGCGTCGTCGTTCTGCACCATCTGCACGCGCGGCGGCCCCGCGCTGCGACAGTCGCCGATGCTGTCCGGCTGGTTCGGCGTGGATGGCGACGATCGGCGCAGCATGGTGCCGGAGATCATGGGCCTCTGGGAGCGCGGTGACGACGGGCGCTCGAGCGCCGTGTACTTCGATCCGAGCGTCCGCTTCCGCATCGCGAGCCGCTTCAGCACCACCCTCGGACTGAGCGCCCACCACGACATCGCCGACGGGCAGCCTAACGGCAACTTCGGCGCGATCGGGAGCGACACGACGCACTACACCATCGCGCATCTCGACCAGAAGACGCTCGCCCTCACGACGCGGCTCAACTTCACGGCGACGCCGACGCTGTCGCTCCAGGTCTACGCGGAACCCTTCGTCACCGCCGGCCACTTCAGCGACTGGCGCGAGCTCGCCGATCCGGGCGCGGCGCAGTACGCGGCGCGCTTCCGCCCGTACGCCGGCGGCGATCCGGGCGGCTTCAACTTCAAGCAGTTCCGGTCGAACACCGTGCTGCGCTGGGAGTACCGCCCGGGATCGGTGCTCTACCTCGTGTGGGCACAGGACCGCACCGAGAGCCTCTCCGGCACCGACCTCGCTCCCTTCAACGGCGCCGACGACTACCGCTCCCTCTTCGGGCAGCACCCGGGGAACGTGTTCCTGGTGAAGGGCTCGTACTGGGTGAGCTTCTAGCGGGAGGCGGGAGGCGGGAGGCGGGAGGCGTTGGGGACGAGGGACGAGGGACGGAAGCGCGACGAGACTGGCATCTGCCGCCGTGCGCCGGGTCCGCGACCATCACGGCATCAACGCCGATTGGACACGGATGCCGCGGAGGTCACGGATGGCGCGTCTGGCCTCGGCGCGCCGTCGCTGGCCACTCTACCTGGCCAGCCTGAACGAGTCGACGCGAATTGATCGGACATCGTGCGAATGGGGGGCGCGAGCGGGTTTCCGGACCCTGGTTCGGGGCTGGGCGAGAGGCGCCATAGCGCCTGGCGGAGCGATTCGCACGATTCGGCAGTTCATTCGTGGTCATCCGCGTCTTCACGTCGTGTGATGCCGCCCCGACCACGGAGCCCGACGCACGGCGCGACCGGCTTCGTCGTGCTGCCGTCGGCCACTCTACCCAGCCGGCTTCCAGAGAGCCGACGCGAATCGATCGGACATCGTGCGAATAGGGCAGCGACGGGGAGGTCGGATCCCGGACTGGCCGCTTGGCGCAAGGGCCTCTAGCGCCCCCCGGAGGGATCCGCGCCGATCCGCTCTGCATCCGTCCAATCCGTGTTCCCAGCGTGTGATGCCCGCCCGGCCACGATGCCCGACGCACGGCGCGAGCGGCTCACCCCGAGCCCGCACACCGCGCTGACCCCGCGCCCCTCACACCACCGGCAACCGCCGCCGCTCCTCGCCCTCCGCCCGCACCGCGTACCCCGCCACCGCCACCGCGTCCCTGATGCGCTCGACGGTCGCCCGGCCGTCGTGCTCGATCACGGCCCAGCCGACGCCGACGTTGGCGCGCAGAATCCCCTCGACGGGCGTGAGCGCGGTGAAGACCGCCTGCACGCACCGGTTGCAGCTCATCCCCTCGATGCGGACGCGAGTGATCATGCGGCGAAAGCTATCGCCGTGTCCGCGTCCCCGCACGCGCGTTGACGCCGCCTCCAGGGCCCGCGAGCTTTCCAGCTTCTACTCGTCCCTCTTCCCTCGTCCCTCGTCCCTCGATGAACGTCGCCTTCCTCGGCCTCGGCGCCATCGGACGTCCCATGGCGAAGCGCATCGCCGACGCCGGCCTGCCCCTCGCCGTCTGGAATCGGACCGCCGAGCGCGCGCGCGAGTTCGCCGCCACCAGCAAGGCTCGTCAGGCATCCACTCCGGCCGACGCCGCGCGCGACGCCGACGTCGTCATCACCTGCCTGCCGAACTCGCCCGAGGTCGCGTCGCTCCTCGACGGGCCCAACGGGCTCCTCGCCGGCTTCAAACGTGGGGCGGCGGTCGTCGACTGTTCGTCGGGACAGCCGTCGGGCTCCCGGCAGATCGCCGCGCGGCTCGCCGAGCACGGCGTCGCCTTCCTCGACGCGCCCGTGAGCGGCGGCACCACCGGCGCCGAGCGAGGGGAGCTTACGGTGATGGTCGGCGGCGACGCGGCGACGCTCGATCGCGTGCGCCCGGTCCTCCAGACCTTCGGGAAGAAGATCGTGCACTGCGGTCCCGTCGGCGCCGGCGACGCGCTCAAGTCGGTGAACAACGCGCTCCTCGCGATCCACGTCTGGTCCACCGGCGAGGGGCTGCTCGCGCTCGTGAAGGCCGGCGTGCGCCCCGACGTCGCGCTCGACGTCATCAACGCGTCGAGCGGCCGTTCGAACACGTCGATGAACCTCTTCCCCGAGCGCGTCCTCAGCCGCGCGTTCCCGCGCACCTTCAAGCTCGCCCTGCTCGACAAGGACATCGGCATCGCCGCCGGCGTCGCGCGCGAGCAGCGCGTCCCCACCCCCGTGCTCCAGCTCTGCGCCGACCTCTTCGCCCTGGCGCACCGCGAGCTCGGCGACGACGTGGACCACGTCGAGGCGGTGAAGCTCCTCGAGCAGTGGGCCGGAGTATCCATCGAATGACGCAGACGATGCAGCAGTCGGGGAGCGCGCGTTCCGGCGCCGTCGCCGTGGAGCGCATCCGGGCCCACTTCCCCGCGCTCGAGCGCGTGCACGCCGGACAGCCCGTCGCCTACTTCGACGGCCCGGGCGGGACGCAGGTCCCGCGGCCCGTGGTGGAGGCGATCGCGGACTACCTCTACCACCACAACGCCAACACGCACTGGCTCTACCCGACGAGCGAGGAAACCGACTACCTCCTCCTCCGCGCGCGGGCGGCGCTCGCCGACTTCCTCAACGCGTCGCCTGACGAGATCGCGTTCGGGCAGAACATGACGACGCTCACCTTCCACCTCGCGCGCGGGCTCGCCCGCCGGTGGCAGCCGGGCGACGAGGTCCTCGTCACGGAGCTCGACCATCACGCGAACGTCGCCCCGTGGCGCGCCCTCGAGCAGGAGCGCGGGATCGTCGTGCGCTCGGTGCGGCTCGATCCCGAAGCGGGCCGGCTCGACTGGCGCGACCTCGAAGCGAAGCTCGGGCCGAAGACGCGCCTCCTCGCCATCGGCGCCGCGTCGAACGCGCTCGGCACGATCACCGACGTCCGCGCGGCGGCGGCGCTCGCCCACGCCGTGGGCGCCCTCGTCTTCGTCGACGCCGTGCACTACGCGCCCCACGCCCTCGTCGACGTCCGCGTGCTCGACTGCGACCTCCTCGCCTGCTCGGCCTACAAGTTCTACGGCCCGCACATCGGGGTCCTGTTCGGCAGGCGCGACGTGCTGCAGGGGATCGACATCCCGAAGCTCGCCCCCGCGCCAAACGAGGCGCCGGAGCGGATGGAGACCGGCACGCAGAGCCACGAGGCGATGGTCGGCGCGATGGCGGCCGTGGACTTCCTCGCCTCGCTCGCGGGCCTCCCGGAGGACGCACCGAGACGCGCCGCGCTCGAGCAGGGCTACGCTGCCCTCGCCGCGCGCGGCGATGCCCTCGTCGCGCGCCTCTGGGACGGCCTCGGCGCCATCCGCGGCGTCCGCCTCTACGGTCCGCCGCCAGGCACGCCCCGCACTCCCACCATCGGCTTCACCGTCCGCGGCCACTCGACCGACGACGTCGCCCGCGAGCTGACGAAGCGCGGGCTCTTCCTCTCCAACGGCGACTTCTACGCCCAGACCGTCATCGAGCGCCTCGGCCTCATCCCCGACGGCCTCGTGCGCGCGGGGTGCGCGTGCTATACGAGCGAGGCGGAGGTGGAGCGGCTGGTCGCGGGGGTGGAGGAGCTGGCGAAGAGCTGAGTGCAGCCGTAGTCAGTCGTTGGTCATTGGTCGTTGGTCATTGGCGAGCCGTTCGGGACGTCACGCTCTGCCTCCCGAGCGGCTCGCCAAGAACGAAGAACCAACGACCAATTACGCTATTGCCGCCTGGCGCTGTCCCCGGCTGACTGCTGCGCGGATCCCGTCCCGGTCCCCGCCTCCCCCCGCGCCAACCCCGCCACGAACGCCTCGTACTTCGACCCGGGGTTCCACATCACCCACCCCGCGTCCCCCGCGTCGTACGCCGCCTTCTTCTCCGCCTCGAGCTGCGGCGCGCCGTAATCCGGCTTGCCTAACGTGAAGGCCTGCAGCCAGGGGCGCACGTGGTTCGGCGCCGTGATCCCCAGCTTCGCGTCGCGCACGCGCGCCGTGTCCAGCGCGATCCGCATCACCCGGTAGGGATCCGCGTTCGGCACCGGGATGCCGAACGAGCCGCGCGGGTAGTGCGACGGGTACACCATCGGCAGCACCACGTCCACGTTCGGCGAGATCCTCTCCCAGTCCTGCCCCACCTCCAGCGGGCCGCGCACCGTCGTGACGAGCCCGAAGATGTCCGCCGTCTCCCGCACGCCGAGCCGGTGCAGCCGCTCGCGCGCCTCCTTCAGGAAGTCGGCCAGGTCCTGCGCCTTCGACACGCCCCCCTTCGCCGCCGGGAAGACCTGCGGCGGCAGGCTCCGGTACGGCTCGGGGAAGCGGATGTAATCGAACTGGATCTCGTCGAACCCGAGCTTCACCAGCTCCTCGGCGACGCCGATGTCGTACTCCCACACCGCGTGGTTGTACGGGTCCACCCACGTGATCCCCTTCTTGTCCCGCCACTCCGACCCGTCCGGGCGCCGGATCGTCCACGCGGGATTGGCCGCCGCCGTCACCGGATCCTTGAACACCACGATCCGCGCGATCGCGAACACGCCGTGCGCGTGCACGCTGTCGAGCAGCGCCGGCACGTCGCGCACGTAGCCGTTCCCGCTCCCCGCGTTGCGGCGGAAGTCCGGGTTCGCCGAGCGGTAGTTCAGCCCGAACTCGTCCTTCATGTCGATCACGAGCCCATTGATCTCCGTCGAGTCGGCGACGGCCAGCAGCCAGTGCATCCGCTTGTGGCTCTGCGCGGCGAAGCGGTTCACGTACAGCGCGCGCACCACCGGCGTTCGGCTCGGGTCCCGCATCTCGGCGATCGCGGGCGGCACCGGTCCCTCCACCTCCCCCGTCGCCGGCGTGGCGCTGGTGGTCGGACGCGCGGTGGCGACGGGAGCGGCGCCCGACGGCGTCTGCTGCGCGTGCTCCGCGCCGAGCGTGCACCCGGCGACGACGAAGGCGAGGCTCAGCGCGACCAAGGGGCGCGTCAGGGCGGAGGGCGGGATGATGCGCATGGGCGGAAGGTAATGAAGGGACACCGCGACCCGGGCTATATTGTGGCTGATGCGTGCGTCAATCGTTCCCGTCCTCGCGGCCGTCGTCGCCGCGCTGACCGCGTGCCGGCCGGCGCGCCGCGCGGCCGAGCCACCGCGCGGCGAGTTTCTCGTCGCGACCGACGACTCCACCTTCTGGGTGACCAGCGGCCCGGCGGGCGTGCGGGCGCGCGGGCTGCCGATCCAGCTCGCCCGCTACGATGGCCGCTTCTACGAGGTCTACGCGATGGACGACGACCGCTCCTTCGAGGACGCGCTCCTCGTCGGGCAGCGGCTCTACCGGCGCGATCTCGAGAGCGGCGACTCGGTTCTCGTCTTCGAGGACACGACCGTGCCGCGCATCGCGCGCGAGTACGCGAGGGACAATCCCGATGCCCGCCCCCTCGCGCCGGACGAGGATGGCGCCGAGGATCCGGGGACCGTGGCGACCGCCGAGATCGACATCCTCGACGTGCACGGGCCGTACCTCTCCTTCCAGTATCTGGCCGACGTGCAGCTCCCGAGCGGTGACTCCTGGCACAGTACGCGGCAGGGTGTCGTCGACCTCCGGGCGGCGCGACCCGTCGGGCTGCGCCAGCTGTTCGGCCAGGCGACGGCGCGCCGCATCGTCGCCGAGGGGCGCAGCGCGTACGGCTCCATCGCCGACTCCGTCCGCCTCGCCAGCGGCACGCGCGCGCGCCGCGCCGCGCGCGCCCTCCGTCACTTCCGCTTCGACGAGACGAGCTTCGCCCTCACCGCCGTCGGCGGCGAGCCCGCCGTCGCCTTCGTCGCCCCGGCGCGCACCGTCACCCCGGACGTCGTCCCGCTCCCCCTGCCGCCCATCCGCGCGTCGGGCGTGCGCTGGTGGAAGGACGTCCGCTCCACCCTCCCCGCGGAGGACGACGGCGTCGTCGCGCGCTGGCACGGCCACGGCTACGACGTCGTCGCCCGCGGCGACAGCACCGACTCGCTGTCGCAGCTCGTGATCGTCGACTCGACGCGGCGCGAGTGGTCCATCGGCACCATCTCCTCGCCGGCGCGACGCATCTTCTGGCTCGACAGCCCGCCGGTCACCGCGGCGCAGCGTCGCGCCCTCGACGGCGCCTTCGAGGAGGCGTCGCTCTACGACGACGACGCCCGCGCCGTCGCGCGCCATGCCGTGCCGGCCCCCGTCATCGTTCGCCGGGTGTCGCTCGCCCGTCCCTCGCCCTCCTCCTCGCCGCCCGCGCTCCTCCCCACCCAATGACCCGGCCCGTCAAGACCGTCAGGGAATCGCAGCACGAGACCTCCGAGCTGATGATGCCGCAGGACGCCAACAACCTCGGGCACGTCTTCGGCGGCGTCATCCTCTCGATGATGGACAAGTGCGCCGCCATCGCCGCCTTCCGGCACTCGCGCATGAACGTCGTCACCGTCTCCATCGACCGCGTCGACTTCCGCGAGCCGATTCACGTCGGCGACCTCGTGCTCATGAAGGCGAGCGTGAACTACGCCGGGCGCACCTCGATGGAGGTCGGGGTGCGGATCGAGGCGGAAGAGCTGCTCAGCGGGAACCGGCGGCACACGAATTCCTGTTACCTGACCTTCGTCGCGGTGGATCGGAACGGCCGCCCCATCGAGGTCCCGGAGCTTCGCCCCGAGACGCCGGACGAGGTACGCCGCTACGAGGCCGCGCTGCAGCGCCGCCAGCGGCGGCTCGAGGAGCGTCAACAGGAGGAGCAGCTCCGCGGCCAGTGAGCGGCGCGGCGGCTGTTGCGTCCGGGACCCCCGCGGCGTCACACGCATGAGTCGCTTCACTAACCCCGCTCACTCGCGCTAGGTTGCAGTCATGACGCTGTTCACGGTCGAACAGGCGAACCGGACACTTCCGTTGGTGCGGAAGATCGTCGAGGACATCGTCCGCCAGCATCGCGTCTGGCGCGAGAAGATCCTCGAGCTCGATCTCATCGCCTCCAGCACGAAGGCCGACGAGCCGCGCGACCGCGCCGAACAGCTCGAGCGCGAGGCCCAGGCGCTTGCGCGCGAGATCGACGGCTTCCAGCACGAGCTGGAGGAGCTGGGCATCGAGCTGAAGGACCGCCGGCTCGGCCTCGTGGACTTCGCGAGCGAGATCAATGGCCGCCGCGTCCTGCTCTGCTGGCGGCTCGGCGAACCCGAAGTACAGTTCTGGCACGAGGTGGACGCCGGCTACGCCGGTCGCCAGCCGCTGTCGCCGTCGCTCGTCGGCTGACGCGCGGCCGGCCCACCACCCTACGCACCACACGATGAAGACGAAGACCTATCGATCGCCCGACGGGGTGCAGTGGATCGTGGATGTCGACCTGCCGGGGGCGAGCAACGCCATGGTGATCTTCCGTCACCCCGACGGACAGAGCACGCGCCAGGACCGCTACAACTGGTACATCAGCCGCGGCCCCGAGGCGCGCAGCGTCACCGCGCGGCTCTCGAAGCAGAAGGTGCTCGAGCTGCTCGACGAGGCGACCCTCGATCGCCTCTTCCGCCGCTCGATGCGCATCTCCCGTCCCGATCCGCTCCTTCCCGCGCAGGGCTCGAACGGATAACGGATCCGGGATACGGGATGACGCGCGCCGCCGCGCGCGCGCTCATTCCGTCCCGGCGTCGGGGAAGGGGACCTCGAGCTCCATCCCGTCGCGCGCCATCACCGTGTTCGCGAAGACCTGGCGCGCTTCGCGCTCCAGCTCCGCGGCGTTCTGCGAGTAGCGCGCGGAGACGTGCGTGAGCGCGAGCCGGCGCACGCCCGCGTCGAGCGCGACGCGCGCCGCCTCCGCCGCCGTCGAGTGTCCCGTCTCCGCCGCGCGCGCCGCCTCCTCGTTCCCGAACGTCGCCTCGTGGACCAGGAGGTCCGCGCCGCACGCCGCCTGCACCGTCGCCGCGCACCGGCGAGTGTCGCCGGTGATGACGACCTTGCGCCCCGGCCGCGCCGGCCCGACGAGCTCCGACGGCTCGATCGTTCGCCCGTCGTCGAGGGTGACCGGCAGCCCGCGGTGGATCTGCCCCCAGAGGGGGCCTTCCGGAATGCCCAGCTCGCGCGCACGTTCCGGGTGGAACCGTCCCTTGCGGATCGCCTCCTCGAGCAGGTAGCCGAGCGAGGCCGAGCCCCCGTGATCCACGGCGAAGGGGACGATGGCGTACCCCGAGCGCTCGACCCGGACGCCCGCTTCGAGCTCGGTGATCTGCACCGGGAAGCTCAGTCGGTCGAACCCGAATTCCTCGGCGCGCTTGAGGATCCGCCGGGCGCCTCGCGGGCCCCAGAGCCGCAGCGGCTCCGTGCGCCCCTGCAGCGCGAGGGTGCGCATCAACCCGATGACGCCGATCACGTGGTCCGTATGGAAGTGCGTGAAGAAGATGTCGTCGAGGCTGAACGAGATGCCGTAGCGCATCATCTGTCGCTGCGTGCCCTCGCCGCAATCGACGAGCAGCGTCTCGCCTTCGCGGATGATCGCGAGCGACGTGACGTTGCGTTCGACCGTGGGTCGTGAGGCGGCGGTGCCGAGGAAGCGCAGGGTGAGCGACATGGCGGGGAAATATAGGTGCGCCGGGGAGGGTGGCCGCGCCACGCGAGCCCGTGGTGCCGGCGCGAGGTCGTGACGTAAGTACGTTGCGCGGACGCGAGGTAAGTAGATGCTGGAAGGGACGCGCCTCGCATCGTGCGATGGCGCCACTCTTGCGGCAACTCCCCGACGTCCACGTCAGCGGGCCCGGATGATAGATGGCGCATCGTGCGGCGCCTCACTGGCGGCGGACCTCGGCGCGCAGAGGGTGGGGCGTTCGGTGCTCCCCGTCGGACGCCGTTCGCATCGCAGGCAGCACACGACGCGAGGCGGCGGCGTGGCCACCAGGGATGAGGGTCGCAGCGGCGGGCGTGACTCGCGGTTGCGGCGGCGGCAAGCCGCGATGCCCGGTACACCCGGGTCCGCAGTTTGCACTCGACATGGTGGCATTTGGCCCGGGGGGGCCTGAGAGCTACGGCGTCGGACCCGAAGACCGCGTGCGGGGCTGATCCGCCAGATCGGAAACCGACCCAAAAAATTCTTAGGAGGAGCAGGGGAATGCCCAACAAGCCAGGCAACGACGACCGCAGCTTCGGCGGCGACCGGGAACGGGAGCGCGAGGTGAGCAACGAGTCGAACCGCGCGAGCGGCACGCGCCAGCGGAGTGCACGCGGCTTCGCCTCGATGGATCGGTCGAAGCAGCGCGAGATCGCGAGCAAGGGTGGCAAGGCCGCCCACGCGAAAGGCACGGCGCACGAATTCGATTCCGGCGAGGCGCGCGAGGCCGGGCGCAAGGGCGGCATGGCGGTGAGCCGGAACCGCGAGCACATGGCGGCGATCGGCCGGCGCGGCGGCGAGGCCCGCGGGCACGCGCGCACCCGGGCCACGGGCCAGAACACCGGCGCCGGCGCCTCCGCGGAGGGGGCGATACAGAACTCCCGCAGCATCGCCGATCGCGAGGTGGAGGTCCCCGGCCACGCCGCGGGCCACGCCAACAACCTGAACTCCCAGGGCGTGCGTGGTGGCAACAACTCCCTCGGCGGCGAGCCCCGCGTCGGCGGGAACGAGCAGAACCCGAATCCGAACCACTGACTCGAGGGGCGAGGGTCTGGGGTCGAGGGTCGAGGTAGTGAGCTAGTGGATTAGGAAATAGGAACTGGAAACGCCGTGACCAGTTCCTAGCTCCTGATCCACTGCGTTTCTCGACCCTCGACCGTCGACCCTCGACC
>CAMLIT010000081.1 GCA_946480295.1 uncultured Gemmatimonadota bacterium
ACGGCTTCACGCGCATCAAGGAGCTGCTCTGGCCGACGATGGAGCGCATCGAGGCCCTCCAGCGCGGCGGGAACACGATCACCGGCGTGGCGAGCGGCTTCAACGACCTGGACGAGATGACCTCGGGCTTCCAGCCCGCCGACCTCGTGATCGTCGCCGCGCGTCCATCGATGGGAAAGACGGCGTTCACCCTGAACCTCGCGCAACACGCCGCCATCGAGCACAACATTCCGGTTGCGTTCTTCTCGCTGGAGATGAGTAAGGAGTCGCTCGTGCAGCGCATGCTCACCGCGGAGGCGCGCATCGACGCGCAGCGGCTGCGGAAGGGCATGCTGCGCGACGACGACTTCCCGCGGCTCGCCCGGGCCGCGGGAATCCTCAGCTCCGCGCCGCTATGGATCGACGACACGCCGGGCATCACCCTGCTGGAGATGCGCTCGAAGGCGCGGCGGCTGAAGGCCGAAGCCGGCGTCGGTCTCGTCATCGTCGACTACCTCCAGCTCATGTCCGGGCCGGCGAGCTCGGAGAGCCGGCAGCAGGAGGTCAGCCAGATCTCGCGCGGGCTCAAGGCGCTGGCGAAGGAGCTGAGCGTCCCCGTGATCGCGCTGTCGCAGCTCTCGCGTGCGCCGGAGCAGCGGACGGGCGACAACAAGCGGCCGCAGCTCTCGGACCTGCGCGAGTCCGGCGCCATCGAGCAGGACGCGGATCTGATCATGTTCCTCTACCGCCAGGAGTACTACGACGGCCCGGTGGACAAGGACGGCAACTCGCTCGAGGGGAAGGCCGAGGTGATCGTCGCCAAGCAGCGCAACGGTCCGACGGGGATCGTGAACCTCTTCTTCCACAAGCAGTACACGCGCTTCGAGAACTACACGCAACGGCAGTGAACTGCAGTCACGAACTGCAGTCACGGCAGTGGTGTAGTATTCGAGGAATGAGCACCCGTCCCTCGTCCCTCGTCCCTCGTCCCTGGCGGCGCCTCCCGCCTCCCGCCTCCCGCCTCCCGCGATGAAGGCCCGCACCGTCTACCGCTGTACGGACTGCGGCGCCGAGCACGCGAAGTGGGCCGGCCGGTGCGACGCGTGCGGGGAGTGGAACACCCTCGTCGAGGAGATCGTCGCGCCGAAGGCCGCCGCGGCTGGCGGCGCCGCGCGCCGCGCGGGAGGAACGCGCACCCTCGCCGAGGGGGGGAGCGTCGCGCTCACGCCCCGTCTGCGCGACGTCCAGGGATCCGAGGCGAAGCGCTGGAAGACCGGCCTCGCCGAGTTCGACTTCGTCCTCGGCGGCGGGATCGTCCCCGGCTCCATGATCCTCGTCGGCGGCGAGCCGGGGATCGGGAAGTCGACGCTCCTCCTGCAGGTCGCCGCGCGATTGCAGCATGGGGAGCACCGCACGTTGTACGCGTCGGGGGAGGAGTCGGCGCTCCAGGTGAAGCTCCGCGCCGACCGGCTGGGCGAGAGCGCGGGCGACGTCGAGCTGCTCAGCGAGACGAACCTCGAGACCATCCTCGCCACCGCGGCGGCGGCGCGGCCGTCGGTGCTGATCGTCGACTCGATCCAGACCGTCTTCACGACCGATCTCGAGGGGGCGCCGGGGAACGTCGGGCAGGTGCGCGAGAGTGCCGCGCGGCTCATGCGCTTCGCCAAGGAGAGCGGCACGACGGTGTTCGTCGTCGGCCACGTCACCAAGGGCGGCGGCATCGCCGGGCCGAAGACGCTCGAGCACATCGTGGACACGGTGCTCTACTTCGAAGGGGAGAGCACCCTCGATCACCGCGTCCTGCGCGCCACGAAGAACCGCTTCGGCAGCGTCGACGAGATCGGCGTCTTCCGCATGACGGAGCGCGGGCTCGAGCCCGTCGCCAACCCGTCGGAGCTCTTCCTCGGCGACCGCGCCAATCCCGCCTCGGGGAGCGCCGTGACGGCGCTGCTCGAGGGGACGCGCCCCGTGCTCATCGAGATCCAGGCGCTCGCGGCGAAGGCGGGGTTCGGCACGCCGCAGCGCGTCGCCACCGGCTACGACGGGCGGCGGCTGGCGCTCCTCCTCGCGGTGCTCGACAAGCGCGTCGGCCTGTCGTTCGCCGCCCTCGACGTCTTTCTCAACGTGGTCGGCGGCGTGCGGCTGCAGGAGCCGGCGGGGGATCTCGCCGTCGCCGCGGCGCTGGCGTCGAGCGTGTACGACCGCGCGCTGCCGAACGACGGCGTCTTTCTCGGCGAGGTCGGGCTCGGCGGCGAGGTCCGCCCGGTGTCGCAGATCGAGCGGCGCATCGCCGAGGCGGCGAACATGGGGATGCGGCGCGTCTACGTCGCCGAGCGGGCCGTGCCCCGCCGCGCCACGCGCGACGTCCAGGTGATCGGCGTGCGCACCATCGCCGACCTGTTCCAGCGACTCTTCTCGTGAACGAATCGACTCCGGCCGACGCGGTCCGCCCCGACGTCGGTGTCGTGATCGTCGCCGCCGGCTCCAGCACCCGCGTCGGCGGCACGCAGCTCAAGCAGCTCCGCTGGGTGGCGGGGAAGCCGATGCTGCTCCACAGCCTCCAGGCGTTCATGGCGCGCCCGGACGTGATCAGCGTCGTCTGCGTGCTGCCGATGCAGTTCGCCGGCGACCCGCCGCCGTGGATCTTCCAGTGCGACGTCGAGCGGTTGATGATCTCCGTCGGCGGGCGCACGCGCACGCAGTCGGTGTCGAACGGCCTCGACGACCTGCCTGACGAGGCGCGCATCGTCCTCGTGCACGACGCCGCACGTCCCCTCGTGACCGACGCGACGATCGATCGGGTCGTCGCCGAGGTGCGCCAGGGGCGGTGCGCCGTCGCCGCGCTGCCCGTCGTCGACACGCTGAAGGAGGTCGACGAGAGCGGCCGCATCGTGCGCACGGTGGACCGCGAGCGGCTCTGGCGCGCCCAGACGCCGCAGGGCTTCCCGCGCGAGACGATCGTGCGTGCCCACCGCGAGGCGCGCGCGCAGAAGCTCGTCGCCACCGACGACGCCGCGCTGTGCGAGCGGCTCGGCATTCCCGTGCACGTCGTACGCGGGAGCGAGCGGGCGATGAAGGTGACCGAGGAGCAGGACTTCGCGCGCGCCGAGGCCATGTTCCCGCTCGAGGAATGAGGCACGACGACCTCTCCCTCCCGTTCTGGTCCCCGCAGGAGGTGGCGGCGGCGCTCCGCCCGGCGCTCGCGCAGATCGAGATGCGGCGCGTGCTCGCGTATCCGACGGAGACCGTCTACGGCTTCGGCGGCGGCATCGACCGCGAGTCGGTGGACGCGCTCGTGCGCCTGAAGAGCCGCCCGCCCGCCAAGCCGTTCCTGCTGCTGATCGCCGGGAGCGCCATGGTCGACCGGCTCGACCTGCACCTCCCGAGCTATGCGGCGAACTGGGTCGCGCGGCACTGGCCGGGACCGCTGACGCTGGTGTTGCGCGGCGGGGAGGGGCGCGTCCCGCCACGGCTGCGCGGTCCGGAAGGAGGCGTGGCCGTACGATGGACGAGCCACCAGGGGATCGCTCGGCTCATCCGTGCGCACGGCGACGCGATCACCTCGACGAGCGCCAACCGGCCGGGGGTTCCCCCAGCCATGACGGCCGCCGAGATTGTCTCACAGTGGCCCGACGCGATCGCACGCGGTACACTCCGGGTCCTGGACGGCGGCCGTCTCGTGCCTTCGGCACCGTCGACGGTGGTGGACTGCACGGGGCGCCGGCCACGCGTGATCCGGCCGGGGGCGATTCCGGCGGCGGTGCTGCGCGAGAGCGTGCCCGCCCTGATTGGAGATGCGTGAGCGCATGAAGATCCTGTTCGTCTGCACCGGGAACACGTGCCGCAGCCCCCTCTCCGAGGCGATCGCGCGGAAGTTCGCCATCGAGCGCGGGCTGCACGACGTGGAGGTGGCGAGCGCCGGAACGAGCGCCTGGGACGGCGCGCCGGCCTCGGACGGTGCGCTCCTCGTCGGCATGGAGCGCAACATGGATCTCAGCCAGCATCGCTCGCAGTCGCTCACCCGGGAGCTGGTCCGCGAATACGACCTCGTGCTCGCGATGGGCCCGCATCACCTCGAGCGCATCGAGGCGCTCGGTGGGGCGGGGAAGGCGTACCTGCTCGCCGACTATGCATCGTACGGCGCGTCGGTGCGCCCGATCAGCGATCCGATCGGCGCGGAGCTGGACGTCTACCGCGCGACGAGCGACGAGCTGGAGGAGGAGATCCGGCGGGTGATGGACCGGATCATGGCCGAGCGCTCGTCGCAGCGCGAATGAGGGCTACGCCCGGCCGGCTCGTCCTGCTGGGCCATCCGGTCGCGCACTCCCTCTCGCCGCGCTTCCAGAACGCGGCGCTGCGCGCGGCCGGCATCCCGCTGGAGTACGAGGCGCTCGACGTCCCGCCGGACGCGCTCGACGCGACCCTCGCCGCCCTGGCGGCGGTGGACGGGGCCGGCAACGCGACGATCCCGCACAAGGAGCGGCTGTACGCGGCGTGCGCACGGCGCAGCGCCGTCGCCGAGCGAGCGGGCGCCGTGAACACCTTCTGGTACGAGGACGGCCAGCTCGTCGGCGACAACACGGACGTCGGCGGCATCCGGACCGCGGTGGCCGAGCTGCTGGGCGGCGAGCCGCGCGGGGTGGTCGTCGGCGTGCTCGGCGCGGGGGGCGCCGCGGCGGGCGTCCTCGCCGCCGTCGAATCGTGGGCCGGCTGCCGCGCCATCGTGCACAACCGCACGCCCGAGCGCGCCGCGGCGCTGTGCGCGCGATTCTCGTCCGTCGCGCAATGCGGCGATGTCGCCCGGATCGGCGGCGAGGCCGAGCTTGTGATCAACGCGACGTCCATCGGGCTGCACGACGACTGCCTGCCCATGCCCATCGAGTCCCTGCGTCCCACGGCGGCGGTGTTCGACCTGGTCTATCGGCCGGGGGAGACGGCGCTCGTGCGCGGGGCGCGCGCGCACGGGCATCGCTCGATGGACGGGCTCCCCATGCTCGTCGAGCAGGGGGCGCTCGCCTTCGAGCGCTGGTTCGGCATCGCGCCGGACCGCGACGCCATGTGGCGCGCGGTGCGCTGAGCACGCCGGCGATCCGCCGGCGCCTGCGGCGCGCCGGCGCGGCGGCGCTGGATCTTGTGCTGCCGCTCTCGTGCGCGAGCTGCGGCTGCCCGATCGACGAGGGCGAGCCCGGCATCGTCTGCGGCCGCTGCTGGGCGCGGCTCGCGCTCCTGCCGCATCCGCGCTGCGAGCGCTGCGGCCATCCGACCGATGGGCGCCCGTGCCGCTGGTGCGCCCAGCTCCCCCCCTTCGTGCGTGCCGCGCGGAGCGTGTGCTGGGCGACCGCGGGTTCGGGACAGCCGATCGTGCACGCGCTCAAGTACGGCGGCTGGCACGCCGTCGCCGTCGGGATGGCGGACCGGATGGCGCGGCTCGACTGGCCGGCGGACGTCGTGGAGGAGCGCGCCGCGCTCATTCCCGTGCCCCTCGCCGCTTCCCGTCTGCGCCAGCGTGGTTACAATCAGAGTGAGCGATTGGCGCACGCGCTCGCGTCCCGGTGGCACGTCCCGGCGTGGACCACGGTCCTCGCCCGCGTGCGCGCGACGGAGACGCAGACGCGGCTGACGCCGGGAGAGCGCATGCGCAACGTGCACGGCGCGTTCCGGGCGGCGGCCGCGGAGCGGGAGCGCCTTCGCGGCGCCCACGTCGTGCTGGTGGACGACGTGGTGACGACCGCGGCGACGCTCAACGCGTGCGCCGCCACGCTGCATGCGGCGGGAGCGCGCATCGTCAGTTATGTCACATTCGGCCGGGCGCCTGCGCTGGGCGACCGGAGCTAACGCACCAAACAGGAGACAGGGATGGCCATTCGCGTCGGTATCAACGGATTCGGGCGCATCGGGCGCCAGGTGGTTCGTGCTGCGTTCGAGCAGGGCGTCGCCGACATCGAGTTCGTCGGCGTCAACGACCTCACGGACACCAAGACGCTGGCCCATCTGTTCAAGTACGACTCCGTGCACCGCACCTTCCCCGGCACGGTCGGCACGCAGGACGGCGCGATCGTCATCGACGGCAAGTCGATCAAGGTCACGGCGGAGAAGGACCCGGGCAAGCTGCCGTGGAAGGAGCTCGGCGTGGACCTCGTGCTCGAGTCCACCGGCCGCTTCACGAAGGCCGAGGACGCCCGCAAGCACATCGACGCGGGCGCGAAGAAGGCGATCATCTCGGCGCCGGCGAAGGGCGAGGACATCACGATCGTGATGGGCGTGAACGAGAAGAAGTACGACCCCGCCAAGGACACGATCATCTCCAACGCCTCGTGCACGACGAACTGCCTCGTGCCGATGGTGAAGGTGATCAAGGACAACTTCGGGTTCGTGCGCGGCTCGATGGTCACGGTGCACAGCTACACCAACGACCAGAACGTGCTCGACCTGCCGCACAAGGACCTGCGCCGCGCCCGCGCGGCCGCGCTGTCGATCATCCCGACGACGACCGGCGCCGCGAAGGCGACGGCGCTGGTGATCCCGGAGCTCAAGGGGAAGATCGACGGCATCGCCATCCGCGTGCCCACCCCCGACGTCTCCCTCACCGACCTCGCCGTGGTCGTGGACAAGCCGGTCACGGTCGAGCAGGTGAACGCGGCGTTCAGGAAGGCGGCGCAGAGCGAGATGGAGGGGATCCTCCAGTACACCGAGGAGGAGCTCGTGTCCTCCGACTTCATCGGCAACCCGCACTCCTGCATCCTCGACGCGAAGAGCACCAACGTCGTCGACGGCACGCTGATCAAGGTGTCGGGGTGGTACGACAACGAGTGGGGCTACTCGTCCCGCTGCGTGGACCTGCTGCGCTACGTCGGCGCCCGCCTCGGCGACTGATCGGGCGAGCGATCCATGGACAAGAAGACCGTACGCGATCTGCGCGACGACCAGCTGCGCGGCAAGCGCGCGCTGGTCCGCGTGGATTTCAACGTCCCCCTCGCCAACGGCCAGGTCACGGACGACACGCGCATCCGCGCCGCGCTGCCGACGATCGAGTACCTGCTCGATCGCGGCGCGCGCGTCATCCTGCTGTCGCACCTCGGCCGGCCGAAGGGGAAGCCGGAGGCGAAGTACTCGCTCGAGCCGGTCGCGCGCCGGCTCGGCGAGCTGCGCCCGGACTGGAAGGTGTGCTTCGTCGAGAGCACCGACACCGACGAGGCGATCAAGCAGACGTGCGACCCCGCGTCGCGCGTCGTCCTCCTGGAGAACACGCGCTTCCTCGGCGGTGAGGAGTCGAACGACGAGCGCCTCGCGCGCGGGCTCGCGCAGCTCGGCGACGTCTACGTGAACGACGCCTTCGGCTCCGCGCACCGCGCCCACGCGTCCACCGAGGGCGTGGCGCACTACCTCAAGCCGGCCGTCGCCGGCCTCCTGATGGAGAAGGAGCTGAACTACCTCGGCTCCGCGCTCGCCAACCCGAAGCGCCCGTTCGTCGCCGTGCTCGGCGGCGCGAAGATCTCCGGGAAGATCGACGTCATCCAGAACATGCTGCCGAAGGTCGATCGCATGATCATCGGCGGCGCGATGGCGTGCACGTTCTTCAAGGCGATGGGGCTCGAGACGGGGAAGTCGCTCGTCGAGGCCGACCGCGTGGACATGGCGAAGAAGCTGCTTGGCGAGTCGGGCAACAAGCTCGTCCTGCCGAGCGACGCGACCGTGGCGCCGTCGCTGGAGCAGCCGAAGGAATCGCACGACGTGCCGCGCGACCGGATTCCGGCGGACCAGGCGATGTTCGACATCGGCCCGCGAAGCGCCGAGGAGTTCGCGAAGGTCATCCGTGACGCGAAGACGGTCGTGTGGAACGGGCCGATGGGCGTGTTCGAGACGCCGCCCTTCGACGCGGGGACGAAGGCGGTGGCGCAGGCGATGGCCGACGCGACCGCGAAGGGCGCGACGACGGTGGTCGGCGGGGGCGATTCGGCGGCGGCGATCGCCGAGCTCGGGCTCGAGGACCGGATGAGCCACGTCTCGACGGGCGGCGGCGCCTCGCTGGAGTTCCTCGAGGGCAAGGAGCTCCCCGGCGTGACGGCGCTGGACGATCGCGGGACGAAGTGATGCGGCGACCCGTCTTCGCCGCGAACTGGAAGATGAACCTGGGGCCGGCGGAGGCGCGGGACTACGTCCGCGCCCTCCTCGCCGCGCTCCCGCCGCAGCACGATCGCTCGATCGTGCTCTTCCCGCCGGCGCTGAGCCTGGCCGCCGTCGTCGAAGGCCTTCGTGAGCGGCAGGACATCCGCGTTGGCGTGCAGAACATCTGGACCGAGGAGAAGGGCGCGTTCACGGGGGAGAACTCCGCGCCGATCGCGAAGGACGCCGGGGCGCAGCTCGTGCTCGTCGGCCACTCCGAGCGGCGGCACGTCTTCGGCGAGAGCGACGAGCAGACGGCGAAGAAGTGCGCCGTGGCCGTGAAGTTCGGCCTCGTGCCGGTGCTCTGCGTCGGCGAGACGCTGGTGCAGCGCGAGGCCGGGGAGACCGAGGCGGTGGTGCTGCGCCAACTCAAGGCTGGTCTCTCGCTTCTCGCGCCGGAGGCGGTGCGCGGCGCGCTGATCGCCTACGAGCCGGTCTGGGCGATCGGCACGGGGAAGACGGCGACGCCGGCCGACGCCTCCGCGGTGCACGTGGTCATCCGCGAGGCGCTGCGGGAGTACGCCGGCGACGGCGCCGCCGAGATCCCGATCCTCTACGGGGGAAGCGTGAATCCGTCGAATGCGGGGCAACTCCTCGCCGCCTCCGAGGTGGACGGGCTGCTGGTGGGCGGGGCGAGCCTCGACCCGGCCAACTGGAGCGCGATCTGCCGCACTTGACGTGATGGCCTAAGTGCCGTGATATTTGTAGCTTACCATCACCCGCCACCCATCCAGCCAGCGCGATGCTGTACAAATTCCTCCTCGTCCTGCTGTTCATCGACAGCATTCTCCTGATCGTCGCCATCCTGATGCAGGCCGGGCAGGGGGGCGGGCTGGCCGCGTCCTTCGGCGGCGTGAGCAGCTCGGCCAGCAGCTTCCTCGGGACGCGACAGACCGGGAACCTGCTCACCAAGGCGAGCTGGTGGATGGGGGGCATCTTCCTCGCGCTGGCGTTCATGCTGTCGCTCGCGTCGTCGCGCAACCGGACGCCGCGCTCGGTGCTCGATCAGGCCTTCCCGAACGCGCCCGCTCCGGCGACCGCGCCCGCGCCGACGACGACCACACCATCGGCGGTGCCACTGCAGGCCGCGCCGACCGCCCCGACGGGCGCGGCGCCCGCGCCGGCGACCGGCGGCAAGGCTCCGGCGAAGAAGTAGGACAGGAGCGAAGTGACCAACTCGCAGAACGAACCGGGGTTCCTGCTCCTCGAAGACGGAACCCTTTTTCGTGGCCGGTTGCGGACGGGCGATGGCCCGTCGGCGGTGACCGTCGCCGAAGTCGTGTTCACGACGAACATGAGCGGGTACCAGGAGGTCTTCACCGACCCCTCGTACCGCGGCCAGATCGTCGTGATGACCGCGCCGATGATCGGCAACTACGGCGTCAACGCGGCCGACCCGGAGTCGAAGGGCGCGCAGGTCGCGGGGGTCGTGGTGCGCGAGCTGTCGAAGCAGTACTCGAACTGGCGCGCCGAGGGTGACCTCCAGAGCTGGCTCGCGGCGAGCCGCGTGCCCGTGCTCGAGGAGGTCGACACCCGGCGTCTCACCCGGCACCTGCGCACGGTCGGCGTGATGCGCGGCGTGATCGCCCGCGGGACGGAGCCGACCGCGGAGGCGCTGGCCGCCCTCGAGGCGTGCCCGTCGATGGAGGGGCTCGACCTGGCGACGCGCGTCACGACGAAGGAGCGCTACGTCTACGGCGAGGGCGCGAAGCCGTACCACATCGTGGCTTACGACTTCGGGATCAAGACCAACATCCTCCGCCTCTTCGCCGAACACGAGTGTCGCGTGACGGTGGTGCCCGCCACCACGCCGCCGGAGGAGGTGCTCGCGCTCGAGCCGAACGGGGTCTTCCTCTCCAACGGGCCGGGTGACCCGGCCGCGGTGGAGTACGCGCCGGCCGCCGTCCATGCGATCGCGGACCGCGGTGTGCCGATCTTCGGGATCTGTCTGGGGCACCAGATCCTCGGGCTGACCTATGGCGCCCACACGGTGAAGATGCCGTACGGCCACCATGGCGGGAACCACCCGGTGAAGGAGGTGGCGACCGGGCGGGTACTGATCACCTCGCAGAACCACGGCTTCGCCGTGGCCGGGACCGAGCGGGAGATCCCCGGCGCGCCGGATCTCGAGGTGACGCACGTCAACCTGAACGACGGGACGGTCGAGGGGCTCCGCCATCGCACGCTGCCCATCTTCGCGGTCCAGTATCACCCCGAGGCGGCCCCGGGCCCGCACGACGCCCGGCCGCTGTTCGACGAGTTCCTGAAGACGGTGCGGGCGCACGAGGCCGGCAACGTTCCAAACTCTTGACACACAAGAGTTAACGGGACTAAGTTGGTGAGCGCTCACGACTTCCGGGCGTCTTGAACACGAGGCAGATACATGACCAAAGCCGACCTGGTCGAGAAAGTCACCGCCCAGATCTCCCGCACCGCTGGGCCCATGATTTCGAAGAAGGACTGCGCTCGCGTTGTGGATGCCTTCCTCGATGCGATCAAGGATGCCCTGCAGGGGCAGAAGAACATCGAGGTGCGCGGGTTCGGGACGTTCAAGATCCGTCATCGGAAGACGCGCATGGCGCGGAACCCGCGGACGGGCTCGCCCGTCGAGGTGTCGGCGCGACCGGTGCCGGTGTTCAAGCCGTCGAAGGAGTTGCGGGCGATGGTCGCCGGCGTGCCGCTCAACGAGATCGGCGAGGAGCCCGAGGAAGTCACGCAGGCGTAAGCAGTTCGCCACTGCACGAGGCCCGGTGCCGCACGCGCCGGGCCTTTTTCTTTGTCGCCGGCGCGCGCTTCCGCGACCTCGGCGTTCCCTGTAGGATCAAGCCATGACGGTGACGGTCCTCCTCTTCGCGTCCTACGCCGACGCCGTCGGCGCGCCGAGCGTGCAGCTCGAGCTCCCGGCAGCGAGCACGGTGCGCGACGTCGTGCAGCGGCTGCGCGCCTTCCCGGGGGCGGACCGCCTGCCCGCGGCTCCGCTCGTCGCCGTCAACGAGCAGTATGCCGCGCCCGACGTCGTCATCGCGCCCGGCGACGAGATCGCCGTCATCCCGCCGGTCGCGGGCGGCTGAGATGCGCACCGCGATCGTGGACCACCCGATCGACGCCGCGGCGCTCCTCGCCGAAGTCGCGACCACGGCGAACGGCGCGACGGTGCTCTTCGTCGGCACCGTGCGCGACGTCAACGAGGGGCGCGCCGTGACCGGCATCGAGTACGCCGCCTATCGCTCGATGGCAGAGCGTGAGCTCGGCGACATCGCGCGCGAGGCGGCGGCGCGCCACGGCACGACGGATCTCGTGGTCGAGCACCGACTTGGCCTGCTCGCGCTCGGCGACGCGAGCGTCGTCGTCGCCGCCGCCCACCCGCACCGCGCACCCGCGTTCGACGCGGCGCGGTACATCGTGGAGGAGCTCAAGCGGCGGGTGCCGATCTGGAAGCGGGAGATGTACGTGGATGGGACGCGGGAGTGGGTGAATGCGGGAACCGGGGGGAGGGTGGAGGGATCAGTCGGGGGACGAGGGACGCGGGACGCGCGACGCGTGGTCGTGCCGGAGGGAGAGTCCGAATGAGCGAACGCACTGGCCGAGCACTGCCACTCTACGCTGGGCCGTCATCGACGCCGGACGCGCATCGTGATGGGACTGATGCAGATACGCGTCCGGCGCCGCGCGTCCCTCGTCCCCTCGCGGAGGGGCGCGGAGCGCCCCTCCGCGACCAGTTCGGCCGCAGCATCGAGTATCTCCGCATCTCCATCACCGATCGCTGCAACTTCCGCTGCCTCTACTGCATGCCGGTCGAGGGGCTGCAGTGGCTGCCGAAGCAGGACATCCTCTCGTACGAGGAGATCGCCGGCGTCGTCAGGCAGCTCGCGCCGCTGGGGCTTCGGCGGCTGCGCATAACGGGGGGCGAGCCGACCATCCGCCCCGACGTCGAGCGGCTCGTCGGGATGCTGCGCGCGATTCCCGAGATCGAGGACATCGCGTTGTCCACCAACGGCGTACGGCTGCCGGAGCTCGCCGGCAAGCTGCGAGGTGCCGGGCTCGATCGCGTCAACATGAGCGCCGACAGCCTGCGCGCCGAGCGGATCGCGGCGGTCGCGCGGCGCAGCCTGCCGTTCGATCCGGTCGCGGCGGCGCGGGCGGCGCAGGACGCCGGGCTCGACCCGATCAAGATCAACGTCGTCGTGATGCGCGGCATCAACGACGACGAGATCGCCGAGTTCGCGCGCCTGACGCTCGCGCATCCCTGGCACGTGCGCTTCATCGAGCTCATGCCCGTCGGCGGGCTGCGGGAGCTGACCTGGGAGCACGTGGTGCCGAGCGACGAGGTGCTGGCGCGCGTGGGCGAGCTGGGGGCGCTCGCGCCGGCGGCGGGTCCCGCGCGCGGCAACGGCCCGGCGGCCTACTACCGGCTCGACGGGGCCGCGGGGACGATCGGCGTGATCACGCCGATGACCCACACCTACTGTGGCTCGTGCAACCGCGTGCGGCTCACCGCGGACGGCCGGCTGCGCACCTGCCTCTTCGGCGATCACGAGGTGGACCTGCGCACGCCGCTCCGCGCCGGCGAGCCGCTCGAGCCGCACTTCCGCCGCGCGCTGGCGGAGAAGCCGAAGGAGCATCAGCTCCTGCAGATGCGCGTCGGCGGGCTGAGGGCGCTGTCGCAGGTGGGCGGCTGAGCGCTGCCTAACGCGGCGCGAGCCGGCGGCGCGCGAGGCACGCGCGCGAGGCACGCGCGCGCCGGGAAAGGTGACCAGATCGCTAGGGATTCTCGTCGGCCGCCACCACGGTGGCGCGCGCGCGTTCGGCGCGCTCTCTGCAGCGCCGCCGGCGCGCTCCCGGTGCACGGCCGGCGCAGCTTCGGCGAGCGGCCGAGCCGGCCGCGATTGAATCCCTTCCAGGGGATCGGTACTTTCCGAGTGCTCGCAATCTCACCTCAGCTCGCGACAACACATGGTCAATAAAATTACGGTCGTCGGCGCCGGGAACGTCGGCGCGACGACCGCGCAGCGCGTGGCGGAGAAGGAGCTCGCCCGCACCGTCGTGATGGTGGACGTCGTCGACGGCGTCCCGCAGGGCAAGGGACTCGACCAGTACGAGTCCGCCCCGATCGAGCTGTTCGACTCGCGCATCGTCGGCACGAACGGCTACGACGAGACGGCGGACTCCGACATCGTCATCATCACCGCGGGCATCGCGCGCAAGCCGGGCATGTCGCGCGACGACCTCCTCAACACGAACGCCGGCATCGTCAAGGACGTCGCGGAGAAGATCCGGAAGTCGTCGCCGAACGCGATCCTCATCATCGTCTCGAACCCGCTCGACGTGATGTGCTACGTCGCCAAGCAGGTGACGGGCTTCCCGCGCGAGCGCGTGCTCGGGATGGCGGGGGTGCTGGACACGGCGCGCTACCGCGCCTTCCTTGCCGAGGCGCTGGACGTCTCGGTGCGCGACATCCAGGCGATGGTGCTCGGCGGGCACGGGGACACGATGGTGCCGCTGATCTCGTACACGACGGTGAGCGGCATCCCCGTCACCCAGCTCATCGCCCGGGACAAGCTCGACGCGATCGTCACGCGGACGCGCAACGGCGGCGCCGAGATCGTGAAGTTCCTCAAGACCGGGTCCGCGTACTACGCGCCGTCCGCCGGGGCCGTGCAGATGGCCGAGGCGATCGTCCTCGACCAGAAGCGCATCCTCCCGTGCGCGGCCTGGCTCGACGGGGAGTACGGGATGAAGGGGCTCTACCTCGGCGTCCCGTGCAAGCTCGGGCGCAAGGGACTCGAGCAGATCCTCGAGGTCGAGCTGACGAAGGACGAGCGCGCCGCGCTCGAGAAGAGCGCCGACGCGGTGCGCGAACCGATGAAGGCCGTGAAGATCTGACGCGAAGAGGGAAGCGGGAGGCACCGCTTCCCTCGTCCACATCATCATCCATGAACTGGCTGACCGGCTTTTACCGATCGACGATCGGGAAGAAGATCATCATGGCCGTGACGGGGCTGATCGGGATCGCCTTCGTCTTCGCGCACATGGTGGGCAACCTGCAGGTGTTCGTCGGGGCGCAGAAGATCAATGCCTACGCCCACTTCCTCCACGGGCCGGCGGCCGAGCTCCTCTGGGTCGTGCGCATCGTGCTCATCGTGGCGGTGCTGCTGCACATCCTGATGGCGTGGCAGCTCCGGCAGCGCTCGCGCGCGGCGCGCCCCGTGGATTACAGGATGCGCGAGCCGCAGGCCTCGACATGGGGCTCACGGACGATGCGCTGGGGGGGCGTGCTGCTCCTCGTCTTCATCGTCTTCCACATCCTGCACTTCACGACGGGGACGATCCGGCCGGCGGGGTTCTTCGATCCGACCGACGTCTACGCGAACATCGTCTGGAGCTTCCACGTCTGGTGGGTGACGCTGTTCTACATCGTGGCGATGATCTTCCTCGGGCTGCACCTGTACCACGGCGCGTGGGCGTCGGTGCGGACTCTCGGCTACGCCCAGCCCTCACCGTATCCGCTGCGGCGGCGCATCGCGCTCGTGGTCGCGGTGGTGATCTGGCTCGGCTTCACGCTCGTGCCGGTGGCGGTGGCCGCCGGCTTCATCCGATAGCCATGGAACTGCGCTCGAAGATTCCCTCCGGTCCGGTCACGGAGAAGTGGGACAAGCACCGCTTCGAGATGAAGCTGGTGAACCCGGCGAACAAGCGGAAATTCACCGTGATCGTCGTGGGGTCCGGGCTCGCCGGCGGCGCCGCCGCCGCGAGCATGAGCGAGCTGGGCTACCACGTCAAGTGCTTCTGCTTCCAGGACACGCCGCGCCGCGCGCACAGCATCGCCGCGCAGGGCGGGATCAACGCCGCCAAGAACTACCAGAACGACGGGGACAGCGTCTGGCGGCTGTTCTACGACACGGTGAAGGGCGGCGACTTCCGCTCGCGCGAGGCGAACGTCTACCGGCTGGCGCAGATCAGCGTCAACATCATCGACCAGTGCGCGGCCCAGGGCGTGCCCTTCGCGCGCGAGTACGGCGGCCTGCTGGCGAACAGGTCGTTCGGCGGCGCGCAGGTGTCGCGCACCTTCTACGCACGCGGCCAGACCGGGCAGCAGCTGCTCCTCGGGTGCTACCAGGCGATGGAGAAGGAGATCGCCAAGGGCGGGATCGAGATGTACCCGCGCACCGAGATGCTCGACGTCATCGTCATCGACGGCAAGGCGCGGGGGATCGTGACGCGCGACATGGTGACGGGGAAGATCGAGGCGCACCTCGCCGACGCCGTCGTGCTCGGCACGGGCGGCTACTCGAACGTCTTCTACCTCTCGACGAACGCGAAGGGCTCGAACGCGACGGCGATCTGGCGCGCCTACAAGCGCGGCGCGGCGTTCGCCAACCCGTGCTACACGCAGATCCACCCGACGTGCATCCCGGTGAGCGGCGACTACCAGTCGAAGCTCACGCTGATGTCGGAGTCGCTGCGCAACGACGGCCGCGTCTGGGTGCCGAAGCGGGCGGGGGACAACCGGCCGCCGAACGAGATCCCGATCGAGGACCGCGACTACTACCTGGAGCGGAAGTATCCGAGCTTCGGGAACCTGTCGCCGCGCGACATCGCGTCGCGCGCGGCGAAGGAGGTGTGCGACGAGGGGCGCGGCGTCGGCCCGGGCGGGCGCGGCGTGTACCTCGACTTCGCCGACGCCATCCGGCGGCTGGGAAAGGAGAAGATCGCCGAGCGGTACGGCAACCTGTTCGAGATGTACGAGCGCATCACGGACGAGAACCCGTACGAGGTCCCGATGCGCATCTACCCGGCGCCGCATTACACCATGGGCGGGCTCTGGGTGGACTACAACCTCATGAGCACGATCCCGGGGCTGCACGTGATCGGCGAGGCGAACTTCTCCGACCACGGCGCGAACCGCCTCGGCGCGAGCGCGCTGATGCAGGGGCTGGCGGACGGCTACTTCGTGATCCCGATGACGATCGGCGACTACCTGGCGAACGCGAAGCCGGCGCCGGTGTCGGCGGAGCATCCGGAGGTGCGCGGCGCGATCGAGGCGGCGGAGCAGCGGACGAAGCGGCTCCTGGACATCAAGGGCAAGCGCTCGGTGGACTCCTTCCACCGCGAGCTGGGCCACGTGATGTGGGAGTACTGCGGGATGGCGCGCAGCGAGGAGGGGCTCAAGAAGGCGCTGGAGCTCATCCCGCAGTTGCGCGACGAGTTCTGGCACGACGTGTTCGTGCCGGGTACGGGCGCGGAGCTGAACCAGTCGCTGGAGAAGGCCGGGCGCGTCGCCGACTTCCTGGAGCTCGCCGAGCTGCTGGCGTATGACGCGCTGCAGCGGAAGGAGTCGTGCGGCGCGCACTTCCGCGTGGAGTACCAGACGCCGGACGGCGAGGCGCTGCGGCAGGACGACCGGTACGCCTACGTGGCGGCGTGGGAGTACGCCGGCGACGGGAAGACGCCGATCCTCCACAAGGAACCGCTGGAGTTCGAGAACGTGGCCCTGTCCACGCGGAGCTACAAGTGAATCTCACACTGCACGTTTGGCGGCAGCCGGGTCCGGACGCCGAGGGGAAGTTCGTCGCCTACGAGGCGCACGACATCAGCGAGCACGCGTCGTTCCTCGAGATGCTCGACGTCGTCAACGAGGACCTGATCGCGAAGGGGGAGACGCCGATCGCCTTCGACCACGACTGCCGCGAGGGGATCTGCGGCTCGTGCGGGATGATGATCAACGGCGTGGCGCACGGGCCGATGAAGGGGACGGCGACGTGCCAGCTCCACATGCGGCACTTCAACGACGGCGACGAGGTGTGGATCGAGCCGTGGCGGGCGCAGTCCTTCCCGGTCATCCGCGACCTCGTCGTGAACCGCGGCGCCTTCGACCGCATCATCGCCGCGGGCGGCTACGTCAGCGTGAACACGGGGAGCGCCCAGGACGCGAACGCGATCCCGGTGCCGAAGCAGGACGCGGACGACGCCATGGACGCGGCCGCCTGCATCGGCTGCGGCGCCTGCGTGGCGGCGTGCCCGAACGGCTCGGCGTCGCTGTTCACCGCGGCGAAGATCACGCACCTCGGCCTGCTGCCGCAGGGACAGCCGGAGCGGAAGCGGCGCGCGATCGCCATGGTCCAGCAGATGGACGTCGAGGGATTCGGGAACTGCACCTGGCACGGCGAGTGTCAGGAGGCGTGCCCGAAGGAGATCAGCATCGACGTCATCGCGCGGATGAATCGCGACTTCCTGCGGGCGACGGCGACGGCGAAGCCGGAGAAGGCGGTGGGCGGCGCGGGTTGACCGCGCCGCCCGCGCTTGCTGGCCCGCTTGCTGCACGCGCCTCCCGGTGCCGTCAACCGAGAGGCGTCGTGCCGCAGCCGGACCAGGAGAACCCGTTTCACCCGGACAAGTACCGCGACTCCGAGGCGCAGCTCGGCGGCGCCGACGACGTGGAGAAGACGACGTACGTGACGAGCCACGGGACGGACCCGAACGCGCGGAAGGGCGCGGGGCCGGTCGCGACCGTGCCCAGCCGCGGGCCCGGGACATGGATCACGCTCGTGATCGTCGCGCTGATCGTGCTCGTCGCGCTCGCGTACCTGGTCGGCATCGGCCGGTAGCGGTTCCCGCTACAGCTTCGGGAGCGTGACGCCGCGCTGGCCCTGGTACTTGCCCGCCTTGTCCCGGTACGACACCTCGGGCTCCTCCTCGCCGCGGAAGAAGAGCACCTGGGCGATGCCCTCGTTGGCGTAGATCTTCGCCGGCAGGGGCGTGGTGTTCGAGATCTCGAGGGTGACGTAGCCCTCCCACTCCGGCTCGAACGGGGTGACGTTCGTGATGATGCCGCAGCGGGCGTAGGTGGACTTGCCGACGGTGACGGTGAGGACGTTGCGCGGGATGCGGAAGTACTCGACGGAGCGGGCGAGGGCGAACGAGTTGGGCGGGACGATGCAGATGTCGCCCTCGAACTCGACGAAGGACTTCGGGTCGAAGTTCTTGGGGTCGACGATCGAGTTCAGGACGTTGGTGAAGATCCGGAACTCGCGCGCGACGCGCATGTCGTAGCCGTAGGAGCTGACGCCGTAGGAGATGACGCCCTGCCGGACCTGGCGCTCCTCGAAGGGCTCGATCATCCCGTGGTCGCGCGCCATGCGCGCGATCCAGCGGTCGGACATGATAGTCATGCGGGCGGCGGGAAGCGGGAGGAGGTGGGGACGAGGGACGCGGGACGAGGGACGAGGGACGCGGTGCGCCGGATCGAGATCGCGACGCGACGTCACGCGGCGAATTGCGCGCGGGGAAGTTACGTGCCGACCGCGTGGGCGCCAAGACACCGGCGTGTCGAGTGCGTGGAGCACAGCGCGTCGCGCGCCGCTCGCCGGCGTCCCGCGAGACACACGCGATGCTCCGCGTCGCGTGTGTCTCGCAAGCTCTGCCGCGCGGTTGACACTGCCGTCCGGCGCTGGGTAAGTTTCGCGCGCTGGACTTAGTGAAAGATTTCACGAAGTGCGGAGACGTCGGGAACTACATGGATCGCACCTACCTACCCGTCCTGCTGCTGCTCGGCTTCGTGGTCCTGAACGCCGGCGTCATTCTCCTGCTCTCGCACCTGACGCTGCGTCCCCGGCCGACCCCGGTCAAACAGACGCCGTACGAGTCCGGAATCCCGCCCCTCGGCGACGCGCGCGAGCGCTTCTCCGTGAAGTTCTACATGGTGGCGGTGCTGTTCATCATCTTCGACATCGAGACCGTCTTCATGGTCCCGTGGGGGGCGTACTTCCGCGAGCTGTCGTGCACGACGGCGCTCGTCGGCGGCCGGTGCCCGGCGGGGCAGCTGTCGCTGTTCGGCCTCGTGGAGATGCTCGTCTTCATCGTCATCCTCCTCGTCGGGTTCATCTACGTCTGGAAGAGGGGAGCGCTGCAATGGGATTGACGACACGCGCGGAGCCGCAGGTGGCCGAGACGTCGCAGGACGTCCCGTGGGTCACGACGCGGCTCGACTTCGCCATCAACTGGGCGCGCGCGAACTCGCTGTGGCCGATGCCGTTCGGCACCGCCTGCTGCGCGATCGAGTACATGGCCACCGCGGCCAGCAAGTTCGACCTCGCGCGCTTCGGCATGGAGCGCCAGAGCTTCTCGCCGCGCCAGGCGGACCTGCTCATCTGCGCCGGCCGCGTGCCGTTCAAGCTCGCGCCGGTGCTGCGCCGCATCTGGATGCAGATGCCGCAGCCGAAGTGGGCGATCTCGATGGGCGCGTGCGCCTCGAGCGGCGGCATGTTCGACAACTACGCCGTCGTGCAGGGGATCGACACGATCATCCCGGTGGACGTCTACGTCCCCGGCTGTCCGCCGCGCCCGGAGGGGCTGCTCTACGGCATCATGCTCCTCCAGAAGAAGGTCAAGAACGAGCGCTCGGCGGACAAGTCGCTGCGCCACGAGATGGAGCCCGATCCGAAGAGCCAGCTGTACATCCCGCCGTCGGTGATCGACGAGATCTCGGAGCCGTTCGGCAACTCCGTCCACCAGCAGCGGTCCGGGCTGTGAGCGCCGCCTTCCGTCCATACCTCGGGGGCGGCGCGCTGCCGCCCGGCACGCCCGCGCCGACCACGCCGAAGAACATCGAGTATCGCGGCGGCGCGGCGAACCCCTCGGCCGACGCGCTCAGGGAGCGCTTCGGCGCCGCCGTCGAGCGCGTCGACGTCGTGTGGGGGGAGACGACGGTCATCGTCTCGCGCGACCGCGTGCACGAGATCGTGCAGTGGCTGCGCGACGATCCCGGCCAGCGGTACGACTATCTCTCGGACGTGACGGCGGTCGAGTACCGCGACGGGGAGCGTCCGCTCGAGGTCGTGTGGCACCTGCGCTCGGTGGCCCACCGCCGCTTCCTCCGTCTCAAGGTCCTGCTGCCGAAGACCGGCGTCCCGCTCGAGGTGCCGAGCGTGTGGGATCTGTACAAGGGCGCGGATTGGCTCGAGCGCGAGTGCTACGACATGTTCGGCATCCGGTTCGTCGGCCATCCCGACCTCCGCCGCCTCCTGATGTGGGAGCAGTACAAGGAGGGGCATCCGCTGCGGAAGAGCTTCCCGCTGCGCGGGCGCTTCAGTCGCTCGGAGCAGCTGCGCCAGGCGCTCGCCGCCAACCCCGAGGCCCGCTACTCGATGGAGGAGCTGCAGATCGCCCAGGCGTTCGAGGACCTGCCGGGGGACATGCGGAAGCGGCTGGGGACCGGCGAGAGAACGGGAGAGTAACGGGTCATGGCGACGACGAAGCGCACCGTGGAAGTGGAGCTGTCCACGACGGGGCTCGACGCCAACGGCCGCCCGCGGCGCGTGCCGCTGACGGCGACGGGCGCGGCGGTCGAGGAGTTCCAGGCGGCACCGCCCCTCGAGCCGGAGCTCGAGGGCGAGCACATGCTGATCAACATCGGGCCGCAGCACCCGGCGACGCACGGCGTGCTGCGCCTCGTCCTCGAGCTCGACGGCGAGACGGTGGTGCGGTGCATCCCGCACATCGGCTACCTGCACTGCG
>CAMLIT010000082.1 GCA_946480295.1 uncultured Gemmatimonadota bacterium
GCACCGCCCCCTTGGTTGGGGGGCGGGCGGGGGTCGGCGCGGCCGGGGGGGGGGAGCCCCGCGCCTGACGATGGACGTCCCGCGAGATCGGCCGTAGCTTGGCCGCTGACCGGCACCGGCCGGCTGCCGGCATCGATGCCGGCAGCCGCCGCCACGCGCGGCCCACCTCGACGAGGACAGATACCGATGACGGACATCAGCAGGCGCGACTTGCTGAAGGGCGCCGCGCTCGCCGGCGCGGCGGCGGTCGCCGGCGGCGCCTTCTCCCCCGTGCTCGCCGAGGCGGTGACCGCCGGGCGCCACCCCGACCTCGCGCCGCCCCCGCCCGCGGGGCGCCGGACGATGAAGAACGTGCCCTTCGAGCGGCGCGACGTCGTGCGCTTCGGGATCGTCGGCACCGGACTGCGCGGCCGCTCCGTGCTCTCGGAGCTCCTCGCCCTCGATGGCGTGCGCGTCACCGCCGTGTGCGACATCGTCGACGAGAAGGCGCAGCGGGCGGTGAAGATGTGCACCGACGCCGGCCAGCCCGCCCCCGCGGTGATCGTCGCCGGCGATCACGGCTTCGAGCAGCTCGTCAGGCGCGACGACGTGGACTTCGTCTACACGGCCACGCCGTGGGAATGGCACACGCCGGTGATGCTCGCGGCGATGGCGCACGGGAAGCACTGCGGGAGCGAGTGTCCGATCGGCACGACGCTCGCCGAGCTCTGGTCGCTCGTGGACGCGAGCGAGGCGTCGCGGCGGCACTGCCTGCACCTCGAGAACTGCACCTACGGCGAGACGGAGATGCTCGTCAACCGGCTCGTGCACGAGGGCGTGTTCGGCGAGGTGCTGCACGCCGAGGCGGCGTACCTGCACGACCTCCGCTCCATCCTCTTCGAGGATCGCGACGAAGGGTTGTGGCGCCGCGCCTGGCACACGCGCGTGAACGCGAATCTGTACCCGACCCACGGCCTCGGTCCCGTCTCGTGGTACCTCGACATCAACGCCGGCGATCGGTACGACTACCTCGTCTCCGTCGCCGGGCCGCACCGCGGGCTCGAGACGTACCGCGAGGCGACCGTCACCGACCACGCGAGCCCCAAGTGGCGCGAGCAGTACGTCACGGGCGACCACAACACGTCCATCCTCAAGACGGTGCGCGGCCGGACGGTGATGCTGCAGCACGACGTCTGCAACCCGCGCCCGTACACGCGGCACAATCGCGTCCAGGGGACGCGCGGCGCCTTCGAGGACTATCCGCCGCGCATCTACATCGACGGCCAGGCGGGGGGCGAGGCCTGGGCGCCGATCGACGCGTGGAAGGCGAAGTACACCCACCCGCTCTGGGCCAACATCGGCGAGCTCGCGCGGAAGAAGGGCGGCCACGGCGGCATGGACTTCGTCATGGCCTACCGCCTCGTGCAGACCATCCGCGAAGGGCTGCCGCCGGACTACGACGTCTACGACGCCGCGACGTGGAGCGCGCCCTTCCCGCTCTCGGAGATCTCGCTCGCGCAGGGATCGGCGCCGGTGAAGTTCCCGGACTTCACGCGCGGCGAGTTCGCCACCGCGCGCACGCCGGCGGCGGGCGGCTGACGGTTCGACACCTCGTCACGACGCGCGGGGAGCGCCCGAGGGCCGAGGCCCCCGGACGCTCCCCGTCGTTTCTCGCGCCTCTCTTCGCTCAGCGCTTTCCCTGCTTCTGCGGATCGTCCGCCGCGTTCACGTACGTCATCGCGAACGGCCCCTGCGCGCGGATGCTCAGCACCGTCGCGCCGCGCGCGATGGCGTAGTGATGCATCTTCGGCGGGATGGTGCCCGTGTCCCCCGGCGTCATCTTCATCGTCTTGCTCTCGTCGATGGTATCGCCCATGCCGACGAGGAAGGTGCCGCTGCGGATGCGCACGTGCTCGGCCGTCGGGTGGAAGTGCGGCGGGATGCGGTAGCCCGAGGGGAACGAGAAGCGGACGACGAACTCGCCGCTCTTCGACGGATCGCCGCTCTCGACGGCCATCCGCGCCCCCGCCGGAAAGACGGCCGGCGCCGGCCCCCACGTCAGCGCCTTCGAGACCCGCGCGCTCCCCGATTGCCGCGTCTGCGCGCTCGCGACGGAAGCGACCGTCGCCAGTGCCGTCGCGATCACGACAATCGTCGTCACCTGCTTGAACGTCGAACGCATACGACCTCCTGGTGGAGAGAGGGTGGAACAACGGTCATGCGATCGTGCACAGCTCCCACTCGATCCCGTCGGGATCGCGGAACGCGAGGTACTCCGCTCGCCGTGCGGCGTCGTGCTTCACGCCGGAGTGGGCGATGCCCGCGCCGGTGAGCGCACTCGCCACGCGCCGCAGCTCGGCGCCGTCCGCGCACCCGAGCGCGATCGCGCGGAGGCCGGCGCGCTCCGGTCCGCCGGCATCGTCAGGCACCCCGTCGTCCGGATGCGCGTGCACGGCGATCGTGCTGTCCCCCGCGCGGAAGACGAACTGCGCATCCTCGTCGAGCAGCACGGGGAAGCCCAGCCTGACGAGATAGAACACACGGGCCCGTGCGAGGTCGGTCGTGCCGAGCCGCGCGTGGCGAAGGCCCGTGGTGCGGATCCCGATGCTCTCGGCGGTCGTCGTCATTGGCGGCTCCTGGCTGCGGCTCCCGGCGGCGGATCACATCGGCGGCGCATGGCGCCTGGCTTGCTGCCCCTCACGTCGGCGCCTAGTATGGGGCACCGATCTCACCTCGATCTCACCTGCGGGCCGAGTCGATACGCGGGGGCGAACGTGCTGCGCCTCAGGACGCTGGGCGGGCTGTCTCTCGAGAACGACGGCGCCGGACGTTTGGGGGCGGCCGCGACCCAGCGGCGCCGCCTCGTCCTGCTCGCGATCCTCGCGCTCGCCGGCGAGCGTGGCGCCAGCCGCGATCAGTTGATCGGGCTGCTCTGGCCGGAGATCGACGAGGCCCGCGCGCGATCGGCGCTGTCGCAGGCCCTCTACGCGCTCAGGCAGTCGACGCGGCGCGCGGAGCTCGTGACCGGCTACGACCGCCTCCGGCTCGATGCCGGCGTCGTCACCTGCGACGCGACCGAGTTCCAGGAGGCGCTCTCGCACGGCGACGTCGCGCGCGCCGCGAACCTGTACACGGGCGCATTCCTCGACGGCGTGCACCTCTCCGACGCGCCCGAGTTCGAGCGCTGGGTCGACGGCGTGCGGCTCCGGCTCGGCCAGGCGGCCGAACGCGCCATCGAGCAGCTCGCCGTGGCGGCGGAGGAACGGACGGACTACGCGGCGGCCGCCGACTGGTGGCGCCGCCTCACCGCGATCGACCCGTTGAAGACCCGCGCCGTGCTCGGGCTCATGAGCGCGCTCGCCGGTGCCGGCGACCGCGCGGCGGCGCTCCGGCAGGCCGACCACTACGCCGCCCTCGCGCGCGAGGACCTCGACGCCGAGCCGAGCGCGGCGGTCGTGGACTACGCCTCCTCGCTGCGCGCCGCCGGCGACCAGCACGTCGTCGACCGCTATCGCGTCGAGCGCGAGATCGGCCGCGGCGGCATGGCCATCGTCTACCTCGCCCGCGACGTCAGGCACGATCGGCTCGTCGCGCTGAAGATGCTCCGCACCGACGTCGGCGCGGCGCTCGGGCGCGAACGGCTGGAGCGCGAGATCCGCATCACGGCGCGCCTCCAGCATCCGCACATCCTCCCCCTCCACGACTCGGGAGAGTGGAGCGGGAATCTCTACTTCGTCATGCCCTTCGTCGACGGCGAATCGCTGCGCGCGCGCCTCGACCGCGAGCGGCAGCTCCCGATCGGCGACGCGCTCGCCATCGCCGCCGAGGTGGCCGAGGCGCTCGATCATGCGCACCGCCACGGCATCCTGCACCAGGACGTGAAGCCGGAGAACATCCTGCTCGCCGAGCGGCATGCGATCGTCGCCGACTTCGGCATCGCGCGCATCGTGTCGGAGGCTCTCGATCCCGATCGCACGAGGAGCGGTCCGATCCACGGCACACCCGCGTACATGGCGCCCGAGCAGGGCAGCAGCCAGAACGGCGTGGGCCCCGCCTCCGACGTGTTCGCGCTCGGCTGCGTCCTCTTCGAGATGCTCACCGGCCGGCCGCCGTGGATCGGCGCCCGCGCGCCGGTGCTCGTCGCCCGCCGCGGGAACGAGCCCCCGCCCCCGCTGCGGCGCCTCCGACCGGACGCGCCCTCGTGGCTCGACGAGTTGCTGCAGCGGATGCTCGCCCTCGATCCGACGCGCCGTCCCACGCCGGCGAGCGAGATCGTGCGCCTGCTCACCGCCGGCGCGAGCCCACCGCCCTCCAACCTGCCGGTGGCGGGCGACGAGATGATCGGCCGCGAGGACGAGCTGCGAGCCGGCGGCGCGCTGCTCGACCGCCGCGACGTCGCCGTGCTCACGCTCACCGGCGCCGGCGGCACCGGCAAGACGCGGCTCGCCCTCGAGATGGCGCGTGCGGCCGCGGCGCACTTCGAGCGCGTCTTCTTCGTGGACCTCTCGGCAGCGCGCGATCGCGACGCCGTCCTCCCCGCCATCGCCGCGGCGACCGGCGTCGAGCGACGGGACGAGCGCGACCTGCTCGACGCACTCGCGTCCACCCTCGCCGGCCGCCGCGTGCTGCTCGTCCTCGACAACTTCGAGCAGGTGGTGAGCGCCGCGCCCATGCTCACGCGACTCGTCGCCGCCGCGCCCACGCTCAAGCTCCTCGTCACGAGCCGCATGCGCCTCGGCATCCGCGCCGAGCACGAGTTCTTCGTCGCGCCCCTCTCGCTCCCCGAGGCGGACAGCGCGCCGGCGGCGCTGCGCACCAATCCGGCCGTTCGCCTCTTCCTCCGCCGTGCAGTGGCCGGCAATCCGGCGCTCACCGTCGACGACGAGGCGGTGCGCGCCGCCGCTCGGATCTGCGCGCGCCTGGACGGCCTCCCGCTCGCCATCGAGCTGGCGGCGGCGCGCTGCCGCCTCCTCTCCCCGCGCACCGTCGCCGCGCGCCTCGACGCGGGCTTCGATCTCGTCTCGGGCGGCGGCCGCGACCTCCCCGAGCGCCACCAGACGATTCGTCAGGCGGTGGCGTGGAGCCTCGAGCTGCTCGACGCCGACGCGCTCCGCGCCTTCGGGCGCTGCGCGGTCTTCGCCCGCGGCTGTACGCTCGCCGCCGCCGAGGCGGTCTGCGGCGACGGCGGGTCCGGGCGCCCCGTGATCGACGCGATCGGCGCGCTGGTCGATGCGAGTCTTCTCATGCGCGACCCGCCGCTGCACGACGACGAGCCGCGGCTGCGCATGCTGCAGACCGTGCGCGAGCTCGCCCTCGAGACCCTCGCCGCCGATCCGGCGGCGGACGCGGTGGCGGATCGGCACGCGCGGTGGTATCGCGGCCTCGCCACCTCCCTCGCGCCGGCGCTGACGGGCGAGGCGCAGCACGAAGCGCTGCGTACGCTCGCGGCCGAGCACGCGAACCTCGAGGTCGGGATCGAGCGGGTGCTGGCGCGCGGCGACGCGGAAGCATCGCTCGCCTACGGCGCGGCGCTCTGGCGTTACTGGCTCGTGCGCGGCCATCTCGCCGAGGGGCGGTCGTGGCTCGCGCGCATCCTCGCCCTGCCGACGGCGGGCGACCCGCGCCTCGACGCACTCCGCGCCGACGCGATGACCGGCGCCGCCCACCTCGCGCAGAACACGGGCGCCGTGGACCAGGCGGCGGAGCAGTTCGAGGCCGTGCTCCGGATCCGCCGCCGCCGGGGCGATACCGCTGGCGTCGCCCGCACGCTGGCGGACCTCGGCTGGATCGCCTGGCGGCGCTGCGACTTCCCCGAGGCACGCCGCCTCTCCACCGAGTGCCTCGCCCTCGCCGAACAGCTCGGCGAGACGCGCGTCGCCGCGCTGGCGCTCACGAACCTCGGCGCGGCCGCGCTCTTCGAGGGCCGCTTCGACGATGCCTGCGCGGCGTTCCGGCGCAGCGCGGAGCTCCGGGCCCGTGTCGCCGACCAGCGCGGCGTCGCGTTCGTCGACGCGTTCCTCGGCTGGACGATGTGCCGGGCCGGCGAGCTCGCCCACGCGCGCGACCGGCTCGAGCGCGCCGAGGCGACGCTTCGGCAGCTCGGCGACGAGCGGCTCCTCTACTTCGCCCGCGACGCGAGAGCCGAGGTGCACCTGCGGGCGAACGAGGCGGCGACCGCGGCGGCGATCCTCGAGATCGATTCCATCGCCGGCGTCCGCCGCTTCGGGGATCGCTGGAGCGTGGCGCACGGCCTCGCCCTCGCGAGCTGGGCAACCCGGCTCCTCGGCCGGCCCGAGCAGGCCGCCGACTTCGCGCGGGAGAGCCTCGAGCTCCGCCGCGCCGAGGGCGACCGCTGGGGCGAGGCCGAATCGCTCGCCCTCCTCGCCGCGATCGCCCGCCAGCGCGGCGACGAGCCGGCGGCCGTCGCCCTGCTGCGGCAGAGCGCCGCCATCCGTCGCGCCATCGGCGACATGGCCGGCGTGGCGGAGTGCGACGCCGAGCTCCAGCAGCTCGCGGCCCCGGCATGACCGAGCCCGCGGAGCGGCTGCGCGAGCAGTTCGGCGAGATCGACATCTACCTGTTCGACCAGCTGCTGCGCGGGCGCATCGTCCACGGCGCGCGCGTCCTCGACGCCGGCTGCGGCTCGGGACGCAACCTCGTCTACCTCATGCGCGAGGGCTTCGAGGTGTGGGGTGTCGACGCGCGCGCCGAGGCGATCGACGAGGTCCGCGCGGTGGCCCGGCGCCTCGCGCCCCGCCTCGCGCCCGCCCACTTCCGCGTGGAGGCCGTGGAGGCGATGTCGCACGCCGACGCCTCGATGGATGTCGTGATCTCCAGCGCCGTGCTGCACTTCGCGCGCGACGAGCCGCACTGGCTGGCGATGGTGCGCGAGATGTGGCGCGTGCTCGCCCCCGGCGGCCTCCTCTTCGCGCGGCTGGCGACCACCGTCGGCCAGCCCGCGCTGCAGCCGTTAGGCGGCGGGCGCTACGTGATGCCCGACGGCCACACGCGCTTCCTCGTCGACCACGAGCGCCTGGCGGAGGTGACCCGCCAGCTCGGCGGGACGCTGCTCGATCCGCTGCGGAGCAGCGTCGTGCACGAGCGGCGGTCGATGGGGACGTGGGTCGTGCGGAAGGGCTGACCCGCCGCGGCGTCGCGGCGAGGGCAGGACGCGCGCCTCACCGCAGGTGGAAGAGCTCCTGGTGGAACGCGCTGCCCGGCAGCCCGGCGTGCAGGAAGTCCTTCCGCAGCTCGTCGCCGAAGTCCACCGGTCCGCAGAACCAGACGTCCGCGTCCTTCCAGTCGGGCACGCGCTCGCGGATGCCCTCCGCGTTCAACCGGCCGTTCTCCGACGATACCCAGACGTGCAGCGCGACCCCCGCCGCCTGTGCGAGCGCGCGCAACCGCCGGACCTCCTCCACGTCGCGGGCGGCCGTGGCGTGGAACAGGTCGATGATCTTCCCGTCCGGATGCGACGCCAGCTCCTGCATGCGCGAGATGAACGGGGTGACGCCGATGCCGGCGCTCACCCAGATCTGGCGCTCGTGCGGGCCGCGGAAGGTGAAGCGTCCGTACGGTCCTTCGACCGTCACCAGCGAGCCGACGGCGAGCGTCTTCGGCAGGGTGCGCGTGTAGTCGCCGAGCCCCTTGATGAGGAACACGAGCCGGCCGTCGTCCTTCCACGTCGACGAGATCGTGAACGGGTGCGGCTCCTCGTCGTCCTCGAAGCTCACGAACGCGAACTGGCCCGGCTCGTGGCCGGGCCAGCGATCCTTCAGGCAGACGCTCACGCCGAGGATCCGGCCGTCCTGGTGCGCCGTGAGCGACTCGAGCGCCCCCACCGCCTGGCGCGTCCTCCCCACGCGCTTGAACAGGATGAAGACCGACGCGGCCGTCCCCGCCGCGAGCAGCGCCACGAGCACCCACGCGACCGGCTGCGTCCAGTACGCCGTCTTCAGCAGCACCACTGCGTGGAAGACGAGGACGAGGAAGACGATCGCCAGCAGCCGGTGCGTCCTGAGGAACCAGCGGTACGGAAACCACTTCGCGAGCGCGAGGACGATGAGGATCACCGCGGCGTAGAAGCACCACTGGCCGAGCGAGCGCGCCGGCCCCTGGAGCATCCGCATGATGCCCGCGCCCTGCGGCGCGCGCCGCGTCGCTCCCTCGCGTGCCGGCGCCGTCATCAGCCCGAGCGCGACCAGCCAGCCCGGTGCCTTGATCCACAACCAGTGCGCGACGACCATGACCAGCGCCGCGATGCCGAGCCACTTGTGCAGCCGGTAGCTCTTGTCGAGCCCTCCGACGTGCGGCTCGAGCGCCACCGAGCGCAGCGCGAGCAGCAGCGCCACGCTCATCACCCCCATGGCCACGATGCCCGTGTAGTTGATGAACGCGAGCTGCGTCTGCTTGAAGGGGCGCGTGCCCCACAGCACCGGGTCCGCCGCGATCCAGAGCAGCGTGAGCCCGACGCACAGCACCCAGAAGATGATCCTGATGCGTGTCGTCACCGTTCAGCCCAGGCAGGACGTTCGTCGGGTGGGGGGGGTGCGGATGGGCGGGTGCAAGAGATGTGCGCGTCCGCTCCCCCCCGCCCCTGGGCTCAGCCCACCGCTTCCG
Organism: uncultured Gemmatimonadota bacterium; assembly: GCA_946480295.1. The sequence goes on from CAMLIT010000082.1 coordinate 8,599, forward strand.
CCGTGCGGCGCCAGTCGTCGATGATGTCGAGGATCCCCGCCGACGGCTCCTTCCCCGGCTCCCACTCCACCGGCGATCCCGCCTCGAGCAGCAGCCGTCCGACGGTGGCGTAGTCGCGCCCATCGGCGCCGTGCGAGCGCAGCCCCTCGGCCGCCCAGACCAGCGGCTGCGCCCCGAACTCGCGGTCGCGGACCGACACCGACGCGCCGTGCGCGAGGAGCACGCGAACCGCCTCCACCTGCCCCGCCATCGCCGCGGTGTGCAGCGCCGTCTTCCCGATCTCCTCGTCCCCGCGGTTCGGGTCGAAGCCGCACGCCAGCATCGCCGCGAGCGCCGTCGCGTCGCCACGCTCGGCCGCCCGATACAGCGCGCTGTAATGCTCCCCACCGATCTCCCGCCGCAGGTCCGGGCGCGCCGTCAGCATCGCCGACGCCGTCGCCAGGTCGCCGCGACTGCACGCGGCCACCAGGCGGTCCGGGTCGGGCAGCTCGGTGCCGCCGCCGTGACGTGCCAGCCAGTCGGCCGCGGCGCGGTTGCCGTTCAGCTCCGCGACCGCGTACGGCGTGCGGCCGTCCGCGCGTCGACGCCCGACATCGGCGCCGCGGCGCACGAGCTCCTCCAGCAGCTCCACGCTCCCGCGGCGCGCCGCCAGGTGCAGCGGCGATTCCCCGTTAGGCGCGAACACCGGATCCGGATCGGCGCCGTGGTCCAGCAGCCAGCGGGCCCCGGTCACCGCATCGGACCAGGTCAGGATCGCGTACAGCGTCGGCGAGTCGTCCGTCGCCCAGCGCTGGTTCACGTCCGCCCCGTGCGCGTGCAGCAGCTCGAGGGCGGCGACGTCCCCGCCGCTCGCCGAGAGCGGCAGGGTGACGCCGTCGTTCGGGTCGGCGCCGGCGTCGAGCAGCAGCTCGGCGAGCGGCAGCAGCCGCGTCTTGCAGACCGCCCCCCAGAGCGCGCCGCGCTGCACGCCGTGGTGCAGCCACGGGAAGCGCGTGTTCGGGTCGGCGCCGAGGGCGAGGAGCCGGCGGGCGATGGTCACCAGCCCGTCCGCGCGCGCGTCCGGCCCGAAGCCGAGCGTGGTGTGACACACGTAGAGCAGCGGCTCCCAGTCGCGTGGTCCGCCGCGTGCCGTGGCGAGCGCCGGCTGCTCGGCCAGGCGAGCCTCGACCCGTGAGGCGTCGCCGAGGAGGAGCGCCGTGTGGAAGCTCGCGCCGGCGATGCGCGGGTGCAGGCGCAGGAGTCGTTCGGCGCGATCGGGGCGCGGCTCGGTCGCGGCCTCGATGAACTCGTCCACCGCCGCACCGTATTCCAGCGTGACCTCCTCGACGTGCTCGGCGAGCGCGTTCCACGAGGGGAGGCCGAGCTCGCGCGCGATCACCGACTGTGCGTCGTGGAGCGCCACCGTGGCGGCGAGCCGGTCGTCGTCGTGCGCGCGCGCGAAGGCGGGGAGGGTGCGGAAGCGCGTGAGGGCGGCGGCGTCGTGGGAGCGGGCGGCGCGCAACAGCTCCTTGGCCTGCCGCTTGAGCTGCTCGAGATCCGGGCGCTCGGGTAACTGCGGATGCGTCATACTTCCTCCATGCCGATAGCCGGCGGTCCGCAAGCTGGCCAGCACGGAGGTGACGAGCAGTCACCGGTCTTCGAGGAGTGGACTCAGTCCTTCGCGCGGACCCGCGGGCGCCCCCGAGCGCACGGTGAATGACTGGCGCGGAAGGGCGCGGACGTCAAGGCCGGGGTGCCGAAGCCCTGCCTCAGCGCGCTTCCGCCACCGGCAGTCCCTGTCCGCCCACCGGCGAGGTCACCGTGCTGGGGCCGAAGCCGGCGATCAACGGCCGCCCCTGCGCGATCGCCTCCCGCACCGACGGGAGAGCGAGCGAGGCGTCGTGTGCCGCCTTGCTCTCCCACACCTCGGTCACCCAGATCGCGTCCGGGTCCGTGGCGTCGGTGGCGATGACGTAGCTCAGGCAGCCCGGCATGCCGGTCGTGCCGCGGAGGAGGATCTCGACCAGGGCGTCGCGCTTGCCCGATACCGCCGTCATCCTGCCGATCAATCCGTACATGCTCGAGGGTGCTGGAGAGAACGCGGATGGTGGACGCCGCGGCGATGGAGGCTGCGGCGGTGTGGACCCGATTGGACGAATGATACGTCCGGACGGTTGTCGCGGTCGACGGGCTGGCTGCGGGCCTTCGCCCGAGGGGGGTGGGCCCTCCGCCCGCCCTCACTCCGCCAGCGTGCGCTCGAGAAACCGCCGCGTCGCCGCGAGCACCTCGCGTCCATCGTCGCCGCCGAGCGCTCGGGCGAGCACGACCCCGCCGACCATGCACGCCAGCGCCGCCGTCGCGTCCTCCCGCCGGTCTCGTTTGGCGGCGGACTTCGGCAGGAGCGTTTGCATCCACTCGATCCGCTCCCGGATCGCGCGCGCGAGCGTGCGCTGCAGGCGGCCTCCGCCGCGACTGATCTCCGGTGCCAGCGCGGCCACCGGGCAGCCGACCGCGACGTGCGACAGGTGCCATGGGCTGAGATAGGCGTCGACGACCGCGCGCCACCGCTCCTCCGAGCCCGACGCCTCGGCGGATCTCGCCAGGGGCGCCATGCTGGCCTCGGCGGCCATGGCGAGCGCTTCGGCCAGCAGCTCCTCCTTGGAGTCGAAGTGGGCGTAGAAGCCACCGTGCGTGAGCCCCGCGCGCTCCATCACCTCCGCCACGCCGAGCGCCTCGGGGCCCCGCTCCCGGATCGCCTCGGCGGCGGCGGCGACGATCCGGGCGCGCGTCTGCGTCTTGTGCTCCTTCGGCCACGGCATGGTCGGCTCCGAGAAGATGATGTCGGTAATATAGTCCCTTGACGGCGGGCCGGCAGCCCGCTACCCTGCCTTCACCATATGATGATGGACATTTTCTGAGGAGGTGGCCGATGTCCCTGCCGGAGATGCCGCTCGCCGCGTTGCGCGGCGGGACGATCTTCCTGTTCGCACTCGCCGGGATCATGATCGCGATGCACACGCTCCTCGTCGGCGAGGCATCGCGTCGCGCGTCGTTCGGTCCACGCGCCCGGATCACGGCCCCGCTGCTCACCGCGGCCTTCCTCGCGCTCTGGTTCGCCGTCGCCGTGGTCGTCGCCGACCAGACCAACTTCCCGGTCGCCGACCACTCCTGGCTCCTGCCCATTGCCCTCACGACGCTGATCGTCCCGCTGGCCCTCGCCGCGGGTGCCCTCGCGCTCTCCCCGGCCGTTCGCGCGATGAACGCCGCGATGCCGCCGTCGTGGCTGATCCGAGTGCAGCTCTACCGCCTCGCCGGGTTCATCTTCCTCTTCCCCTTCCTCGCCTACGGCGCGGTGCCCGCGGCCTTTGCGGTCACGGCCGCGGTCGGGGACATGCTCACCGGTGCGCTCGCCTTTCCGGTCGCGCGACTCGTGGAGCGCCGCGGGGCCGCGGCGCTGCCCTGGGCGCGCGCGTGGAACGCGCTCGGCATCCTCGATCTCGTCGTCGTGCCGATCGTGGCGGTGCTCACCGGCGCCCGCGTCATCACCCAGTATCCGATCGGCACGATCGCGCTGTTCATCGGCCCACCCCTCGGCATCCTCACCCACATCTACTCGCTGAGGAACCTCGGCGTCGCCGGCACCGACACAGAGCGCATGGCCGCGCCACGCATGACACGGGCGCAGCATGCGTAGCCCGTCGACATCGGCGGAGGGAGCTCCAGGTGCGCCGCCCGCCCCTGCGGCGACGGAGCGCAGGGGTGAGACGACCGGGATGGTCATGAACCTCGGCTGGCGCTTCGACGCGATGCTCTGGCTGTCGGACCGTCTCATCTTCCACGGCGGCCTCGCCCGGCTCCGCGAGGACGCCATTCGCCTCGCCGCACCGCGCCCGGGCGATGCCGTGCTGGATGCGGGTTGCGGCACCGGCGGCGTGGCCGTCGCGGTGAAGAGACTCGTCGGCTCGGGCACCGTGCTCGGCATCGACCCCGGCCCGCGCCAGGTCGCGCGCGCCAGGCGCCGTGCACGGCGGGCCGGCCTCGCGGTGCACTTCGAGGTCGGCGTCATCGAGCGCATACCGGCGCCGCCCGGGAGCTTCGACGTCGCCATCTGCACCATGGTCCTGCACCACCTGCCGGAGGACGTGAAGCGGCGCGGGCTGCAGGAGCTGGCGCGGGTGCTCGTGCCCGATGGTCGCCTCGTCGTCGCCGACTTCTACCGGCCGGCGGAACGAGATGGAAAGCGCCGGCGGTTCGGCGCGGGCGACAGTGGCGTGCAGGATCTTCCCGAGATCGCCGTGGACGCCGGTTTCCGCGACATCCAGGCGGGCGACCTCGGGCTCCGGCGATTCCTGTCCATGCCGGGCGCCGGCTACGTGACCGCCCGCGCGCCGGCGCGGTCACGCGCCCGATCCGTCCGCGCCTAACGCGACGACGCGGGGCGACCGACGTCCTTGCGATAGAAGCCGAGCGCGCGGAGGATGATCAGCAGCACGACGGCGCCGACGAGCGCGATGACGAAGCGCGCGATGCCGCCCGTGATCGCGATGCCCAGCAGGCCGGCGATCCACACGCCCAGCAGCGAGCCCACCACGCCGACGATCACGTTGGCGATCCAGCCCATCTGCGCGTTCGTCTTCATGACGATGCTCGCCAGCCAGCCGACGATCCCGCCGACGATCAGGGTGATGATCCAGCTCATGGTCCCCTCCTCCTGACGATCGTTCACCGCGTCGCGCGCGACGTCGCGCGCGACGCCCCGCCCCGTCGGGAGCGGCACTCAGTCGAGCAGCTCCGCGGGGATGTTGCCGCCGTTCTCGGCGATCTTCGCGAGCACCGTCTTGTGCAGCCAGACGTTCATCTTCGCCGAGTCGGTCATCAGCTCCGGCGGGCAGCCGAGCTCCGTCGCGAGCGCCTTCCGCGCGGCGAAGCTGCTGTCGATGTCGAGCAGTGTCAGCAGGTCGACGATCGAGTACTTCCAGTTCAGCTTCTGCGGATACGCCGCCGCACGCTTCTCGATCTGCGCCACGACATCGACGACGGCGATCGCTTTCGGCGGCGCCGGCGCGACGGCGACCGCCACCGGGCCTTCGGCTGGCGCCGGGGCTGGAGCCGCCGGCTCGTGCCCGATGCCGAGCTTCTCGAGGATGTTGGTGAAGAGTCCCATGGTGCCCTCCTGCGAAAGCGACGGGGCGCCGATGCTGTCGGACGGCAGGTGCACCCCGCCTCGTGAGAGCCAACCATACCGCGCGTGCGAGCCGCCGGCTGAGAGGCATGATGCGCGCGTTCGAGGGCCGCGCCGCGCGGCGAAATCAGGGAATCGCGGCTGGCGTCCACGACGGGTGCGTCGCCGTGAACTTCTGGGCGGTATTCGAGTCGACACGGGACGCGTACCGCCTGCCGCGGCAGGCGGGCAGGCTCGGGCGAACGATCACGGCGAGCGCTGCCACGATCCCGCGCTGGGCTCTGTCGCCTCCGCGGGATCCGTCAGTCCCCAGTGCACCTGCGCCCCCGCCCCCGGGAAGAACGGGCACGCATCCCGCGCGTTGTCCAGACGGTGATCACGAGATCGAACCGCTGTCCCGCCACCTCGTCGATGCTCCTCGGCCTGTGCCCTTCACGCTCGTTGCCGCGATGCGCCCCGCTCCGCGCGTGACGAAGAGCGCTTCGGCGATCTGGCTCCGCGCCGAGTTGCCCATGCAGAGAACGAGCACGCGGAACGGTGCAGCCCCCCCTCGCTCACGCGCCCTGCGGGACAGGGGCGAAGAACCGTCTGCGCGCCCAGAGCGCGACGTACACGAGCCCGATCAGCGCCGGCACCTCGATGAGGGGGCCGACCACTGCTGCCAGCGCCTCACCGGAGCCGATGCCGAAGGTCGCCACGGCCACCGCGATCGCCAGCTCGAAGTTGTTCCCCGCCGCCGTGAATGACAGCGACGCCGTCTCCGCGTATCCGAAGCCGAGCTTCATCGACAGCGCGAACGCCAGCCCGAACATCACGGCGAAGTAGACGACGAGCGGCAGCGCGATGCGCAGCACATCCATCGGGAGCTGGAGGATGCGGTCGCCCTGCATCGCGAACATCAGCACGATCGTGTACAGTAGCCCGACGAGCGCCGTGGGCCCGAACTTCGGCATGAAGCTCCCGGTGTACCACGCCTCCCCGCGGCGCGCGACGAGCGTGCGGCGGGTCAGGTACCCCGCGAGCAGCGGGATGCCGAGGAAGATCAACACGCTCTTCGCGATCGCCCACATTGAGACGTGCACCGCTGCGGTGTCGCCGCCGAACCACCCGGGCACGACGCTCAGGAAGAGCCAGCCCAGGACGCTGTACGTCAGGATCTGGAAGACGGAGTTGAGCGCGACCAGAACCGCCGCGAGCTCGCCCGAGCCGCAGGCGAGCGCGTTCCAGATGAGCACCATCGCAATGCAGCGCGCGAGCCCGATGAGCACGAGGCCGTTGCGGTAGTGCGGGAGATCGGGCAGCAGCGCCCACGCCAGCGCGAACATCACGATCGGCCCGAGCACCCAGTTGAAGAACAGTGAGGTGCCGAGGAGCTTCCCGTTCCCCACGTGCCGACCGATGGACTCGTAGCGCACCTTCGCGAGCACCGGATACATCATCCACAGCAGGCCGATGCCGATCGGCACGGACACGCCGGCCACCTTCACCCGATCGAGCGCCGCCCCGAGCCCCGGAAAGAGCCGGCCGAGCACCAGGCCAAGGGCCATGGCCGCGAAGATCCACAGCGGCAGGAAGCGATCGAGCGTCGAGAGGCGTTGCGCGACCGACACCGGAGCAACTGGCGCCGCGGCGGAACTCGTGGGACTGACGGGAGCAGCAGTGGTCATATTCGCCTCAGGCCACGGTACACTCGCGGCACATCACGACGGCCGTTGCGGGGCATGCGCTCTGGAACTCCTCGGTGTGTCGAACATCCTCCGGCACCTCGTCGCGCGCGATCTGCCGGAAGCCGAAGCTCGGGAAGTACCGCTCGGCCGTCGTCGTGAGCAGATAGAGCGCCCGGATCCCGCGCGCCTCGGCGTCCGAGATCACGCGCGTGACGAGCGCACGCCCGACGCCACGCGAACGCCACGTATCGCTGACGGCGACGGAGCGGAGAAGCGCGTCGTCGCAGCAGACCTCCAGCCCCGCGACCCCGACGACCTCGCCCGCCGCCTCGGCGACGACGAAGGTGGGGAGCGCCTCGCGCACGCCGTCGAGCGGAAGACCGCTCGCGACGAGCAGGCGTTCGACGGCCGGAAGATCGGCGACTGTCGCGGCGCGAACCTCTGCGCCGGCGATGATGATCGAATTCGAGTTCGACATGCTTGTGGTCTCCGCTGGAACGGTCACCGGCAGCAGCCGTCGTCGCAGCCGCAGTCGCGCTTCGACGTGACGGCTCCGAGCGAGGCGAGCTGACGCGTCGGCTTCTTCGCACGCGCGCTCGACGACTCGGGCTGCGCCGAGGCACCGGGCTTCGTCGCCCGGACGAAGGCGCTCATGATCCTGCCCTCCACCTGGTCGGCGAGCGACGCGTCGAGCCCCGTGCCGGCGATGAGCGCCGCCGCGTCCTCGCGCGAGTAGACGCGCGTGGGCTCGATGCTCGGGTTCTCGAACCCGACGTCCCGCAGGAGCGCGAGGAACTCCCGCTCCTCGAGCGCGCCGGCCACACAGCCGGTCCAGAGGGCCATGCTCTCCTTCACGACGTCCGGCAGCCCTTCACGCACGACGATGTCGCTCACCGCGAAGCGCCCGCCGGGCCTGAGCACGCGGAACGCCTCCTTCAGCACCTGGCGCTTGTCGCCGGACAGGTTGATCACGCAGTTGGAGATGATCACGTCCACCGTGTTCGATGGGAGCGGGATCGCCTCGATGTGTCCCTTGAGGAACTCCACGTTCGTGGCGCCGGCCTTCGCCCTGTTCTCGAGGGCGAGGGCGAGCATCTCGTCGGTCATGTCGAGGCCGTACGCCTTGCCGGTGGGGCCGACGCGGCGGGCGGAGAGGAGCACGTCGATGCCGCCGCCGGAGCCGAGGTCGAGGACCGTCTCGCCCTCGTGCAGCTCGGCGAGCGCGGTCGGGTTGCCGCAGCCTAACGAGGCGAGCAGCGCCTCGGCGGGGAGGCCGGCGGTCTGGCCGGCGTCGTAGAGGTCGGCGGTGATCGGGTCCCACGTCTCGCTCGTCGAACCGCAGCAACCGCTCGAGCCGGGCGCACAACAACCGGCCGTCGTGGCGCCTTCGGCGACGCGCTGCGCGGTCGCCCCGTAGCGCGCCTGCACTTGGGCGCGGATCTCCTCCAGCGTCGTCGGAACCTTGTTGGGCGCGTCCTGTTCGTTCTCGGTGTTCATGATCGCCTCGTCGCCGGAGTAGATCAAAAAGCGTTGATGCATAAGGGACAAAAAAGGTCGGTCATCGGCAGCACGTACCCACGCGCCGAATGGGCAGCGTGCCCTTCGTGGGCTGCAGCGCCACTGCGAGATCGTGCACCTCGGCCAGCGCTTCGGGCGCGATGCGGTAGTACGCCCATCGCCCCTCCCGGCGGTCCATCACGAGTCCCGCCTCCTTCAACACCCTGAGGTGGAAGGAGAGCCGCGACTGCGCGGCCTCGAGCTCGTCCTGCAGCTCGCAGACGCACCGCTCACCGCCACGGAGCATCTCGAGGATGCCGAGTCGCGTCTCGTCGGAGAGCGCGTGGAAGAGCTGTGCGGCGCGGGCGAGGTCGAGAGCAGCGGCGGTGACCATGGGGAGAATCTATATCAACTTCTGTTGATGCGTCAAGAGGCGGCCTCCGGGCGGACCCCAACGTGGCGCGCTGCGCCGTCGGCACGTAGTGTGGTATGTCGTCCGACTCGATGCGCGAGCGGAGGCACGAGCGCGCGCGTCGCGGCGCCCACCGTGGGACGCCGCCGTAGCGCCACGGCCGCCCCGCCGCAATCGGGCCACCCCGGAGGTGGACCATGGACGCCACCGCGAAGACGGCGTGGCTGCGCCTCTTTCTGCGAGTCCTGTCCGTCGGATTCCTCGCAGCCTTCATCCCCTGGATCACGCTCATCCTGCTCAACGCGCCCAGCCTCGCGCCGGGCAGCCGGCTGGCCCCACTGCTCCGGTTCCAGCCGTACAACCCCTCGTACGAGAGCATGATGTCCGCCATCTACATCGTCTGGGCGGTGATGCTCTGGCGTGCGTCCGACGATCCCGCGCGGCATCCTCTCTTCATCGACTTCACGATCTGGGCGAACGCCGCGCACGGCGTCGTCATGGTCGTGGCGACCCCGATGCAGAAAGGCGCCGGGATGATGGTGATCGAGAGCATCCCGCTGCTGGCGATCGCCGCCATCCTGTGGTGGCTCCGACCGCGTGCAGCAAGCGCCCAGCCGTCACTGCGCGCGGCGGTCAGCGGCTGATCGCCTCCGCGAGCTTCTCCCGCACCTGCTCCGCCACCCGGTCGGCGACGGCATCGCGCTCGGCCTCAGGCACCGCGTCGATCGCGAACTGGTCGGTGTACCTGTTGTATAACGGCAGCACGTCGATCTCCACGATCTGGTCGGGCCGGAGCAGCCGTCGCATCTGGCGCGCTTGGCACTGGAGGAAACAGCCGTCGATCACGACGACCTGCTCCGCCTCACGGATCCAGCGCGCCATCCCGGACTGCGGCACCGTCAGCGCCTCGCCCTGACAGGCGCGCGCGAACCCCGCCTGCTTGCCGATCCGGTTCGCCGCCTGCCGGGCGATTTCGCCGCGGATACAGGGTCCCTCGCACGAGAACACGGGGACGGTGCCGTCGCGCATCTGCTGCGCCGCGTACTTCTCGCCCGTGGGGCAGACGAGCGTGGTCTCCTCGATCTCGAGCTGGAAGGTCGTCGCGTTCGCGGTCATGGTGTGCCTCCGCATACCTCTGGTCGAGCGGATAGGACGGAACGCGGGCCGGAATGGATACACCTCTCGCCAGAAGTCGGCGCGACGTCGGCGCCGGGACACTTATCGCTCACGCCGCAAGCCTGAGCGCGGCGAGAGTTTCCGCGATAGCCCGGCCGACGCTGCCGGCCTGGCCCCGATGGATCACGCATCGTGCTGGCGTACGATGGATGATGAGGCATTGTGCTCGCACAGGAGGACCACATGGCCACGACATCCCATCCGCATCCGACATCACCCGAGGTGGCTCCCGCACGGAGTGAATTCGCCGCGCGCCTGGACACCATCGGCTGGGGCGTGTTCCTGCTCATGACCGGCGTGCTCTGGCTCTTTGCGGCGGCCGTCCCGTCGGGCACCTGGCTCGTGGGAACGGGGCTCCTGCTCCTCGCGCTCAACGCGGTGCGGTACTTCAACGGGCTCGCGCTGCACACCTTCACGCTCGCGCTGGGCGTGCTGGCGCTCGCCGGAGGCCTCGCCGACTTCGCGGACATCGAGCTCCCGCTCCTCGCGCTCGCCCTGGTCGCGTTCGGCGTACTGCTGCTCGTGAAGCCGTTCGCGAAGCACCGCCGGTGACGGCGTCGATCGCCTTCGCGACCGCCCCAGCCGGGACCGCAGCGTGATCTACGGACGGCGGCCGAACCCGCGTCGGCGCTCGCAGACGACGACGCCACGTTCGTCGCACGAGATGTCGCAACCCGCAGCAAGGGCGGTCTTCAGCCGCGCGCGGGCGCGGTGCAGCCGGATCTTCGCGTTGTCGCGCGAGAGGCCGAGGCGCTTGGCGATCTCCGGGCCGGTGAAGCCCTGGAGATCGTGAAGCACCAGGACCTCGCGCTGGGCATCGGGTAGCGTCGTCAGGAAGTGGAGCACGCAGTCGCTCATCTCGTGCTGCTCGAGCAGTTGGTCGGGACGCAGCGCCACGTCCTCCTCGTCCACGGCGTCCGCCACGTCGCCTACCGCTGCCAGCGGGAGCGCGGGGCGACGCACCTCGTGCGTCCGAAAGCGGTCGTAACAGAGGTTCGTCGCGATCCGGTAGAGCCAAGCCTGGAGCGCCGCGGGATCCTGAAGTTCCGCGAGCCGTTGGTGAACGCGCAGGAAGGTCTCCTGCGTGAGGTCCTCGGCGGCCGCTTCGTCGTGCACGAGCCGGAGGATGTAGCGGTAGATCGAGGCACGGTACCGTTCGGCCACGGCGCTCGATCGGACCAGCACGCCGGCGTGCGGGTGCGTTGGGGAGGACACGGGGATGCTCCCTCGGGGCGAGATCGGCCCCGCTCCACGATGGACCGGCGACGGGGCGACGTCGGTCGTTCACCATAGGGAATTCTGCCGCGCGCCGCCATGTCCCCAGTGCGCCCGCGCGGAGTGGGTTCGCCGTGTTCTACGAGGCGCAAATGCTCGACGAGACGACGCGCGGCGAGCCGTTGCCGGTGCTCGAGAAGTTCTCGACACCGTTCCCGGGCTTCAATCTGTGCTATCCGGAGCGGCGACGCGCCTCGCCAGCACTGCGGGTGTTCGTCGATTACCTGCGGCAGGAGCGTCGCGAGCGTCGCGCCCGCTCCGGCGTGCGGCGAGCTCGCGCCCGCAGCGCCAGGCCGTCCGAACCGTGCAAGCCCCGACGACGCCGGTGCCCACGCCAGACGCATGAAAAGCCGACCGGATCTTCCGGTCGGCTTTCGTAACTCGCTGTTCCTGCAGCACTTGCAGAGCGGGCGACGGGATTCGAACCCGTGACGTCCAGCTTGGGAAGCTGGCATTCTACCCCTGAATTACGCCCGCGTTATGCCCTACGCTATCACCGGCCCCGCTGGGGCGCCAGAGCCACAGGTCGGAATTGAACCGACGACCGCTCGATTACGAATCGAGTGCTCTACCCCTGAGCTACTGTGGCGGATCCTGCTACCTGCCTGCCTACCGCATGCCCTGGCGCGGACTCGAACCGCGACGCCTTGCGGCACCACCCCCTCAAGAT
>CAMLIT010000083.1 GCA_946480295.1 uncultured Gemmatimonadota bacterium
GAGCGCGTCCCACAGCGGCAGCAGGTCGGGCGCGGTCCGCTCGACCGCCGCGCGCTGCCGCGCGACGGTGCCCGCGTCGCCGCGCGCGATCGGTCCCGTGAGCGCCGCCCCGGCGCCGAGCCGGACCCAGTTCTCCACCGACGCGCGGACGAGCGGCGCGAGCTGCTCGCGCGTCACTCCCGCCTCGCGCGCGAGCCGCTCCGCGGCGCCCTCGAGGGCGACGAGGTAGTTCGACGCGACCGACGCCGCGGCGTGGTAGACGTCGCGGCACTCGTCAGGCACCGCGAGCGGCGTCATGCCGAGCGAGTCGGCGAGGGCGGCCGCGATCCCGAGCGCGCGCGGCGTGCTGCCGGCGATCGCGCAGGCGGCGCCGGCGAACGCCGCGTCGGCGCCGCTCACGGCGAGGAGCGGGTGCATCGAGAAGCGTTCGTGCGGCTCCAGCGGCGCGAGCGTTGTCGCGCCGGAGCAGTGGCCGACGAGGCGCCCCGGACGGATCGTCCGCGCCGCGTCGGCGATCGCGTCGTCGGGCACGGCGAGGAGCACGATGTCCGCGTCGGCGCCGTCGACGCCGCGGCCGAGCGGGCCGGCGACGGCGAGGCCGCGCTCGCGCAGCGCGCGCGCGAGGGCCGTGCCGAGCCGTCCGCGGCCGACCACGTCCAGGCGCACGCCACTCAGGGGCTCGCGTTCAATGGTGTCCGCCACGCCCATAAGCTAGCCGCTCGTGCCCGCCTGGGACGACGCGGCCCGGCCGGAATTCGTGTTGAGGGAACGCATACCCCGGACATAGGTTATGAATAGCGTCTCCCACAAGACCGGACACGGCCGGCAGCGAAGCCGGCCACGTCACCTGGAATCCAATCGATGCCTCTTTCCAACCGCATCGCGGCCTCGCTGACCGCGTCCATGCGTGCTGCCGCGATCCTGCCAGCCCTGCTGCTCTTCGGCCACGTCGGCACCGCCTCCGCCCAGGCGACCACGAAGCCGAGCGCGCCGCCGGCCGCGCAGACCGCCGGCCAGCCTGCCGCGGCCAGCGCGTTCGTCACCATCAAGGGCACGGTCCTCGACAGCATCCACGGGACCGCGCTGTCGGGTGCCCTGGTCCGGGTGGACTCCAGCGGCCGGGAGCACCTCACCGATGCCAGCGGCGTCTATGAGATCGACAGCGTGCCCCCGGGTCCGCACCGGCTCATCGTCATCCACCCGCTGCTGGACACGCTCGGCGTCTCGCTCGTGACGCCGGTGCTGACGTTCGCCCCCGGCGAGGTGCGCGAGATCGACCTCGCCGTGCCCACCTCCGAGCGGCTCGTCGGCCTGTTCTGCGCGCCGGCGTGGCGCGCCCGCGGACCGGCGGCGCTCATCGGCTTCGTCCGCGACGCCGACACCGAGGCGCCGGCGACGGGCGCGAAGGTCTCTCTGCTCTGGTACGAGTCGGATCCGCTCGGCCTCACGAAGACGCCGCGCGTGCGCGAGGCGACGCCGGGACCGGATGGCCATTACCGGATCTGCGGCCTGCCGGCGACGATGAGCGGCAAGGTCCAGGTCTTCCGCGGCGGGATCAGCTCGGGCGAGGTTCCGGTCGAGGTGAAGGACGGCTTCCTCGCGCTGCGCAGCATGAGCGTGGCCTCCGCGGCGAACGTGCAGATCGCGAAGGGGAAGCCCGACTCCACGGGGAAGCCGGCCCCGAAGATCGTGCGCGGCAAGGCGCGGGTCTCCGGACGCATCCTCAACAAGGCCGGCCAGCCGGTGGTCGGCGCGCGCGTGAGCATCGAGGGGATCGCGGCGGCGGCGATCACGAAGTCGAACGGCGACTTCACCCTCGACAGCCTGCCGTCGGGGACGCAGACGCTCGAGGTGCGCAAGCTCGGCTACTCCGTCACCGAGCACCCGGTGGAGCTCTCCGCGGCGACCCCGCAGCGCGTCACCATCCACATGTCCGATTTCGTTCCGACCCTCGAGACGGTGCGCGTCGAGGCGCGCCGCGACAAGAATCTGTTCGACGTGGGATTCACGGAGCGGCAGAAGACGGGGATGGGCTACTACCTCACGCGCGACAAGCTGAACACGAACGCCCTTCGCCTCACGGACGCGCTGCGCACGATCCCCGGCATCAGCATCCAGCAGGACGCGAGCGGCCAGAGCTACGTGACGTCGTCGCGCGGCCCGGGCGGGTGCGTCAACATCTTCGTGGACGGCTCCCCGTGGCCGCAGATGAACCCGGGCGATCTCGACTCCTTCGTCCGGGCGGACGAGCTGGGAGCGATCGAGTCCTACAGCCCGTCGACGGTGCCGGCGCAGTTCACGACCGCGGGGACGAGCAGCTGCCAGACGCTCGTCATCTGGACGGAGCGGCGCCTCGAGCGCAAGTGATACCGGAGGCCGCGTCGTGGTCCGTCCCTTCCGCGTGTTCCAGCAGACCGAGATGGCGACGGAGTGCGACGCGTGCGGCCGTCGCTTCGATCTCGTGACGGGCGGGGTGTGCGTGCAGTGCCGGCGCGTGCTGTGCGCCGCGCACCTGCACGGCTCCTTCCTGCGGCGGCTGCTCGTGGACCTCGGCGCCGCGCCGCGGTGCGTGCAGTGCCGGGCGGGGGTGGCCGTGAAGCCGCCCTCGCCGTGACCGGTCGCGACTAGTCCTCGTACCGCTCGCCGCGCCGGAGCTCCTCCGCCTCGGCGAGCGTCGGCTCGCCCACCTCGTCGAGGTGCGTGCCCGCGCGCTCGCGCGTCCGGGTCTGCTGCTCCTGGCTCGAGCCGTAGCTGTTCACCGTCGCGTCCTGGGCCCGGTAGTCGCGCCCGCGGATCTCCTTCTCGTCGCCCTCGCTCCGGCCGAGGTGTTCCTTCTGGCGTTCGCTCATCGGCGCCCTCGCTGCTGGTGTCGGACAGGTGGTTCGGATCGCGGATGCGCGCTCGCAACATGCGCACCAATTTGTCCCGGGAAGACGCGGGACCGATAATGCAGCCGACCCCAACCGAGAGCGCCCATGCCAGAATCCGCCGGGACCCAGTTCCTGACCACCACGGCCAACAGCCTCGAGGGCTACCGGATCATGCACACCTTCGGCGTCGTGCGCGGGATCAAGGTCCGCTCGCGCTCGATCGTCGGGAACATTGGCGTGAAGTTCCAGCAGATCTTCGGCGGCGACATCACCCTCCTCACCTCGTTATGCGAGCACGCGCGGGCGGACGCGTTCGAGCTGGCGGTGAGCAACGCGGCGGCGCTCGGCGCCAACGCCCTCGTCGCCGTCCGCTACGACGCCACCGAGGTGATGTCGGGTGTCTCGGAGGTGCTGTGCTACGGCACGGCGGTGCGCGTCGCGCCGGACCGCGGGGCTACAGCAGCGCCTTGAGCGCGGCGAGGTCCACGTTGCCGCCGCTGACGATGCTCACGACGCGGCTCCCGCGCTCGAGGGGGAGCCGCCCGGCGAGCACCGCGGCGGTGGCGGCGGCGCCGGCGCCTTCGGCGAGCAGCTTGGCCGAGGCGAGCAGGTCGCGCATGGCGGCGACGATCTCGTCGTCGGAGACGAGGACGACGTCGTCCACGTAGCTGCGAACGACGCGGAAGGGGAGCTCGCCCGCCATCGGCGCGGCGAGACCATCCGCCACCGTCTGCACCCGGTCGAGGTGCACGGGATGACCCTCGTCGAGGCTCCGGCGCATCGCCGGCGCGCCGGTGGGCTCGACGCCGAAGATGCGGACGTTGGGCCTGGCCTGGCGCACGGCGGTGGCCACGCCGGCGATGAGCCCACCCCCGCCGATCGGCACCACCACGGCGTTCACGTCCGGGAGCTGCTCGAGGATCTCGAGCCCCACCGTGCCCGCGCCGGCGCAGACGTCGGCATCGTCGAAGGGGTGCACGAACTCCATCCCCCGGCTCTGCGCGAGCTCCTGCGCGTGGGCGAACGCCTCCACGCTCGACGCGCCGTGCAGGACGACCTCCGCTCCGTACCCGCGGCTGGCGTCGACCTTCGCCCGCGACGCCGACTCGGGCATGACGACGGTGCAGCGGACGCCCGCGGCGCGCGACGCCCAGGCCAGCGCCTGGGCATGATTGCCGGCCGAGACGGTGATGACCCCGCGCGCACGCGCCGCCGGATCGAGGCAGGCGAGCTTGTTCAGCGCTCCGCGCACCTTGAACGAGCCGGTCTTCTGCTGCGACTCGCACTTGAGGAAGAGATGTATGCCGGCGCGCTCGCCGAGGCGCGTCGCGCTCAGGAGCGGCGTGAGGTGGACGTGGCCGGCGACGCGCTCGTGCGCGAGTCGAACCGTGTCGAGACTGAGCATCCGGAAGATCGTCTGGCGGATCCGGCCGGCGGAAACGTCACGGCCGCCGAGCCGTCTTTACCGAGGTCGCCGTAGCATATCACAACCGCGCCGTTCGTCCACCCCGACAGCAGCCCTCGTGAGCCCGCGGTTCCGCCCCGGTCGCGTCGTCCGTTCCACGCTCGCCCTCCTCGCGTTCATCTTCCTGCCGTACGCCTGCTGGTCCCTCTGGACGAGCTGGCGGCGGTACTGGCCGAACGCCCTGGGCCTCGCCATCGTGTCCGTGGTCTTCCTCCGGCTCGCGACCGATCGCCGTCCCGGCTCGTGGATCTCGGTCGTCGACGACATCGGCGGCCCCGCGAACCCGGACGCTCCCGACTGACCCCTCGCCCGCCCGCCATGCGCCTCGTCCTCCCCATCACCGCCGCCTGCTGCTTCATCTCCGCCACCGCCGCCGCCCAGTGGCTGCCGCAGCGGAGCGGCACGACGGCGGAGCTGCGCGGCCTGAGCGTGGTCGACGGGAGCGTCGCCTGGGCGAGCGGCACGCACGGCCAGGTGCTGCACACGACCGACGGCGGACGGCACTGGACGGTGGACAGCGTGCCGGGCGCCGGCGCGCTCGACTTCCGCGACGTGCAGGGCGCGAGCGCCCGCTCGGCGTGGGCGATGAGCTCCGGCGACGCCGACAAGGCACAGGCCTGGATCTATCACACCACGAGCGGCGGCGCGCGCTGGACGCCGCAGTACACGACGCGCATGGCGGGCGTCTTCCTCGACGCCATCGCGTTCTGGGACGCCAGGCACGGGATCGCGATGGGCGACCCGGTGGGCGGGCGCTTCTTCCTGCTCGAGACGAGCGACGGCGGCCGGAGCTGGACCCGCATCCCGCCCGATCGGATTCCGCCGTCGCTGCCGGGCGAGGCGGCGTTCGCGGCGAGCGGGACCTGCCTCGCCGTCCAGGGGAGCGGCGATGTGTGGATCGCGACGGGCGGCGGGCCGAAGGCGCGCGTCTTCCGCTCCACGAACCGCGGCCGGACGTGGACGGTGGCGGACGTGCCGGTGCAGGCGGGCGACGCCTCGACGGGGCTGTTCTCCGTCGCCTTCCGCGACGCGCGCCACGGGGTCGCCGTCGGGGGCGACTACCGCAGGCCAAACGAGCCGACGGCGAACGTGGCGGTGACGTACGACGGCGGCCGGAGCTGGCGGCGCGCGCGCACGATGCCGACCGGCTACATGTCCGCGGTGGCGTACGTCCCCGGGACGCGCGCGACCTTCGTCGCCGTCGGCCTCGCCGGCACCGCGCTCTCCACCGACGACGGGAGCACGTGGACGATGATGGACTCGGTGCCGTACAACAGCGTCGCGTTTGGCCGCTCGGGCGCGGGGTGGGCCGCGGGTCCGCGCGGCCGCATCGCGAAGTGGGTCGGCGCGCGCGGGTCTGTCCGGCACCAGACAGATATTCACTCCCATTTCTGATGCGCGCCGCGCTGCCTGACGCTGCCTAGCGAGATACCCTCTGGCGTGATACGGCTGATCACATAGCTTTCCCGTGGGCGGTGGGGATCACGGGTGACGCAGCGACCCACGCGCGAGTCCATGCTCGCGACGTCAAGACCAAGGAGACTCGATGCCCCGGCCAACGCGGCGCGGACTACCCCCCGGAATCAGCCGGATCGATCACGAAGGCAGTCGGACGCACGGCTACTTCGTTCGGGTAGGCTACCGGAAGACGGCGCGCGGATGGCGGCCCCGCGCCAGCGCGTTCTTCGGCGATGCGTCGCATGGCGGCAAGCCATCGGCGCTGAAGGCGGCGGAGCGGTGGTTGAAGAAGACGCGCAAGGAGCTCGACGGCGCGAAGAAGCCGGCGAAGTCGGCGACGAAGAAGTCGGCGGGCAGCCGCGCCTGAGCGCGAGCGCTTCGTCCCGAAGCACGCACGCGCGAGACCGCGGGACGGAAAAGAGAGAAGCCCCTCAGGTGCGGCACGCCGCAGCCTGAGGGGCTTCTTCCGCTGGCGGGATTCGATCGGTTGGTTCGACGCCACGGCGTGCGTGGCCTGATCGACTTCCCTATCCCTTGTCGTACGGTCCCGACGCAGGTGCTCCGGGTTACCTCGGAGCGGTTCGATTGTGACCAGCGACCCCACAATCGCTTGCCGTCGTCGAACCGACGGCAAGGTGCCTTCCGACAGCGTCCCGTCGGCCGGCGTCACGTCCGGGGTGTTGACCGTGTTGCCCGAACGCGGGAGCAATGTTCGCCCGCGCGCTCGATCCGTCAATCGAGAAAATTTCCCGAACCGGGCAGCCTCGACTACTGCACCGTCGCCGTGATCACCGGCTTGAACAGCAGCCCGTTCTGCCCGAGCGAGTTGCCGCGCATGACGAAGCTGCTGTCGACCTTGAAGTCCACCAGCACCTTCGTCGTGTCGTTCGCGCGCACCACGAGCGGCGACGCGAGGTTCACCTTCAGCCCGGAGCGCGACGCGCTCGGGAAGCTCACGTTCGGCGACGAGCTGTTCGTGAGCACGGTGCCGTCGTTCAGCGTCACGCTCGATCGCGACGGATCGATCACGAGGCGGAAGCCGCTGTAGCTGCCGGCGGCGAGCGCCGTGTCGCCGAGCGCCTTGCTGATCCCGTTCTGCAGCGCGAGCAGGTCGATCCCGACGTTGGGCGTGGCCACGGTGATCCAGCCGCCGGTGCCGGCGCTGTCGTCCGTGGCGCCCTGCGCGGCGGTCGTGGAATCGGCGGCGGCCTGGCGGGCGTCCACGCGCACGACGAACACGTCGACGCTGCGCACGGAGTCGGATGGGAAGGGTGCATCGGTGAGGCGGACGGCCATCACGCCGGTGCCGCTCGCCGTGGCGGCGTTGTCGCTGCCGCACGCGGCGAGCGCGCAGCTCAACGCCGCAGCGCCGAGGATGGCGATGGGACGAACGTACATCATTCCTCCTGGGTGAGATCGAACGGCCGCGAGGACCGCAGCAACCGTTCCGCATACCGGTGACGACGCGCACGCGCGGCGCGTGATCCCGTGTGCTCGAGCCGGCGCGCGCTCAGCGCGTTCTCAGCGCGTTCTCAGCGCGCGAGCAGCGCGGCGGCGGTCATGGCGACACCGGCGAGCAGCGACCAGAGGGCGACGCGCACCGCCTGGATCCGCGCCTGACGACGCTCGGCGCTCGACAGTCCGTCGGGCGGCCCGAGCTCGGCCTCGCGCTCACCGAGCGCGGCGAGGACGACTCAGGTCTTCTCGCGCGCCTGGAACCAGCCGAGCGCGGCGAGGGTGAAGGGGACGAGGAGGACGAGGAACGCCGCGGTCGGCGCCTGACGAGCGCGCAGGAGGAGGAGCGCGGCGATCCCGACGACGAGCCAGACGACGCCGCCGATCGCGCGCCGGCGGCGCCCGCGCGCGCCGATGTTCGGCACGCACGCCGGCCCGGCCGCCGCTCCCGTCACCGCGTGCGCACCCGCTCGCCGCACGCGGCGAGGAGCTGTCGCGGCTCCGGCGCGTGCGGGAAGAGCCCGTGCGCGCGGCGCGCGTGCGGGCGCGAGCGCGTGCAGCTGCCGCGCGACAGGTACGACTGCGCGAGGCGCACCTGCATGCGGTAGTCTCCCGGGTCGAGCAGCGACGCCTCCTCGAGCGTGGACAGGCGCGTCGCGTGGCTGTACAGGCGCATGGCGCCCATCTGCAGCCCGCTGTGCAGCACGGCGAGCGCGCCGAGCGTGCAGAGGACGATCGGCGCCCACTCGCGCGGGCCGCCCGCCACCGCCACCGGCGTCGCCTTCTTCGGCTCGGCGAGCGCACCGAAGAGCGTCCACGCGATCAGCGACGGCGCCGCGAGGAGGAGCACCGCGTCGAAGGCGCCGACCACGATCGTCGCGACCAGCGTCCCCCACAGCGTGAGGCCGCGGAAGAGCTGCTCGGGCGTGTACCCCCGCTTGACCTGCAGCAGCGCGTCCACGAGCAGCCCGAGGAGCAGGAGGACGAGCGCGGCGAAGGCGGGCACGCCGCGCTCGGCGAGGAACGCCATCATGTCGCTGCTCGGCCACGGGTTCGCCGTCATCCCCTCGCTGTCGAGCGACGGGTCGTTGCGCGACGCGTAGCGCGGATAGACGACCGACCAGTTCCCGGGGCCCACGCCGAGCAGCGGGTGCGCCTCGGTCATGTGCAGGGAGTTGGTGTACTGGATGAGCCGACCGTGCCCGCTTCCCTCCTTGTAGTTCACGACGCCGCGCACCGACTCGAGGTACGGCGACTCGCTGCGCCACTCGAGGGTGTTGGGGAGGAAGACGGCGAGCAGCACCGAGACGGCGGAGACGATGGCGACGAGCAGCGCGCGCCGGCCGACCCCCTGGCCGCGCCACCGCGAGCGCAGCATCAGCGCGAGCAGCGCCACCGGGCCGAGCGACACCGCCACGGCGAGCCACGCCGCGCGGCTGCGCGAGAGCACGAGCGCGGCCGACACGACGCCGATCTCGATCGCGCCGAACAGCGCGCCGACGCCGCGCCGCGCCGTCAGCGCGCAGTACAGCAGCACGGGGAGCCCGATCGCGCAGACGTGCGCGACGAAGTTCCGGTTGCCGAAGGTGCCGCCGGGCGCGCGATTGAGGCTGAAGTACGGCGACGCGACGCCGTAGGTCTGGAGGAGCGCCGTCACGGCGCCGATCGTGGCGGCGAACCCCGCGGCGAGGAGCACCGAGCGCGTGAGACCGTAGCGGCCGAGCGCCCGGCCGACCCAGAACAGCGCGGCGCCCGAGAGCGTGACGGCGAGCGCCCGTCCGGCGAGCCACCAGTTCGTGGCGAAGAGCGCGGAGACGCCGCTGAGCACCAGGTACGCGGCGAGGAGGAAGTCCAGGGGCGCGAGCGCGAGCCGCTTCCGGCCGACGAGGCAGGCGAGCGCCGCGATCAGCGCCGTGGCATGCAGCGCGAGCTCCTTCGGGACGAAGAACCGGTCGAGGTCGAACGCCTTGTATGGGAGGGCGACGAGGACGACGGCCAGCGCGCCGAGCTGCACGACTCGGAGTGCGACGCGGTCGCCGCGGGGCGGGGTGGCGGGCGACATGGGTGGCTGAATGAAAGCGTCGCCCCCGTTCCCGCGCCAGCCTTGCCCCGCGCGCGACTTGGAACTTCCCGTGTCCGCCGCTAGTCTATGATCCGACACCCCTTCCCGGATGCGCCATGTATTCCCGTCGCGAATGGCTCCGCCTCTCGCTCACCGGTGCCGCTGCCGCTCTCGTCACCCGTTCGACGCCGGCGCTCGCCCTTCCCGCGGCGCAGATCACGGTGTACAAGAGTCCCACCTGCGGCTGTTGCAAGAAGTGGGTCGAACACCTGCGGAAGAACGGCTTCACGGTCGCCGTCCGGGACATGAATGACCTGAGCGAGATCAAGGCCTCGCTCGGCGTCCCGCAGGCGCTGCAGTCCTGCCACACCGCGGTCCTCGGCGGCTACGTGATCGAGGGGCACGTGCCGGCGGACGTCATCCGGAAGCTCCAGAAGGAGCGGCCGAAGATCGCCGGGCTCGCGGTGCCCGGGATGCCGAACGATGCGCCGGGGATGGACGGCGCCGGGAACGGCTACCAGGTCATCGCCTTCGACCGGAACGGCAAGACGAGCGTCTACGCGAGCCGTTGACGTCGCGCGGTCGGCGCCTTCGCGCTGGAATCACGGGCCTCGCCACCCTCGCCGCGCTCGCGGCCTGCGGTGACGGGGGCCGCGTCCTCACCGGGCCGCCGCCCGGGCCCTCCAGCCCCGCCTTCCCGGGGTTCGACATCGCCGTCTACCCCGGCGACGCCACCATGCAGGCGTGGCTGCCGCCAGCGACGCCGTACCGCTGGGTCGGGTTCTACCTCGCCGCGCCCTGCCACCGCGACACCTCGTTTCACGGCAAGCGCCCCGTCCTCTACGCGATGGGCTGGGGGACCGCCGCGATCTACGTGGGCCAGCAGACCTGGGAGGGCGTTCCCGACGTCGCGTCGCTCGTGCGGGCGCTCGCCGAAGCGCTCCTCGAGTCGGGGCTGACGCCGGCGAGCGTGCCGAGCGAGGCGACCACGGTCACCTGCTCGCGGACCCTGCTCTCGGCGGCGCAGGGGAGCAGCGAGGCCGCCGACGCGGTCGCGCAGGCGGCCGGCGAGGGCTTCCCGCCGGGCAGCGCCGTCTTCCTCGACGTCGAGTACATGAGCACGATCACGCAGCCGATGCTCGACTACTTCGGCGCGTGGATCGCCGGCGTGCTGGCGGACGGCCGCTACCGCCCCGCCGTGTACTGCGCCAGGTCGAACGCGGAGGCGCTGCACGCGGCCGCGCAGGCGGCGTACGCGGCGCGGAAGGCGCCGGGGGCGCCGGACTTCTGGATCGAGAGCACCACCGGCTTCGATCTCCAGCGCAGCCGGCCGGCGGACGTCGGCTACGACTTCGCCCGCGTGTGGCAGGGGGTGCTCGACGCGCCGCGCACCCATGCGGGCATCACCCTCACGGTGGACGAGGACGTGGCGGCGAGCAGCTCCCCGTCCGATCCCTCGGGGGCGCAGGCCGCCCTCGTCCCGCCGCGGTAGCGAGGCGCACGGCGCCCTTCTTGCCCCGCGATGGTGGATTTCGTGGCCACCACCAGCGGCCTCGGGGGTAGCACCGGAGCGGCGGCGCAGGCACCATTACGCCGCCAGCGCACGAATTCTTCTCCAGCACTTCGAACCCATGCACACTTCGTCCCGTACGTTCCTCGCGATCGTGGCGCTCGCCGCGACCGCGCGCCTCGCGTCGGCCCAGGGGAGGCAGTCGCGCACGTCCACGCCGGACTCCGACCAGGCCGTGGGCGACACGTCGATGTTCGCCCCCCTCCAGATCTTCCCGGCGCCAAACGAGTTCCGCATGGCGTCCGGCGCCCCCGGGCCGCGGTACTTCCAGCAGCGCGCCGACTACGACATCAAGGCCACGCTGGACACGGGCACGAAGATGCTGCGCGGCGAGTACACGCTGCGCTACACGAACAACTCGCCCGACACGCTCACCTTCATCTGGATGCAGGTCGAGCAGAACGCGTTCACGAACAACTCGCTCAACTCCTTCGTCTTCCCGCCGGAATCGCGCTTCGGCGCGCGCGGGTTCGAGGGGGGCGACGTCATCGACCGCTTCGAGGAGGTGCCGGCGGGGCGCTCCGGGCGCGGCACGGCGCTCAAGATGCGCACCGAGGGGACGGTGATGAAGGTGGACCTGGCCGAGCCCCTCGCCCCGGGGAAGACCGCCACCTTCGACGTCGCCTGGCACTTCCTCATCCCCGAGCACGGCGCCGACCGCATGGGGCGGGACGGCCCGCTGTTCGAGCTCGCGCAGTGGTACCCGCGCGTCTGCGTGTACGACGACGTGCGCGGCTGGAACACCGAGCCGTACCTCGGCCAGGGCGAGTTCTACCTCGAGTACGGCGACTTCGCCTACGAGGTCACCGTGCCCGCGGGGTACATCGTCGCCGGCACCGGGACGCTGGACAACGCGCGCGACGTGCTGACGTCGACGGAGATCGCGCGGCTCGGCCAGGCGGCGAAGTCCGCCACGCCGGTGCACATCGTCACCCTCGCCGAGATCCAGAGCGGCGCGGCGCGGCCGCGGCGGACGGGCACCATGACCTGGAAGTTCCACGCGCACAACGTGCGCGACGTGGCGTGGGCCGCCTCCCCCGAGTACCTGTGGGACGCGTCGAGCTGGAACGGGATCCTCGCCCAGGCCTACTACCGGCCGAGCGCCATCGACCCGTGGAGCGACGCGGCCGACGAGGCGCGCATGTCGATCATGGAGTACTCCGAGCGCTGGTTCCCGTACCCGTATCCGCAGATCTCCGCCGTCGAGGGACCGATCAGCGGGATGGAGTACCCGATGCTCGCGATGGAGGCGAAGAGCCAGGACAAGTACGACCTGTACAACGTCGTGACGCACGAGATCGGGCACAACTGGTTCCCGATGATCGTCGGCTCGAACGAGCGCACGCACTTCTGGCAGGACGAGGGCTTCAACACCTTCATCAACACCTTCTCCGAGGCGCGGCGCTACCCGGAGCGCGGGAACCAGCTCCAGCGCGCGGCGCAGCAGCGGCAGGAGATCGAGCAGGTGCAGGACGCGAACGTCGACCTGCCGATCGACATCCCCGCCGACCGCATCGATCCCCGGCTCCTCGGCGCGATCGAGTACGACAAGCCGAGCGTGGGGCTCCAGCTCCTGCGGCAGGAGATCCTCGGCCCCGCGGCGTTCGACGACGCCTTCCGCACGTACATCAAGCGGTGGGCGTTCAAGCACCCGACGCCGGCCGACTTCTTCCGCACGATGAACGACGTGAGCGGGAAGCAGCTCGACTGGTTCTGGCGCGAGTGGTTCGAGGAATCGGTGAAGTTCGACCAGGCGGTGGACACCGTGGCGACGAAGCAGGAGGGGGACACGCTCTTCGTCGGCGTCGCGTACGGGAACCGTGCGCCCGGGATCGAGCCGATCCGCGCCCGCTTCACCTTCTCCGACGGGTCGACGCAGGAGTACGACTACCCGGCGATGGTCTGGAGCACGAACACCCGCCGCTACATCCGCGAGTACGCGTTCGCCGGGAAGCGGCTGACGAAGATCGAGCTCGACCCGGACCACCGTCTGATGGACGACGATCGGGGGAATAACTCGTACACGGTGAGGTAGGGGGGCGAGGGGCGAGCGGCGAGGGAGCTCGCTAGTGAGTCAGGAACCAGGAACTAGTCACGCCGTCACTAGTTCCTAGTTCCTAGTTCCTAGTTCCTACTTCCTAGTTCCTGGTTCCTGGTTCCTGGTTCCTGTTGTTGCTCGCCCCTCGCCCCTCGACCCTCCCCCCTGTAAGTTCGCCGCATGCGGTACCCGGACCTCCGCTGCGACGTGTTCTCGATGGAGCAACTGCTCGAGCTCGTGGACGCGCCGCTGCCGGGGGGAGCCGGTGGACGGCGGCAGCCGCGGGCCGGGCGCGCGCTCTTCCGCGACCTGCACCTCGACACCGCGGACGACGCGCTGCGCCGCCGCGGCGTATCGCTCCGACTGCGGATCGGCGCCGACGACCGGCGGCGGCTGATCCTCTCCATCGCCGATCCTCGCGAGCGCGACGCCGGCGGCGCAGGCGAGTGCCACGACTCGGCCGTGCGATCGGCGGACGCCATGGCCGCGCTGCGCGAGCCGACGGCGGTGGGGCGGCGGCTGCGCGCGCTCGTGGATCCCGAGCGGCTCGAGCTGCGCGCCGACCTCGAGGTCGAGCGGTATGTGCGCGTCGCCCGCCGCGACTGGCTGGGACGGGCCGCGCTCGTCGTGCTCTACGAGCAGGTGACGGTGCGCCGCGAGCGCGCGACGCGCAGCTTCCAGCAGATCAGGATCCGGCCGGTGCACGCGGCGACCGCGGAAGCGGAGGCGCTCGCGCAGGCGTACGAACGGGAGCACGGGCTGCGTCGGACGAGCGCGGACACGCGCACGCGCGCCGACCTGCTCCTCAAGTGGATGGAGACCGAGGGGAGCTTCGCCGGCGTCTCGCGCGACTGGCCCGTCGCCGCGCTGGTCGCCCCGCGCGCCGCGGGCGAGTCGGCCGACGCGCCGCCCTTCCTGAACAGCGAGCTGAGTCTCGTCGAGTTCAACGCGCGCGTGCTCGCGATGGCGGAGGACGCGACGCTGCCGCTCGGCGAGCGGCTGCGCTTCCTCGCCATCGTCAGCGCCAACCTCGACGAGTTCTTCGGCGTCCGCGTCGCCGGGCTGCGCGACGCGACGCGCGAGCTGCTCGAGGAGCAGAGCGAGGAGGCGCTGTCGCGGCAGTCGCAGCTCGCGCTCGTCGCCAGCCGCGTGGCGACGCTGGTCGCGCGCCAGTACCGCTGCCATCGCGAGTGCATCGCCCTCCTCGCCGCGGCCGGCGTGCGGGTGCGCGCGTGGGCCGAGCTGGACGAACGCCAGCGCGAGCTGCTGCGGGCGCACTTCCGCGACGAGGTCTACCCCGCCCTGACGCCACTCGCCATGACCCTCGCGCCGGGACACCCCTTCCCCCGGCCGCCGCACCTGTCGCTGTCGCTGGCCGTCGTGCTGCTCGATCGGCATGGCGGCGCGCCGCGCCTCGCCTGCATCGAGCTGCCGCGCGAGCTGCCGCGGATCGTCCCCGTCTCCGGCGGCGGCGACGTCGTCCTCGTCGAGGAGCTGGTGCGGGCGAATCTCGACGTGCTCTACCCCGCGTCGCGCATCGAACAGGCGCACGTCTATCGCGCCACGCGCGGCGCCGACCTCGCCCTCGACGAGGACGCGGCGGACGACCTCCGCGACGCGGTGGACGAGGCGACGCGGCAGCGGTGGGGGAACGCGGTGGTGCGCGTCGAGGTGGAGCGCGCGATGCCCCTCGTCATCCGCGACCTGGTGCTCGCCGAGCTGCGCGCCGACGCACCGCCCGGCACCCTCCCGCTCTCGCACGCGGACCTGTACGAGATCGACGGGCCGCTCGACCTGCGGCACGTCGCGGCGCTCCCCGTGCCGCGCGCGCTGGCGTGCCGCGAGCTCGCGAGCCCCGGGCGCGGCGACGGCGAGCCGCTGTGGGCGGCGATCCGCGCGCACGACCTGCTGCTCCACCATCCGTTCGATCCCTTCGCGGACACGGTGCAGCGCTTCTTCGCCGACGCAGCGCGGGATCCCGACGTCGTGTCGATCAAGACGACCCTCTACCGCACCGGCGACGACTCGCCGGTGGTGGACGCGCTGCGCGACGCGGCGGCGCGCGGGAAGCAGGTCGCGGCCTTCGTCGAGCTGAAGGCGCGCTTCGACGAGGAGCGCAACGTCGCGTCGACGCGGGCGATCGAGGAGGCCGGCGGGCGGGTCGTCTACGGGCTCGTCGGCCTGAAGAACCACGCCAAGGTCACGCTCGTCGCGCGGCGCGAGGAGGGGCGGCTCCGGCGGTATGTGCACGTGGGCACCGGCAACTACAACGCGCTCACCGCCCGGCAGTACACGGACCTGAGCCTCTTCTCGGCGGACGAGGGGCTCGCCGAGGACGTGTCCCGCTTCTTCAACGCGCTGACGGGGACCTCGCGGCCGCCGGAGCGTCTCGAGCACGGGGCGCTCGTCGCGCCGACGCAGCTCCTGCCGGAGATCCTCGAGCGGATCGAGCGCGAGGCGGGGCACGCGCGCGCCGGCCGGCCGGCGGGGATCCGGCTCAAGTTGAACGGGCTCTCCCACCCCGAGGTGATCCGGGCGCTCTACGCCGCGTCACGGGCGGGGGTGCCCGTGGACCTCGTCGTGCGCGGCGTGTGCACGCTGCGCCCCGGCGTCCCCGGGCTCTCGGCGGGGATCCGCGTCGTGGGGATCGTCGGGCGGCTCCTCGAGCACTCGCGCATCTACCACTTCGTCAACGGCGGCGAGGCCGAGTACCTGATCGGCTCCGCCGACCTGCGCCCGCGCAACCTGCGCCGGCGGATCGAGCTGCTCGCCCCGGTGCGCGACGCGCGCGGCCGGGCGCTGCTCTACCGGCTCCTCGACCTCTACCTCGCCGACCCCACCGCGTGGGAGCTCCAGCCGGGCGGCGAGTACGTGCAGCGGCACGGCGACGGGCCGTCCACGCAGGAGCGGCTGCTGCGCGAGGCGGCGCGGCCGCTCAGCGCCCCAGGCACCGGTCCACGATCTCCCGCTTCGCCGCTCGCGGATCGTCGATGACGCGGTAGAAGTCGTCGAAGTACTCGAGCGTGCCGCGCACGCGGTCCGGCGCGAGCAGCCTGCCGAGCGAGTCGGCGTACAGCGCGTAGATCGCCTGCTTCCTCTGGTCGAAGAGGGCGAACGCCTTCGGGAAGTACTCGTCAGGCACGCAGTAGCCCCGGTACAGCCGGTCGCGGACGGTGCGGATCGACAGCCGCGGGTCCACCGTCGCGTAGCGCGCGTCCACCGCGCCGCTGAAGTCGAAGTCGTGCGCGACGCCGTAGTAGCTCGTGACGCGCTGCAGGAGCTCCACGTTGTGGAGCGCGGCGACGGAGAAATCCGTGTTGCCGATCAGGTACTGGAACACGCCGAGCACGGCATCGTTCGTCGGATCGAGGTCGCCGGGCTGCGCCCCCTGCTGCTTGACGACCATCGCCGCGTTGCGGTCGGCCAGCGCGTCGACGTCCTCGAGCAGGAAGGCGTAGCGCGTGGCGAAGGGCTTCGTGCTCCCGCTGTCGACGTAGCTCACGCGCGCGAGGCGCACGCGGTGGCTCATCGGGGTGAGGAGGTTGTACACGCGGTAGAGCTGGAACTCCTCGAGGAGGTACTGCTCGTACTCGTCGTTGTCGCGGCAGTGGACGACGAGCTTGAGGTTCTCCTGCTTCGCGAACGCCGTGTGCTTCACGTCGTCGCGGTCGAAGTGGAGGCGGAGGGGCGGGAGGTCGCAGTTGTGGCGGCGCCAGATGCCGCGCGAGCGCACCTCGACGGGAACGTCCACCGCGGCGCCGTCCTCGCCGACGTACGTCAGCCGCGCCCAGTGGTAGGGCGGCGTGTCCGGCCGGTCGCGCCTGATCCGCCCGTAGTTGGCGGTGAGCGTGAAGTGGAGGATGCCGTCCTGCCTGAAGAGCGGCGCCGGCGTCAGCCCGGCGGTGTCGCCGCGCTGCGCCCGCTCGATCTGCTTCTGCGCCTTCTGTGCGCGCTTCGCCGCCCTGGCGGCCTTCGCGGAATCGGTCCCCTGCTGCTTCGCCTGGGCCGACGACGCCGCGGGCGCGGCCGCGGCGAGCAGGAGGGCGGCGAGCAGCAGGCGGGGCGTGCGGTGCATGGATCCTCCCCGATGGTGAGGAGTGGACGCTCGTCAGGCGATCTCGACGCCGACGACGTCGGGACCGCCGTGCGAGCGCACCGTCTCGAGCAGCTCCTCGGGCGGCTTCGTCTTCTTGAGGAAGACGGTGTACTCGACGACGTGGGTGCCGTCGGGCTCGTGCACGACACCGCCGTAGCGCCAGCGCTTCAGCAGGTCGTCGAAGAGCGGCTCGACCGCGGTACGCGAGCCCTGGACATCGTAGGTGCGCACGCGCAGCAGCGCCTCGCGCCGCCCCTCCCGATCCGGCTCCTCGGGGTTGTTGCGGCGCATCCGCCGCCAGGCGCGATCGGCGATCGCGCCGAGCTGCTCCTGGCTCATCTTGTCGAACACCTCCTGGTCCAGCCGCGCCACGAACGTCCCCGTGCGGCTCAGCGCCTCCAGCGCGCGCTGCTTCCGCCGCTCGGCCATGAGCCCCTCGAGGTGCGCGGGCGTGCGCCCGAAGTCCGTGTACCAGAGCAGGAGCACCACGGTGTTGAAGATGACCGAGATCACGAACGCCACCGGCACCTCCACGGCGGCGGCGAGCCCGATCGCCGTCGCGAGGAAGATGTACACGGCGTCCTTGCTGTCCTCGAGGGTGTTGCGGAAGCGGACGGCGGCGACGATCCCGGCGAGGCCGAAGGCGAGGGCGACGCTGTACTTCACGAGCACGACGACGCCGGCGACGGCGATCGGAAGCACCATCAGCGTCTGCACGACCGACTGCTGGTAGCCGCGCTTCGCCCGGGTGAGGATGTACACCCACGCCACCGGCAGCGAGAGGAGGGCCGAGCTGATCATCGCCAGCGCGACCGTGATGGCAAGCGTCGCCTGGTCCATCGGCGGCCCCGCCGCCTTCTCCAGCGCCTTGCCCCCGGCCGGCCCCGCGCCGACGAGGGCGTCGAGCGCGGTCTGCGGGATGGCCTGGGCGTGCGGGAGGCTGGTCCAGAGGAGCCGCGCGAGCAGCGCCAGCGCCGCGTAGTAGACCACGACGCGGACCACGACGTTCCTCGCGAGCGCGTTCGTCAGCCGGGCACTGCGCCAGAACACACCGGACCTCCGGAGGTGGATACGGTCAATATCCGCCCCCGGCCGTGCCCGCGAAAGGGCGGAGCGCGAGCGGCCGCCGCCGCTCGCGCTCCGCTCAGTGGATCGAGTACAGGTACGCCGCGATGTCCCGCGCCTGCCCCTCCGGCACGCCGAGATTCGGCATCGCGGTGCCCGGCTCGATCGCCTGCGGGACCTCGATCCACCGGATGAGGAAGTCCGGCGTGTTCGGCACCTCCCCGGCGATGTACGTCCGCCTGCTCCAGAAGTAGAGGGGCGGCCCCACCGTGCCCTTCGCCGTCGACACGCCGGGGATGGTGTGGCACGACCCGCAGCCGAAGGTCTCGATCGCGACCTTGCCGCGCGCCGCGTCCCCGCCCGGGACGGTGTACTGCGGCTCGCGCCCCGCCGCCTCGTTGCATGCCGCCGGCACGACCATCGCCAGCGCCGCCAGCATCGGCAGCACGCACTCGCGCAGCCGCCCTCTCACGCTTCCCCGCATGGAGCCTCCCTGGTGCCCGCGATCAACTGAGTATGCATACCGGCAGAGTCACGATCGGCAGCGCGTTCATCAGCACCCCGTAGATGAAGATGCCGCTCACGAGGAGCCCGGCGACCGCCATGAAGCGCGCCCGCCCCTCGCCCACCTCGGCGACCTCGCGATGCTCGCCCTCGTGGCCGTGGCGGGTGACCGACCACGAGTGCAGGGCCGTGAACAGGGCGGCGACGGCGACGACGAGGCACAGCACGCTCACGGCGATCGCGACCGCGCGCACCCCGCCGAAGCTCGACGAGGCCACCGGCGTATCGTTCGGATAGCAGAAGTGCGCGACGAGCGCGTAGTCCACGATGAGCTGGATCGCCCAGACGACCGGCCCGCCGAAGATGCCGAACCAGAGCTTCCAGAGGGGAACGAGGCCACGTCGGGGCGCGGCGTGTCCCGGCATCCCCGGGTGCTCGAAGATCCTGGCGGTCATGAGAACCGGGGGGTGATGTAGAGGGAGAAGAAGACGACCAGCCACACCGCGTCGACGAAGTGCCAGTACATCGCGGCGTTCGTCACCGCGAGGTGTCGGTCGGCGTCGAACCAGCCACGCCACGCCCAGACCTGCACGACCACGTTGATGATCAGCCCGACCAGCACGTGCGCGCCGTGGAAGCCGGTGATCGTGAAGAACAGGCCGCCATAGGCGTTGGACTGCGGCGAGAACGCCTTGTGGCTGTACTCGATCCCCTGGATCACGAGGAAGACGACGCCGAGGATCAGCGTGAGGAGCATGCCGAGGCGGAGGCGAAGCTGGCTGCCGACGCGGATCCCCCGCTCCGCCCACCACATCGTCCCGCTGCTGACGATCAGGATGACCGTGTTGGGGAGCGACAGCTTCAGGTCGGGCGGGCCGCCGGGCGGGTAGGGCCCGGTGGTCATCGACCCGACGTAGTAGTACGCGAACAGGAAGTACGCGAAGAGCATCGCCTCGGTGGTGATGATGAGCAGCATCACCACCCAGCCGGGATTGCTCCGCTGCGCCGGGTTGATCGGAAGGTCGTAGGGGGTGGGGTTCGCCGCGGTCGCCATGGGTCAGGCCCTCACGGAAGGTCCAGGCTCGTGACTGGGCATGAACCAGCCCACGATGGTCACGAAGAGCGCGATCGCCCCGACGATGCCGAGCCAGAGCAGTCCCGTCAGCAGCCCGTAGCAGAGCACGAGCACCGACAGCGCCAGGAAGAAGGGCCAGACGGTGTCCTCCGGCATGCGCAGGACCTCGTTCGGCTCGGCGTCCAGCGGCGTGGTGCCGAAGGTGTCGCGCCCGTGGTCGAGCATCGGGCCGTCGAGCACGGTGCGCCCGGTGCCCTCCGGCATCCGGTCCTCCCATAGGGGATGGCGGCTGCCGACGATCGGGATGCGGGCGAAGTTGTACGGCGGCGGCGGCGAGGGCATGGCCCACTCCAGCGTCGGCGCGTCCCACGGGTTGGGGCCGGCCTCCTCGCCGAACGCGAGGCTCCAGAAGAAGTTGACGATGAAGACGACGATGCCTAACGCGAAGACGAAGGCGCCGATCGTCACCCACATGTTCTGCCACCCCCAGCCGAGCCCCGACGCGTACGTGTAGATGCGCCGCGGCATCCCGAGCAGCCCCAGCGTGTGCATGGGAAAGAAGCCGACGCCGAAGCCGAGGAACATCAGCCAGAAGTTCAGCTTCCCCAATCCCTCGTTCAGCAGGCGGCCCGTCATCTTCGGCAGCCAGTAGTAGAAGCCGGCCATCACGGCGAAGACGTTGATGCCGA
>CAMLIT010000084.1 GCA_946480295.1 uncultured Gemmatimonadota bacterium
CTAGGTCGTGTGGTACGGTATCGGTATCGTGCGCCGCGCGATCTTCCAGCGAACGCCTGAGGAGGTGCTGCAATCCACATGCGCGATATGCAGTGGCCGAGTCTTGCGCCCGTTCAGTCGCCAGAACGCTCGCTTGGTGAGCCGCATTGCGAGTCGGCCGGTTGTGGCTGACCTTGTGCCTTAGCTGGAACACACTCGGTTGCGCGCGATCACCATCGGCTTCGACAACTCGGCCCCGCGGCGAGCCGCGCTCCGGCGGGATGGCCGGCTGCTCGCCGCGAACTCACGCACTCGCCCCCAGCAGAGATCGTGGCGGCCAGACGCACCAGGGCATATCCTTCGGGTGCCCCTCGCCTGAGCATGCACATGGGTACTCCCTCGGCCAAGCAGCGCGCCATCGAAGCCGTCAACCGGCTCCCCGAGGATGCGTCCCTCGAGGATGCCATGGAGTGCCTCTATGTGTTGGAAGCGACCGAGCGCGGGCTCGCTGATGTCGCCGCAGGACGCATCATCTCGCACGACGCGGCGCGACGCCGACTAGGCCTGCGCTGAGTGGCGGACGGGCGCTCGCCCAACCCGTCGAGACTGTCTCGTCCGACCAGGCCCTCATCGATGTCACCGCCGTCCAGGAGTTCTCCGCACGCACGTCGCTGTCCGATGCCAACTCGATCGCTGGCGAGGAGCTAACGCGGGTCGCCGAACTGACCGCGTCGGTGTTCGCTCGATGCCGTCGGCATCTCTGGAGGGAACCGATGCCCGCTCGCAAGAAGGCGCAGCTCCATGAACACCGTCACAAGGACGGCTCCCTGTGGGCGCGCGGCGAGCTCACCGACGGCGTCATGACCGGCTACTGGGAATGGTTCCGCAAGGACGGCTCCCTCATGCGCTCCGGATCCTTCGAGCGCGGCGTGCAGGTCGGCGAGTGGACGACGTACGATCGCCAGGGGCGCATCGTCAAGGTGACGCACATGAAGGCGACGGGGCGCAAGCCCGCGGGGCGGAAATCGACGGTGCGCGCGCGGGGCAGAGAACCCTAGTCTCGAGAGCGGACACATGCCGCAACCCCAACGTGTCAGGATCCTCTTCGTCACCGGTTTCGGTCCGATCGTCGCGGATCGAACCACGAGCAGGGCGCTCTACGGCGACGTCCTCGACATCCCGCTGAAGGAGGACAAGGACGGCTACCTCCACACGGAGTCGCTGCAGGGCGTGAAGGCCTTCGCCCTGTGGCCGCTCTCGCAGGCTGCCCAGTCCTGTTTCGGCACGGAGGCCTGGCCTGCCGACATACCCGTTCCGCAAGCGTGGCTGGAGTTCGACGTCGAGGACATCGACGAGGCGACGGCGATCCTCGAGCAGCAGGGCTATCGCATGCTCGTGAAGAACAGGAAAGAGCCCTGGGGCCAGACGGTGAGCCGCTTCCTCAGTCCGGAAGGATTGCTTCTCGCGATCGCGTTCACGCCGCAGTTCCGGAAGGAGCGGTGACGCCGGTCGGACGGCCGTGCGCGCCACGGTCGGCCCCATACCTTGCCGTTCTACAATCCGGTTCTAGATTGTCGAACGACAAGGTATCCCGGCGAGGACCCCCATGGCCAACCCGCGCGCCGATCTGCTCCAGGGCACGCTCGATCTCCTCATCCTCCAGACGCTGCAGCTGGCGCCGCTCCACGGCTGGGCGATCTCGCGCCGCATCCGTGAGCGCAGCGCGCACGTCCTCGAGGTCAACCAGGGATCGCTCTACCCCGCGCTCTATAGGCTGGAGGAGCGCGGGCTGATCGTCGCCGAGGAGGGCGTGTCCGAGCAGGGGCGACGCGTGCGCGTCTACCGCCTGTCGGCGGCCGGCAGGAAGCACCTCGCGAGCGAGATCGCCGGGTGGCGGCTCTTCGCGAAGGCCGTGGAGCTGATCCTCTCGCCGGCGTGAGGGCCCGATGACCGAGTGGCTGCGCACGCTCTCGCGCCGCATCCGGCGCGCCCTGCACCGGCGCGACTTCGAGCGTCAGCTCGACGCCGAGCTTCGCTTCCATGTCGAGTCCGAGGCGGCGGCGCTGGTCCGCGGCGGCCTCGCGCCTGACGAGGCGCGCCGCCGGGCGTTGGCCGCGTTCGGCGGCGTGGAGCGCTGGCGCGACGAAGCGCGCGAGACGCGCCTCGGCAATCGCGTCGAGATCCTCGCGCGCGACGTGCGGCTCGCGGGCCGCTCCCTCCGCCGCGCGCCGGCCTACACCGTGCCCGCCGTCGCGACGCTCGCGTTGGGCATCGCCGCCATCGCCACGATCGCGACGCTCGCCTACGACGTGCTCCTTCGGCCGCTGCCGTACGAGGACCCGGCGCGGCTCGTCGCGGTCTTCGAGCGGAACATCCCGCGCCAGCGCGACCGGAACGTGGTGTCCGCCGTCGCCTTCACCGCCTGGCGGGAGCGCAGCCGCACGCTCGACTCGATCTCCGCGCTCATGCCCGCCTCACGAGTGTGGCAGGCCAGTGCCGGCCCGGAGCGGCTGAGCGGGGCCGAGGTGTCGCCGAGCCTGTTCGCGCTGCTCGGCGCTCGTCCGATGCTGGGGCCGGGCTTCTCCGGCACGCCGGACGCGCGCGAGGTGGTGATCAGCCACGCGTTCTGGACGAACCGCCTTGGTGGCGATCCGCGCATCGTCGGCAGGGCCATCCGACTCGACGGCGTGCCGACCACCGTCGTCGGCGTGATGCCGCCGGACTTCGTTCCACTGAAGTTCGGCTGGATGGGGGATCAGGAGTTCTGGGTGCCGATGATCGTCGGTCCGCGGTACGCGCAGTGGGGGCGCTTCCTCCTCGTGGCGGCGCGGCTCCGGCCGAACGCGACGTTCACCGCGGCGGAGCGCGAGCTTCGCGCGATTCACGCGGAGCTGCGCGCCGAGGGGAGGATCGCCGAGGGCTGGGACGCGCAGCTCGTGCCGCTCGGCGACGAGATCACCGGCAGCGTGCGCGCGCCGTTGCTCGCCCTGCTCGTCGCCTGTGGTCTGCTGCTCGTCCTCGTGCTGACGAACACCTCGCTCCTGACCATCGCGCATGCCCGCCGCCGCGCCGCAGACCGCGCGCTGCGATCCGTGCTCGGCGCGACCCGCGGCCGCCTCGTCGGCGAACGGCTGGCGACGACCGCGCTCGTCGCGGCAGGCGGCTCGGCGATCGGCCTCGCCGCCGCGGCGGTCGCGATCCCGGCGTTGACGCGCTTCCTCCCCGCCGACGTGCCGCGCCTGACGAGCGTGCACTTCGGCGGCGCCGCGCTCATCGTCGCGGGGGTGTCGGCCGCACTCGCGGCGCTCGTGCTGGCGCTCGTCCCGGCCCTCGACGACCGCGCGGACACGGCGGCGGTCGCGCTGCAGGGCGGCGCGCGCCTGACGAGGCGCTCTCGCACGGCACTGGTCGTGAGCGGCGAGGCCGCCGTCGCGGTGGTGCTGACGATCTTCGCGGCGCTCACCCTGCGCAGCTTCGATCGGCTCGCCGCCGTCGACGTCGGCTTCGATCCGTCGCACCTCGTCGCGTTTCGCGTCGCCTTCGACCCGCCCGGCGTCGATCGCCACACCGCGGCGACCGCCTCACGCGCATTTCTGGACCGGCTGCGCGCGATTCCCGGCGTCACCGCCGTCGGGCGCACGTCCGTGCGCCCCTTCTACGAGGGCGGCACGGCGACGACGGTCACGCCGCCGGGGCTCGGCGATCGCGACCGGTCCGAGTATCCCACCGCCGACGTCCGGTTCGTCGATCGCGGCTACTTTCGCACGCTCGACCTCACCGCGCTCGCCGGCCGGCTGTTCGAGCCGGGGGATGCGCACGCGAGGTCCCTGCGTACCGTCGTCAACGAAACGTTCGCGAGGAAGCTCTGGCCGGGCGAGAAGCACGTCGTCGGCCGCGCGTACGACCTGCGCATCGGGGTGAATCCCGCCGCCGAGATCATCGGGGTCGTGCGCGACGTGCGGCTGGTGAGCCCGCGGGACGAGCCGCGCCCGACCGTCTACGTCTTCGCGGACCAGGACAACGCCGGCGAGGAGTACGACGTCCTCGTCAGGACGAGGGGCGCGGCGGCGACGGTGATCCCCTCCGTGCGAGAGCTCGCGCAGTCGGTCATGGCGGGGACGCCGATCTTCAAGGTCGAGAGCATGCGGGAGACCGTCGGCGCCCGAATCGCCCGCGAACGCGCGACGGCGCGGCTGCTCCTGTTCTTCTCCGCCTCGGCGCTGGTGCTCGTGGCGGTCGGCGTGTTCGGGTTGTACGCGGGTGAGGTGGCGCGACGCCGCCTGGAGATCGGGATCCGCATCGCGTTAGGCGCCCCGACCGGCAGCGTGGTGAGGTCGCTCCTCGGCCGTGCGCTCGCGCGGGCCGCGGTCGGCGTCGTCGCCGGCGTGGTGATCGGCTTCGAGCTCTCGCGCGTCCTGGCGAGCGTGCTCTATGGCGTGAGACCGAGCGACCCGGCGTCGTACCTGGCCGGGGCGGCGGCGGTCCTGGTCGTGGCGCTCGGCGCGACGCTGCTGCCGGCGGTGCAGGCGTCGCGAGTGGCGCCATCCACGGCGCTCCGCGCCGAGTGACGCCGTCAGGCCTGCCTCACCCGCCACCTTGCGTCGGCCGCGCCCCGGCTATCTCTTTGGGGCGCGCAGATTCGAGCCACGGCGTGCCTCGCGTGCGCTGCGTCAGGCGGGTGATGGTCGAGGTCCCCCCGCGGTCTCCCTTCCGGCAACCTCCCGAATGGATCGGCAGCTCATGCCCAGCTCCCCGGTCTCTCCCGACGCACTCGCCTTCACCGCCGCGTTGACCACCTTCCACGCGCCGGCGAAGCGGACGCCGGTCGCGCCGCTCGACCTGCGGAAGTTCCTGGAGGCGCTCCGCGGCGAGAGCGACCGGGCGTGCGCGGTCCTGGCCAGCGCCTTTCTCGACGCCGCGCTCGAGGAGTTCCTCCGCGCGCGGTTCGTCGCCGACGCGC
The DNA here is from genome assembly GCA_946480295.1 of uncultured Gemmatimonadota bacterium. The sequence goes on from CAMLIT010000084.1 coordinate 4,940, forward strand.
CCGAGCGGCTCCTCGCGGCCGGCGGTCCGCTCGGCACCTTCGCCGCCCGCATCGACCTGGCGTTCGCCCTCGGCTGGATCTCCCTCGCCGAGCGCTGTGACCTGCTCCTGATCAGGGACATCGGCGACGAGTTCAGGTACGACACCGACTACTCGCTGACGTTCGAGGCGGACCCGATCGCCGATCGCTGCTTCGCCCTGCAGCAGAGCCGGGAGCTCTTCGAGGTCAGCGATGCCGGCGACGACAGGCCATCGCTTCCGTGGCTGCACGAGAGCTGCGCCGATCCGCGGCTCCGCTTCGAGATCACGGTGAGCTTCATCCGCCAGGCCCTCGCGTACCGTGCGTCGCGCTCGTCGCACGCGACGGTGTCGAGCATCGCCGGCGGCGGCTGACGCCATGCGCCCGCTCCGACTGGTCCCCGTCCTCGCCCTCCTGCTCGTCGCCGCCTGTGCCGACATGAAGGCGCTCTTCGCGCTCTCGTCGGCGCTCCAGCGCCAGTACGGCGTCGCGGCCACCGTGACCCTGTCCAACGACAGTCACCTGGTCATCACCTTCCAGGAGCCCCCGCCAGCCATGGCGAAGGCGGACAGCGCCGGCCGCGCGCAGGTCGCCGAATCGATCGCCGCCTTCGCCAAGGCGCACTACCCGGGGGCGGGTCAGCTCGAGGACGTCACCGTCGCCTTCGCGCACGTGCGCACGATGGGGCCTCTCACCATCACGCAGCGGGATGCGCCGTACTCGTTCGCGGTGCACGACCTGCCGTAGGCCGACGCGAGACACGAGACGAACCACCGCATGGCGACGAATCCCGCCGTACGACAGCGCTCGAGCTCCCGGTCTTCCGCGATCGCCTGGCTCCTCGACTCCGACCCGGCGATCCGCTGGCAGGTGATGCGGGACCTCGTCGGCGCGCCGGCGCACGAGGTCGCGGCGGAGCGGGCACGGGTCGCCACCGAGGGGCTGGGCGCGCGGCTGCTCGCGCTCCAGGCGCCGGACGGGCGGTGGGGCGGCGCGGCGTGGAACCGCGGCTGGGATTCCACCATGCACGCGCTGTCGCTCCTGCGCGAGATGGGGCTCGACCCGGCGAGCGACCAGGCGCGGCGCGCGGTGGGGCTCGTCCGCGAGCGCGTGACCTGGCACGGGTGTGCTCCGCGGGAGGTGTGGGAGAACGCCTACTTCGCCGGCGAGGTCGAGCCGTGCATCAACGGGCAGGTGGCCGCGCCCGCCGCGTACTTCGGCCAGGACGTGCACGGCATCGTCACCCGCCTGCTGGGCGAGCAGCTCCCCGACGGCGGCTGGAACTGCGAGGCGGCGAACGGCTCGACGCGATCTTCGTTCAACACGACGATCTGCGTCCTCGAGGCCCTGCTGGAGTACGAACGCGCGGGCGGCGGCAGCCCGGAGCTTCGCGAGGCCCGTCTGCGCGGGGAGGAGTACCTGCTCGAGCGCCGGCTCTTCCGCCGCAGGTCCACCGGCGAGGTGATCGACCCCGCCTGGACGCGCTTCGCCTTCCCCACATGGTGGCACTACGACGTGCTGCGTGGGCTCGAGTACCTGCGCCGCGCCGGCGTCGCGCCTGACGAGCGCGCGGCCGAGGCGGTCGCCCTCGTCGCGTCGAAGCGCGACGACGACGGCCGGTGGCCGCTCGAGACGCGGCATCCCGGCCGGATGCCGATCGAGATCGACGAGGGCGAGGGGCGGCCGAGCCGGTGGAACACGCTCCGCGCCCTGCGGGTGCTGGACTGGTATTCGGCGGGCGCCTGAGGTACCGGAGCGCCGTATCCCGCGAACGTAGTTTCCGCCGGCGCCGCGCCAGCTTCGCGGCACATGCTGACCGCCCGCCGGCCCCGCCAGTGACCGGCCCGCCTCACCCGTCGTCCCTAGGGTATTCCCCGACCCAACGCCGCCCTGCGGGCGGCCCACTGCAACGCGGAGGATGACGATGCTGTCGATCCAGCGGGTGGCAACGGTTTCCGGGATCCTCTTTGTCGCGGTCGGCGCGCTCGGCTTCGCCGCCGCTGGATCCATGCACGCCATGATGTCCATGGGCTCGGGCGCGATGCTGCTCGGCCTCTTCCCCGTCAACGCGCTGCACAACCTCGTGCACATCGCGTTCGGCGTGTGGGGGATCTGGGCGGGACGCAGCGTGGGACGCTCCATCGCCTACGCGCTCGGCAGCGGCGCGGCGTACCTCGTGCTCGCCGTCGTCGGGATCTTCACCCCGGTGCTGCTCGGCGTCGTGCCGATCGGCGGCTACGACGTGGTGCTGCACCTCGTGCTCGCCGTCCTCCTCGCCACGGCCGGGTTCTGGGCCGCGTGGTTCGCGCCGGCGCCCGCCGCGCAGCGGACGGCCGCCGATGCCGCGAGGTGATCGGGCGGCATGACTGAGGCCGGGCTGACGGTCACGCCCGGGCTCGTCCCGGGCACGCGGGCACCGGCGCACGGTCGCGAGGAGCTGTTCATCCCCGCGCCGCTGCGCCGGTTCATCGCGCGCTCGGACGTCGAGCAGAAGGTCCGGCTCCTGCCGACGATCTCCGCGGTCGCGCTGTTCGTCGTGCTGCTGCTGACCGTCGGCCTCGGCCTGCTCAACGAGTCGCAGTTCTCCGAGATCGAGAGCCGCCACTACCCGGCGCTGCGCGCCGACCTCGCGCTCGGCTACGCGCTCGCCCGCGTCGACCACGAGCTGGAGGACGCGGCGCGCACGCAGGACGACGAGGCGCTCCTGAGCGCCGACTCCGCGATGTCCGTCGTCAGGCGGCTCGTGCGGGACATCGCCGCCGTGGAAAGGCCGCGCTCCGCGCGCCTGACGGAGGACGTCGAGGCGTACTTCGTCCCGGCGCGCGCGGCCGCGCTGTCGCTGGCGCACGGGACCGCGGACGCCACGGCGCGGACGAACCAGGCGACGTCGCACGCGGAATACGGGGAGCTGCAGCGGACGATCGCCGCGATGGGCGATTCCGCCACCCGGAACACGACCGAGGCGTTCACGCGCGCGACCGAGCTGCAACGGGCCGCGTGGCTCCTCGTCGGGATCGTCGCGCTGCTCTCGATCGCCATGCTCGGCCTGCTGGCCTCGGCGATGTCGCGGGCGCTCACGGAGCCGATCCGCGCCGCCGCCGCGGTGGCCGACCAGCTCGCGCTCGGCGACGTCGACGTCACCATCCCGGAGGGGAGCGAGGACGAGATCGGGCAGCTCCTGCGCTCGATGGCGCGCCTCACCGCGTACATGAAGGAGATGTCCGTCGAGGCGACGGAGATCGCCGCCGGCGACCTCGACGTACGCATCGAGCCGCGGTCGGCGAACGACCGGCTGGGCGTCGCCTTCGGCCAGATGGTGGCGTACCTGGCCGAGATGGCGCGCGTCGCCGACCGGATCGCCGCCGGCGACGTCTCCGTGCAGGTGGTGCCGCGCTCCGAGCGCGACAGCTTCGGCAAGGCGTTCGTCGCGATGGCGGAGTCGCTCTCGCGGCTCATCCGGGACCTGCAGTCGACCGCCGAGGCGATCGCGCACGCGTCGGGCGCCATCGCCGGATCGGCGCAGCTCCTGTCGGCCAACACGAGCGGCGCCGCCGCCGCCGTGGGCGAAACGACGGCCATCGTCGAGCAGGTGCACGCCTCGATCACCGAGAGCGTGGACGAGAGCCGCGCGATGGAGGCGCTGGCGATGGAGGGCGCGTCGCAGGCCGAGGCGACGGGGTCGGCGATGCAGGAGGCGATCGCGGTCCTCGACAGCATCGCGGAGAAGATCTCGGCGATCGACAAGATCGCGAACTGGACGAACCTCCTCGCGCTCAACGCGGCGATCGAGGCGGCGCGCGCCGGCGAGTCGGGGCGCGGCTTCGCCGTCGTCGCCGACGAGGTCCGGCGGCTGGCGAACCACAGCCGCAAGGTGCTCCAGGAGGTCGTGGCGTCGGCCAACTCGGGCCGCCAGGCGACCACGCGCGCCGAGGCGGTGATCGGGCGCCTCGTGCCGTCCATCCGGCAGACGTCGGAGGTCGTCCAGCGCACGGTGTCGGCGTCCGCCGAGCAGACGACGGCGCTCGCGGAGGTGAGCCGCGCCGTGGCCGGTCTGGAGGAGAGCACGCGCGAGAACGCGGCGGCGGCGGAGGACCTGGCGGCGACGTCGCAGGAGATGGCCGCGCAGGCGGACGCGCTGCGGCAGCTCGTGTCGGTCTTCCGCGTGGACGCGGAGGAGCCGGCCGTCGCGACGACCGGCTAGCCGCCGCCCTCGTCGGGCAGGGCGGGGCGCACCTTCAGCACCGTCTCCTTCCGGATCTCGACGGTGCCCGGCTTCGCGCCGCGCGGCTTGGTGACGTAGCGCGCCCGCGTGCACGAGACGGCGACGACGCCCCCCTCCCGCGCCTTGCTGTGATACGCGGCGATCGCCGCGGCGCGCTCGAGGGTCGCGCGATCGGGCTCCACGTCGGGCTGGGCGCGCAGGACGACGTGGCTCCCCGGCATGCCGCGCACGTGGAACCACCAGTCGGTCGGCTTCGCGATCCTGATGCTGAGCTGGTCGTTGTCCGCGTCGGTCTTCCCGGCGAGCACCGTCCAGCCGCCGGGGAGGGTGTACTCGAGGAGGCGCGGGGCGGGGCGGCCGTGGGACTCGGGTGGAGTCATGGTGAATCGAGAGCCCCCCGCCGGACGAATCCGGCAGGGGGCTCGCTCGTTATGCGCACGGGCGGCTAGTGCCGACCCCGCGACCGCGCCTCCGCCGCGAGCTGCTCCTCGCTCTCCACGCCCAGCTCGGCGACCTCGCCGGTGGCGACGCGGGCGCTGCTCGTCCCGCGGCGGCCGAGCCAGAGCATCACGGCGCCGAAGACGAGGAGCACGACGCCCCAGTCGAGGTTGACGTTGTAGCCCAGCGAGCGGGCGTAGACGTTGTGCGGGCCGAAGATGCCGTAGCCCGTGAGGATCAGGCCGAGGGCGAGGAAGAGGAGGCCCAGGGGCAGTCGGATGTCGAGTTGCATCGTCGTCTCAGAAGAAGATGATGTTCAGCACGAGGGCCAGCGCGAGGATGATCACGCCCAGTGCGGCGGGCCGCTTCCACCACGTGACCTCCTCCGTCGGCTTCTCGGTGAGCGCGTACACCAGGCCGCGCAGCTCGTCGTCGGCGCGCGGCTTCGTGAGCAGGCTGATGACGATCGTCGCCACGAAGCAGATGGTCCACGCCCAGATCGCCGTCCAGAAGCTCTGCGCCATCTCGCTCGGATACTGGTGCACGACGTGGATCCAGCCGCCCTTGACGCCGATGGGGTCGCCCGTCGTGAGCGTCATCCCGTGGTGCACGGCAGCCGCGAGCGTCCCGAGGACGAGCCCCCAGAAGGCCCCGTGGCCCGTCGTGCGCTTCCAGAACATGCCGAGCAGGAAGGTGGCGAACAGCGGCGCGTTCACGAAGGCGAACACGAGCTGCAGCATGTCCATGATGTTGTTGAACCGCGTCGTGACGTACGCGGTCGCGATGGACAGGAGCACGCCGAACACCGTCGCCATGCGCCCCATCCACAGGTAGTGCTCGTCGCTCGCGCCCGGGTGGATGTGGCTCTGGTAGATGTCGTACGTCCACACGGTGTTGAACGCCGTGACGTTGCCCGCCATGCCGCTCATGAACGAGGCCATCAGCGCCGTGAGGCCGAGCCCGAGGATGCCCGTGGGGAAGTAGTGCCCGAGCATCAGCGGGATCGCCATGTTGTAGTTGTAGGTCCCGTCGGGGTTGTGCGGCAGCGCGAAGCCGGTCACGCCCGCCTTGCTCGTCAGCGCGATGGCGATGATCCCCGGGAGGATCACCAGGAAGGGGAAGAGCATCTTCGGGAAGGCGGCGATGAGCGGGGTGCGCCGCGCCGCGCTCATCGAGTCGGCCGCCATCGCGCGCTGGACGACGAGGAAGTCGGTGGTCCAGTAGCCGAAGGAGAGGACGAAGCCGAGGCCCATGACGAGCCCGAACCACTCCACGCCCATCGGGTTCTGCGACGGGCTGGCCATGTACCGCCACGAGTGCGTGAACGCGCCGGCGGCGAAGCCGGCGTGCGTCGCCGTCACCTCGAGCCGCTGGGTCAGCCCGGACCAGCCGCCGACGTCCTTGAGGCCGAGGAAGACGAGCGGGATGAAGCCGGCGACGATGAGGAAGAACTGGAGGACCTCGTTGTAGATCGCGCTCGTCAGCCCGCCGAGGAAGATGTAGACGAGGACGATGACGGCGCCGACGAGGATCGAGAAGTTGAAGTCCCAGCCGAGGAGCGCCTGGAGGAGCAGCGCCATGGCGTACATCGAGATGCCGCTGGAGAAGAGCGTCATCACCGCGAAGCTGATGGCGTTGAAGGTGCGCGTCTTCTCGTCGTAGCGCAGCTTGAGGTACTCGGGCACCGAGCGCGCGCGCGAGCCGTAGTAGAAGGGCATCATGAAGATGCCGACGAAGACCATCGCCGGGATCGCGCCCACCCAGTAGAAGTGGCTGGTCATGATGCCGTACTTCGCGCCGCTCGCGCCCATGCCGATCACTTCCTGGGCGCCGAGGTTGGCGGAGAGGAAGGCGAGGCCGGCGACCCACGCGGGGATGCTGCGCCCGGAGAGGAAGAAGTCCGTGCTCGAGCGCATGAAGCGCTTGAGCGCCACCCCGATGCCCAGGACGAAGGCGAAGTAGATGATCAGGATGGCGTAGTCGATGTACGTCAGCTGGAAGGTCGTCATCGGCAGGTCGACGGGCGGTGCGGGTTGGGAGCCGTGTCAGGGCGGTGCGGCGCTGACCGGGAAGGATTGTCGCGCTGCGGGTAACCGAGCATTCACACTCCGCGAGCCGCGCCGCAGCGGCGGCGCGGTTGAGGATGAGCCAGGGGCCCTGCGGCCCGGCGGGGTCCAGCGCAGGAACGGTAACCCTCCGGTACGCCTTGGGCCAGAGCGCGTGACGCGGGTCACGCTGACGCGGTCCGGCCCGGCGCCGCGCACGCCCCGGCCGCACATTCTTCCGGGTCCGACGCCCCGCGGCGACGATTCTTGCGGCGCTCGCCGGTAGCGGTGTGAGGTGACGCCGATGAGCAGACTCGTGATGTGGAACCTGACCTCCCTCGACGGCGCGTTCGAGGGCGCGACGAAGTGGGATCTCGCCTGGCACCAGCTCGTCCTCGGCCCCGAGTTCGAGCAGTACGCGCTCGACCAGCTTCGCTCGGCGGACCGCCTCCTCTTCGGCCGCGTGACGTACGAGGGGATGGCCGGCTACTGGCCGTCGACGACGGGCGAGATCGCGGAGCTGATGAACGGCCTCCCGAAGTTCGTCTTCACGCGCGGCCGCGACGTCCACCGCTGGACCAACACCACGGTGGTGACCGGGAACGCGACGGAGACGATCCGCGTGCTGAAGGCGCAGGGGAGCGGCAGCTCGCTCGTCTTCGGCAGCGGCGCGCTTTCGGCGGCGCTGATCGAGCAGGACCTGTTCGACGAGTACCGCATCCTGCTCGCGCCGATCGTGCTCGGCGCCGGCACGCGGCTGTTCCGCGAGGGGCTGCCGCGGCGCGAGCTCCAGCTCCTGGAGGCGCGGCCGCTCTCGGGGGGCGTGCTCCTGCGCTACGAGCGCACGCGACGACAGGAGCAACCGTAGCGCCGCGTGGCGCGACGGCGCGTCTCGCCAGCGGCCGGCCCCGTGGCCGCCACCCACAGCGCCCTCCTCATTCGCACCATTCGCGTCATTCGTTCAATTCGCGACTGCTCTTCGAAGCTGGCTGGGTAGAGGGTCCGCGGCGGCGGGAGGAGAGCAGTCGCGCCGTGCGTCGGGCTCCGTGGTCGGGCCGGCATCACACGATGTGGAACGCGGATGACCACGAATGAACTGCACGAATCCGTGCGGATCGCTCCCTGCGCCGCGAGAGTTCCTGGAGGCGTAGCCGGACCGGGGCCTGCCCCCCACCCATCCTTCAGATCCGTGACGTCCGCGGCATCCGTGTCCAATCGGCGTTGAGGCCGTCAACCACCCCGGAGCCGGCGCACGGCGATAGCAGCTCGCCCGGACGCGTCCCTCGTCCCTCGTCCCTCGTCCCCAGTCGGCGTAACAGGACGGGAGCTCCCGCACCTCGAGCGCCTCGCCGACGCGGCGGAAGACGTCGTACAGCTCCTCGCACTCGTCAGGCGTGAGCCGCCGGTGCAGCAGCTCGAAGCCGCGCTGGGAGTAGTCGACGAGCATGTAGAGGACGTCGCGGAAGGCCCACTCCGGGATGCGCTCGCCGCGCGCGCGCTGCACGCCCTCGTGAACGGCGTGGACGTGGGCGAGCGTCCGCGCCGCGTCCGCCTCGGAGGCGAAGACGATGCGGCGCGCGTACTCGGCGGTGGTGAAGAAGCGCCCGATCGGATCGCGCGGGATCGCGCCGGTGAAGAAGAGCCAGTCCACGGCGCGGTTGAGCGCGAACTCGGCGGCCGAGCCGGCGAAGACGAGGAGGATGACGTCGGCGTCGCCCCACATCCGCCGCACGACGGACTCCCGCGCCACGAACAGGCCGGCCCGGGCCGGCGGCGGCTGCGTCGATCGCGAGCTCGTGGACACCAGCGCTGCCCCTCAGAACTTCACGGCGAACGAGACGAAGGGGATGCCCGGGAAGAGCCAGTCGTGCGGCGAGTTGAAGAACGCGAGGTCGGTGGACAGCCGGTCGCCGAAGAAGCGGATGCCGTACGAGACGGCGCCGTCGTCCACACCCGTGATGTAGTAGTTCTCGGTGAGCAGCGAGATCCGCCGCGACACCCGCGTCGAGCCGCCGAGCATGAGGGCGGCGTCGCGGCCGAAGTGGCCGTCGAGATATCCCCATCCTGCGCCGAACGTCGCGCTCGTCCGCGGCGTACCCGCGGTGGCGACCCCGTACAGCACGCCGAACGACGTCGAGTGGGCGTCGCCGATGCTCGGGATGTAGCCGATGAGCGCCCCGGTGGCGAGGCTCACCGTCTCCGTGCTCACGACGCCGACCTTGGGCGTGAGATAGAAGACGTTGTCCGAGATGTCGCCGGTCGGGAAGAGGCTCATCCCGCCGCCGAGCGTCACGCGATCCGTGACGCCGGTGACGGCGTTGGCGAAGAAGATGTACGTATCGGAGAAGTATCCCTCGCCCTGGCGCAGCGTGCGCGCGGTGGGCGCGAAGAAGAGGCGCGTCTCGCTCGGATCGGCGGGCCAGTACTCGCCGTCACGGACGACGCCCCCCTTCACCTCCCGCAGCTCGGCGATCTCGTCGCGCGCGATCGTCAGCACGCCGCCGGTGGTCGCGAAGCGCAGGCTGTCCCCGCGCTCGTCCAGCATGCGGCCGTAGAGGACGGAGCCGCCGCGGGTCCGCAGCATCTGCACGCTCGGGCGGGCGGACTGCGCGCTGTCGACGCGGGTGCTGTCGCTCCGATCCTGCGCCTCGGCCGGCATGGCCCACGCGAGCGCGACGACGGCGGCGAGGTGCAGCGCGCGCGGCGCGCGCCGGCGGACCGGCGACATCTCGATCATGGTGACCTCCTCGTCACGCCTTCCTGGAAGTGAGCGCGAACCGCGCCCCCTGGGGATCGCAGCACTCCGCGACGCGACTGCCGTCGGGGACGTCGTGCACGTGCAGGACGGTGCCGCCGAGCTGGCCCACGCACGCGGCGGCGCGATCGACGTCGGCCACGCGCACGTAGAGCAGCCACTGCGGCGGCACCGCGAAGGTGCGCGACGCATCGTAGATCCCCCCGTAGCTCTCCCCGCCAACGCCGTACATCTGGTACACGCCACCCGCCCCCAGCTCGACGGACCGCGTCCGCTCCCACCCGAACAGGCTGGCGTAGAACTCGAACGCCGCCGCGGTATCGCTCGTGACCAGCTCGTGCCACGCAACGCAGCCGACGCGCGTCCCCTCGCAGACCGGCTGTGCGGTCCTCGGCGCGTACACCGAGAACACGGCGCCCTGCGGGTCGGCGAGGACGGCGAAGCGCCCGGTGTCGGGAATGTCGGTCGCGGGGACATAGACGCGCGCGCCGAGGGTGCGGGCGTGGGCGACCGTCGCGTCGACGTCGTCGCAGCCGATGTACGGCATCCAGTGCGACGGCGCGCCGCCCTGCGCGGCGTCGACGGGGAGCGCCATCAGCCCGCCGAGGGGCGTGTCTCCGTTGGTCCAGACCCAGTACGGAGTCGGGGAGCTCTCGTACGGCGCCGCGTGCCACCCCGTGACCCCCGGATAGAAGCGCACGGCCGACTGTGGGTCGGACGTCATGAGCTCGTACCAGAGGAAGCGGGACATGCGGGCGGGAGGCGGGAGGCGGGAGGCGGACGGCGGACGCCGCCGCTATTATGCCTCTCCGCTCCCCTTCCAGCTAGACGCGCCCTCCACGGGCTCCAGCAGCATCGGGACGGGACCTGCGGGGCGGAGGGTGATGACCGGTTGGAGCCCAATCCTCTCCTGGCTGGCGCGGCGCAGCCGCCAGCGGCGGGCGAGCGTCGCGAGGACGAGGGTCCCCTCCGTCCAGGCGAAGCTCTCGCCGATGCACTTGCGCACCCCGGCCCCGAAGGGGAGGTACGCATAACGAGGCAGGGCGGCTTCGCGCTCGGGGAGCCAGCGGTCAGGGTCGAAGCGGAGCGGGTCGGCGAAGAAGCGCGCGTCGCGGTGCAGGAGCCACTGGCTGGCGAATACCATGGCTCCCCGTGGGATCGTGAACCCGCCGAGCTCCACGTCGTCCAGCGCCTCGCGGCCGACGATCCAGGCCGGCGGATACAGCCGCATCGACTCGGTGAGGACCCGGCGCGTGTAGTCGAGCCGCGGCAGGTCGTCGATCCCGGCGGAGCGGTCGCCGAGGACCGCGGCGAGCTCCGCGTGGAGCCGCTGCTCGGCCTCCGGATGCTCGGCGAGGAGGAGCCAGGTCCAGGTGAGCGCGTTCGCCGTCGTCTCGTGGCCGGCGAGGAAGAGGGTCAGCACCTCGTCGCGGACCTGACGGTCGGACATGCCGCTCGCGTCGCTCTCCGTGTCGTGCGCGAGCAGGAGCATCGACAGGAGGTCGCCAAGGTCCTTGCCGCTCGCGCGCCGCCGTTCAATAATGCGGAGGATCGTCGCTTCGAGGCGTGCGGAAGCGCTCCGGAAGCGACGGGTGCTGGGCAGCGGGAGACGTTGGATCAGCTCGAACCATGGGTGGTTCAACCGGTCGAACATGCTCATCACCGTGTCGAGGGCACGGCCGATCTCGTCGGCTTCGTCCTCGACGCTGGCACTGAAGAGCGTCATGCCCGCGACGTTGAGGGTGAGGCGCATCATCTCGTCGCGCGCGTCCACGATGGTTCCCGGCCGCCAGCGCGCCGAGGTCGCTCGCGCCAGCGCGACCATCGTGCCGGCGTAGGCGGCGATCCGCTCGTGGTGAAAGGCCGGCTGCATGAGGCGACGCTGGCGCAGGTGCAGCTCGCCCTCGCTCGTCAGCAGCCCTTCACCGAGGAGCACGCGGGCGCGCTGGAGCGTGCGCGATTTCCGGAAGTGCCGGTGCTGCGTGACGAGGAGTTCGCGCACGTGGTCCGGATGATTGAGCAACACGACCGCGCGTCGGCCGAGGCGGGCCATCGCGACATCGCCATACCGTGCGGCCATGCGCGTGAAGAAGCGCAGCGGATCCCGGCGCGCGAGTTGCAACGCCGCGAACGCGCGCGGGCCGCTCGGACCTGGAGCCATCGGCCTGGGTGTCACCATCCCCCGCAATCTATCACGATGAGCCGCCTCTCCCCGACGCTCTCGAGCGTCCGCCTATCGATCCTGACGACCGCCGCCGTGTCCGCGCTCGCGGCGCGTCCGCTCGCCGCGCAACGCGATTCACTCCCGGTGCACCTCCCCGCGGTCACCGTGACGCGCGACGTCGGCCGCTCGCCGCTCGACCTGCCATACGCGATCACGATCATCAGCCCCGATTCCGCCCGTCCTGGCCAGACGCACACCGACCTGACCGACACCTTCTTCATGCTGCCGGGCGTCACCGTCGCCAGCCGTGACAACCCGTCGCAGGATCCGCGCATCTCGATCCGCGGCTTCGGCTCGCGCTCCGCGTTCGGCGTGCGCAGCATCAAGATCCTGCGCGACGGCATGCCGCTGACGCTGCCCGACGGACAGACGCCGGTGGACTACCTCGACATGGAGGCGGTGGGGCGCGTCGAGGCGATCCGCGGCAGCGCCTCGGCGCTCTACGGGAACGCCTCCGGCGGCGTGCGCGATCTGCGCTCGGCGCCCTCGCCCCTCGCGCCGATCGCCCTGCAGGCGCGGAGCTGGACCGGGAGCTACGGGATGCAGCGCCTCTCCGGCGTCGTCGGGGGCACACTCGGCGCCGGCTCGTACGAGGCGAACATCGGCCGCACGACGACCGACAACTACCGCGACTACTCGCATCAGCGACTGAACAACGGCTACGGCCGCGCCTCGTTCGAGGCCGGCGGCACGGCGTTCGAGCTGCAGGGGATGGGGCTCGACGAGCCGCTGGCGGAGAACCCCGGCGCGCTCACGAAGTCGCAGCTCGACAGCGCGCCGCAGATGGCCGATCCGCTCTCCGTGCGCAAGCGCGCGCGGAAGGCCGTGCACCAGCTGCAGCTCGGGGCGTCGGCGCACCGTGCCTTCCTCTCGGGCGGCGAGCTGTCCGCGCAGGTCTACGGCGGCACGCGCACGCTCTACAATCCGCTCACCTTCGCCATCGTCGGCGTGGACCGGCGGTCGGGCGGCGCCGGCGCGCGCGTCGTCGTGCCCACGCCGGTCGCGCAGCTGCCGGCGCGGCTCAGCGTCGGCGTCGACGTGCAGCAGCAGAGCGACTTCCGGAAGAACTGGGCGAACTGCAACGGCCTGACGACACCGACCGCCAACTGCCCCGTCCTGCCGGTGCCCGGCACGCCGACGGCGGGCGCGGAGAAGGGGAAGCTCCAGCTCGACCAGCAGGAGATCGTGTCGAGCATCGGCCCCTACGTGCGCGAGGAGCTGCCCCTCGGCCGCGTGGACCTGAGCGGCGGCCTGCGCGAGGACGTCGTGCGCTTCCAGGTGCGCGACCACTTCCTCGCCGACGGGCGGGACGACTCGGGCACGCGCACGATGAACGCCCTCAGCCCGATGCTCGGCGTCGTCGCGCACCTCGATGATCGGCACGCGCTGTACGCGAGCGCCTCGTCGGCGTTCGAGACGCCGACGACGACGGAGCTGGGCAACCATCCCGACGGATCGGCGGGGCTCAACCCGGACCTGAAGCCGCAGTACTCGACGACCTACGAGACGGGGCTCAAGGGGCTGCTCGTCTCGCGGGTGCAGTACGACGCCGCGCTGTTCCACACCGACGTGCGGCAGGAGCTGATCCCGTACGAGGTGCCCGGGTCGGCGGGGCGCACGTACTACCGCAACGCGGGGCGCACGCGGCGCGACGGCGTGGAGCTGGCCGCGAGCACGTACGCCGGTCCGCTCCTCTTCAGCGCGTCGTACACCTACTCCCACTTCCGCTTCCAGCACTACGTCGTCGACACCACCGACTACACGGCGAACGTGATCCCGGGGATTCCCGCCCACCAGCTGGAGGGAAGCGTGACGTTCAACGCGCGGAACCTGTTCGCGGTGGTCGAGGGCCTGGCGAAGAGCGGGATGTACGTCAACGACGCGAACAGCGCGCGCTCGCCCGGCTACTCGCTCATGAACGTGCGCGTGGGCGGGACGGCGATCTTCGGCTGGCCCTGGCTCTCGCCGGTGGTCGCGGTGGAGAACGTGTTCGACGAGCGGTACGTCGGCTCGGTCGCGATCAACGCGAGCGGCGCGACGCTGGCGACGACGAAGTTCTACGAGCCGTCGCCCGGGCGCACGCTGCTCGTCGGGCTCACGCTGGCGGGTGGGAGGTAGATCACCGACTGGCGCATTCGGCAAACGACTTGCACGTTGGCGGAGCGCGCCAGCCGAAGGGTGGCGAGCGTCGCGCGTGTCCCGTAGCAGGAGCCGATCATGATCCGGAAGCCCGTCTCGACCGCCGTGCTGGGCGGCATTCTCGTCGTGATCTGCGACGATGGGTCGCTGTGGGAGTACGATCCCAACGGGAAGTGGTGTGAGCGCGAGCCCATCCCGGGGACCGCGGCCGGGGTGCGCCTGGAGAGCGGCCGCCGGTATCAGGGGCCGCACCGGCCGCCGCGGGAGGAGGGGGGCGGGTACGCGGCCGTCGGCCCGAGCTACGAGCGGCGGCAGTCGGAACGCCGGCAGCATCGCAACGGCCGGCCCATCCGGGAGCGCGTCCCGGAGCGGCGAGGCCGGCAGCGGCGCGGGACGTGACGGCCGTCACCCCGAAAGAGCGAGACGGGGTGGCGCCCGGAGCGGGTACACTGGATTAGCTTTGAGGACCATGCGTACTCGACACCTCCTCACCGGCCTCGCCGCCGCCGTCGCGCTGGTCGCCAGCGCGGCCTGCTCGCTCTCGGGCAGCACGCAGGTCCAGGAATCGTCCATCGACTGGACGACCGTGCAGTTCGACAGCTCGCTGCACGTCAACCTCGACTCGATGACCCACACGCCGAACGACGTGTGGTACCGGGATCTCACCGTCGGCACGGGCGCCACGCTCACGCCGGGGATGACGATCTCCACCCGCTACAAGGGGTGGCTGACGGACGGCGAGATGTTCGACTCGAACACCGACACGACCGCGCATCCCCAGCCGGCGCAGTTCCCGCTCGGCCAGGGCTGGGTCATCCCGGGATGGGACGAGGGGCTCGTCGGCATGAAGGTCGGCGGCACGCGCCAGCTCGTGATCCCGCCCTACATGGCCTACGGCCCCTACGGCTACGGCTCGATCCCGCCGAACGCCGTCCTCGTGTTCGAGGTGACGGTCGTCAGTTCGCCGTAACTCGAGGGGCGAGGG
>CAMLIT010000085.1 GCA_946480295.1 uncultured Gemmatimonadota bacterium
GAAGCCGATCACCGGCACGACCCACGACATCAAGATGGTCGGCGATGCCTCGGGGTATAAATTCGACCCGAGCACGATCACCATCAAGCAGGGCGACGGGCTGAAGTTCACCGTCGTCTCGGGGCCGCCGCATAACGTGACCTTCTGGCCGGACAGCATCCCGTCCGGCGCGGAGGCGCAGCTGAGCGCGAACATGCCGAACACGACGGCGCCGCTCACCGGGCCGCTCCTGATGAACCCGAACGAGACGTACACGGTCTCCTTCGCCGGCGTGCCGAAGGGCACGTACAAGGGCTACTGCACGCCGCACCTCGCGCTCGGCATGCACCTGACCGTCACGGTACAGTAGGCGACGCCCACTCCCGTGCTCGCCACGCGCGAGGCGCGACTCATGCACTCGTAGCCTCGCGTGCCGACGGGCGGCACAGCGCAGCAACGACACGGGAGATGAGCATGAGCGACCGAAACGACGACCTGCGGAACGATCGCCGCGACGAGAGCCTCACCGATCGGGGGATCAACGATTCCGTCGAGGGCAAGGCGGACAACCTGAAAGGCCGGGCGAAGGATGCCTGGGGAGGCCTCACCGGCGACACGTCGACGCAGGCCGAGGGCAAGTTCGATCAGCTCAAGGGGAAGGTGAAGGACAGCGTCGGGCAGGTCGAGCGCGACATCGATCGCGATCGCGACCAGGACCGCTGAGCGCACCGACGCGCGCGCGAAAGGCCGGAGGGGGCATGCCCTCTCCGGCCTTTCGTGTGCGCCGGGCATTCGCCGATTGCGCCCCCTCCTGGCGGGTGCGAGCGTGGAGCAGCTAGCCACGTTCCCGTGAAGGGGGTCGGCGCATGTCACGTCCCGTCTTCCGGCAGGCCGTCGTCGGGCTGACGGTCGTCGCCGCGGCAGCCTGCACGCGCACGCCCGGGCGCACCGGCGACACGGCCGCCGCCGTGACCCAGGCCGGCGCCGCCGATGCCGCCGTGTTCGACACCGCCGGCTGGGCCGCCCCGGCACTGGCCGCGGCCCCGGCCGACTCGCTCGGCGCGGCGATCCGGCGCGGGCACGCCCTGTTCATGAACACGAAGGACAGCCTCCCGGCGTTCGTCGGCAGCAACATGAACTGCCGGAGCTGCCACCTCGACGAGGGCCGCCGCCAGACGGCGGCACCACTCACCGGCGTCCACGCGCGCTACCCGAAGTACATGGAGCGCACCGGCGCGGTCATCCCCCTCGAGGACCGCGTCAACTACTGCTTCACGCGCAGCCTCAACGGCAGCCGCATCCCGACGACGAGCCGGGAGATGCAGGATCTCGTCGCGTATCTCGCCTTCCTGTCGCGCGGCGTCCCCGTCGGGAAGCACTGGCCAGTCGAGGGGCTCGTCAACATGCCGGCGGGCCGCGGGGATTCCGCGCGGGGCGCGGCGCTGTTCGCGCAGAAGTGCACGCGCTGCCACGGACCGGACGGCCAGGGGGTGGCGATCGTCCCGGCGGTCTGGGGCGCGAAGTCGTTCAGCGTCGGCGCCTCGATGGCCCGCGTCGAGCGCGCGGCGTCGTTCATCCGGCACAACATGCCCTTCGACAGCGCGGGCACGCTGACCGACGCGCAGGCGTACGACCTCGCGGCGTTCATCGACTCGCACGCGCGCCCCGATTCGCCGGAGAAGGAGAAGGACTGGCCCGTCGGCGGCGCGCCAAACGACGTGCCATACGACACGAAGAGCCACCAGGCGTACCGGCCGCCGCCGCTCATCCGTCGGACGAATCCCGCGGGCGCGATCGTGCCGCGGCCCGCGCCGATCCCGCGCGCCGCGCGCGCGGGGAAGTGAGGACACGATGAGCGAGCCACGCATCTCCCGTCGGACGCTGCTCGCCGGCGCCGCCGCCGCGGCGGGGGGCGCGCTCCTCGGCGGGCTGCCGATGCGCGCGCAGGAGACGCAGGGCATCCCCGTCCCCCCTGCGGTGCCGGACGATCCGACGAAGCTGCCGGGGATGCCCACGCGCGCGGTGGGGCAGCGCTCACCGTTCGAGCACCCCGAGCGCACGCCGACGGGCGAGCAGGTGGGCAACTCGCTGACGCCGCTGCACGAGCTCACGGGCACGATCACGCCGGCGGACCTGCACTTCGAGCGGCACCACGCCGGCGTGCCGCAGATCGACCCGGCGCGCCACCGGCTGCTGATCCACGGCCTGGTGGAGCGGCCGCTGGAACTCGATGTCGAACAGCTCAAGCGGTATCCCGCCGTCACGCGCATCCACTTTCTCGAATGTTCGGGGAACGGGCGCGTCGCGTATCGGGCGCCCACGCCGACGATGTCGCCGCAGCTCGTCGACGGCCTGACGGCGAACACCGAGTGGACGGGCGTGCCGCTGCGGCTCCTCCTCGCCGAGGCCGGGATCCGGAACGGCGCGAAGTGGTTCCTCGCCGAGGGGGGCGACGCGTCCCTGCTCGCGCGCAGCGTGCCGGTGAGCAAGGGGATGGACGACGCGCTCGTCGTCTGGGCCCAGAACGGCGAGGCGCTGCGCCCCGAGCAGGGCTATCCCATCCGGCTGCTGCTCCCCGGGTACGAGGGGAACATGAACGTGAAGTGGCTCCGCCGGATCGAGGCGGCGGACGCGCCGTTCATGACGCGCTGGGAGACGGCGAAGTACACCGATCCCCTGCCCGACGGCACGGCGCGGATGTTCAGCTTCGTGATGGACGCGAAGTCGATCATCACGAGTCCGGCGCCTCCCGCCGTCCTGCCGGAGCGCGGCTGGTGGACGATCTCCGGGCTGGCGTGGACGGGGCGGGGGCGCATCACGCGGGTGGAGGTGAGCACGGATGGCGGCGTGCACTGGAAGGACGCGCGGCTCCAGGAGCCGGTGCTGCCCAACGCGCACACGCGCTTCACGTACCCGTGGCGGTGGGACGGACGCGAGACGGTGCTCGCGAGCCGCGCGGTGGACGAGACGGGCTATGTCCAGCCGAGCTATCGCACGTTCCGGAAGGTGCGGGGGCCGGGGACGGACTTCCACTTCAACCCGATCCGCGCCTGGCGGGTGAAGGGCGACGGGTCGGTGGCGTTCGAGGCGGAGATATGAGCGGGAGGCGGGAGGCGGGAGGCGGGAGGCGTCGAGGGATGCGGGACGCGGGACGAGCGACGCGTGGCTCCCTGCGCGCAACCGTGCTCCTCGCCGCCGGCAGCATGGCGCTCCTCGCCGCGTGCGAGGGGCGGCGGGAGAGGGACACGGTCGTGCAGCAGGGGGCGCCGGCGACGTACGGGATCGGGACGCCGGCGCCGGCGGCGCTCGTCGCGCGGTGGGACATCGACGCGTCGCCGAGCGGCGCCGGGCTGCCGCCGGGGCGCGGCACGGTGCAGCAGGGCGCGGCGATCTTCGCGCAGAGGTGCGCGGTCTGCCACGGCGCGAAGGGCGAGGGCCAGGCGATCTACCCGCGGCTCATCGGGCGCGAGCCGCGGCAGGGCTTCCCCTTCGCCCTCGACGCGAAGCTGCCGAAGACGATCGGCAACTACTGGCCGTACGCGACGACCGTCTTCGACTACGTGCGGCGCGCGATGCCCTTCACCGCGCCCGGCTCGCTGTCGCCTGACGAGGTGTACGCGGTGACCGCGTACCTGCTCGCGGCGAACGACGTGGTGCCGGCGACGGCGGTGATGGACGCGACGACGCTACCCAAGGTGCAGATGCCGGCGCGCAACCGGTTCGTGATGGACGACCGGCGCGGCGGCCCGGAGGTGCGCTGACGCGCGCACCCAGCGGTCCGATCGGACCGGGAGGGAACCATGGAAGAACTCGCAGCACCCAGACCGGCAAGCGCCGCCGCGGCGACCCCGCCGAGGTGGCTGTCGCTCGGCGTGGCCTTCGGCGTCCTCAGCGCGCTCTCGATCGCGCTGTACGGGCCGATCGGCGTGTCGGGCGCGTACTCGCGCGTGATCGGCAGGGCGCTCAAGGCGGTGGTGCCCGGGTACGCGGCCGCCAACGCCTACGTCACGCGCTTCGGCGACCTGCTGACGACGGAGAACATCGAGGTCGTCGGACTGCTCATCGGCGGCTTCCTCGCCGCGCGGCTCGCGGGTGGCCGCGCGCCCGCGGTGGAGATGGCACACGCGGGCGAACGCACGACGGGGCGCCGCTATCTCGATGCGTTCATCGGCGGGTTCCTCATCCTCTTCGGCGCGCGCCTCGCCGGGGGCTGCACGAGCGGTCACATCATCTCGGGGATCACGCAGCTCGCGCTGAGCGGAATGGTGTTCGCCGCGGCCGTCTTCGGCGCGGGCATCATCACGGCGAAGGCCATGCAGCGGAGGACCACGCCATGACGAATCTCGTCTACGCCCTCTTCGTCGGCATCGTGATGGGCTGGCTGCTCCAGCGCGTGCGCGCGTCGAGCCCGGCGCTCATCACCGCCAACCTGCGCCTCGAGAACCTCACGATCATCAAGTTCATGGCGCTGACGATCGCGGTGGGCTCCGTGCTCGTGTACGTGCTGAGCACGTATCACCCGATGCACATCGACGTCAAGCCGCTGTACCTGCTCGGCGTGGCCGTCGGTGGCATCATCTTCGGCGTCGGCTTCGCCGTCGGCGGCTACTGTCCCGGCACCTGCGTCGTCGCCGCGGGCGAGGGGCGCAGGGACGCGTGGTTCACGATCCTCGGCGGGATCCTCGGCGCGCTCGCCTTCACGCTGCTCTACGACGTGCTCGAGCCGGTGCTCATCCGGCCGCTGAGCTTCGGCCGGGTGACGCTCGCCAACGTGCTGCACATCTCGCCGCTGATCACGGCCGTGCTCCTCGCGGCCGTGTTCCTGACGGCCATCCGCATGATGCCCAACGTCCGCAGGAGGGACGTGCCGCGGGCCTGACAGTTGCCTCGCTACCCGGGGCGACCGTGACCGGCTAGACTCGAGCGCGTGACACACCCAGGCTTCTCCCGTCGTCCGATTCGCGCCGCGCTCCGCGCGGCGCTTTTTTCGACGCTCACCGCCGGCGTCGCCCACGCGCAGGAGATGCCGGGGATGAAGGGCATGCGGCACGACATGCCGACGCCGATGACCGGCGTGCTCGGCATTCCGATGTCGCGCATGGGATCGGGGACGACGTGGATCCCGGACGCGGTGACGCTCCCCTCACGCGACGTGATGGTCGGCGGGTGGGACCTGATGGGGCACGGCTTCGCCTTCGGGCAGTACGACCAGCAGGGCGGCCCGCGCGGCGGGCATCAGCTCGGGAGCCTGAACTGGGCGATGCTGATGGCGACGCGCGCGATCGGCGCGTCGAGCCGGCTGCAGCTGCGGACGATGCTGAGCCTCGACCCCATCGGCGTGACGCCGCGCGGCTACCCGATGCTGCTGCAGACCGGGGAGTCGTACCGTGGCGAGCCGCTGCACGACCGCCAGCATCCACACGACTTCTGGATGGAGCTCGGCGCGTTGTACGAGCGCGCGCTCACGAAGACGCTGGCGGTCTCGCTGTACGCCGCGCCGTCGGGGGAGCCGGCGCTCGGCCCGGTGGCGTTCATGCACCGCCCGTCGGCGATGGACGACCCCGTCGCGCCGATCGGGCATCACTGGCAGGACGCGACGCACATCGCCTTCGGCGTCGTGACCGTCGGCGTGTTCACGCGGAGCTGGAAGCTCGAGGCGTCGCACTTCAACGGGCGCGAACCTGACGACAACCGCTGGAACTTCGACCCGATCCGCCTCGACTCGTGGTCCGGGCGCCTGACGATGAATCCGGCGGCGGCGTGGAGCCTGGCCGCGGGGTACGGCTGGCTGCGGAGCCCGGAGGCGCTGCGTCCGGAGGAGTCGATCCATCGCGCGACGGCGTCGGTGCTGCACGGCCGGCGCGTCGGCGCCGACGGGCAGTGGGCGAGCACGGTGCTGTGGGGCGCGAACTTCGTCGCGGGGCAGCGAGCGTCGCACAGCCTGCTCGCCGAGACGGAGCTCATCGCCGACCGGCGGAACACGCTCTTCGCGCGCGCGGAGTGGGTGCAGAAGAGCGCGGGCGAGCTCGTGCTGCCGCCGAGCGCCGGCCTTGGCGCCGACCGGCTGTTCGACGTCGGGCACGTCTCGGCGGGCTACATCCGGGAAGTCGTCAGGCTGCGCGGGGCGACGCTGGGCATCGGGGGGCGCGGGACGGTGAACGCCGTGCCGAGCGAGCTGCGCGGGATCTACGGCTCGCGCACGCCGCTCGGCGGGATGGTGTTCGTGCGCGTGCGGCCGATGCTGCCTGGGATGCGCATGTCAGGTATGTGAGGGGTCCAGCGGGACGACCACCCTGCTTCGCAGGGCGGCTCGCATGCGGGACTGACCGACCGCTCCTTCCGGCTCGCCCGTTGCAGCGATCGCGCAGCGCTGGCGCCGTGCTCCGCGAGCGTGGCCCAGCACTCTCAGCAACGCTCTGGAGGAGAACAGCATGCCCGCGAACAACCTGAACGGAAAGCGCGTCGCGATCCTCGCGACCGACGGCGTGGAACAGGAAGAGCTGCAGAAGCCTCGTCAGGCACTGGACGAGGCCGGCGCGACGACGAAGGTCGTCTCGCCGAAGCAGGGGCAGATCAAGGGCTGGCAGCACGACCACTGGGGCGACGCCATCGCGGTGGACGTCCCGCTCGACCAGGCGAACGCGAACGACTTCGACGCGCTGATGCTCCCGGGCGGGGTGATGAATCCCGACCACCTGCGCATGAACGAGCAGGCCGTGCAGTTCGTGAAGTCGTTCTTCGCGCAGGGCAAGCCGGTCGCGGCGATCTGCCACGGGCCGTGGCTGCTCGTCGAGGCGGACGTCGTGCGCGGCCGCACGGTGACATCGTGGCCGTCGCTGGAGACGGACATCCGGAACGCCGGCGGCGACTGGGTGGATCGCGAGGTGGTGACCGACGAAGGGCTCGTGACGAGCCGCAAGCCGGCCGACATCCCGGCGTTCAATCGCAAGATGGTCGAGGAGTTCGCCGAGGGCGAGCACGACCGGCAGAAGCAGTCGGCGCGGCAGTCGCGGGTGAGCGGGGAGAGGCCGGAGATCAGATGAGGGTCGAGGGTCGAGGGTCGAGGGTCGAGAGAGTGGGTTAGTGATGTAGGAACGAGGAACGAGGAACGAGGAATCACGTCCTTCCTCGTTCCTCGTTCCTGATTCCTCGTTCCTGCCCCCTCGACCCTCGACCCTAATGCGTCCGCACCGACGGCATCGGCTTCGAGTGATCCTCGTACGGCCGCAGGTTCCACTCGAAGAAGGTCCACGTGCGGTTCCAGGAGTCGATCTGCGCGGGGGAGTCGACGCGCTCGAGGGTCACGGGGTCGACGCGGCGGCTGAAGGCGTGGCCGACGGAGGCGCCCCAGGGCGCCGGATCGACGTAGATCTTCGTCTCGGCGAGGTCCGGCTTGAGCGCGCGCAGCGCGTAGACCATCTGCTGGTCCTCGACGAAGTCCACGTCCTCGTCGTTCGTCGCGACGTGCACGAGGATCGGGACCTTAAGGTTCTCGACATGGTAGACCGGGGAGCGCTGGATGTACTCCGCGCGCTTCTCGAAGGGCAGCCCCTGGATGCCCTCCTGCGTCGCGTAGTAGCGCTGGTACCCCGGGCCCTTGTAGGAGAGGCGGAAGACGAGGTTGGTGACCGGCACGATGGCGGCGCCCGCCTTGAACGGCTGCTCGCCGCGGAAGAGCACGTGCGCCGTGATGAATCCGCCGTGGCTCCAGCCCATGATGCCGAGACGGTCCATGTCCACGTACGGCAGCGTCTTCAGGAAGTCCACCGCGGAGATGACGTCGTCGACCTCCTTGCCGCCGTAGTCGATCGCGTCGTAGAACGCGCCGCCGTGGCCCGTGGAGCCGCGGTAGTCGGGGCAGACGACGACGTACCCGCGCTGCACCGCCTCCTTCACGAAGGGGAGCATCATCTCGTTCCAGTCGCCGTGCACGCCGCCATGGACCCAGACCATCGCCGCGTGTCCCTTCGGCCCTCGTTTGGCGAGCGGCGCGAAGAGGTACGCGGGGATCTCCATCCCGTCGGCGCGGCTGCGGTAGCCGACCTTCCGGAACTCCATGACGCCCGCGCTGCGCGCGGCGTAGATGCTGTCGGTGCGCTGCTTCGCGGCGATCTGCTCGGCGAAGTCGGCCTGGGGGATGTCCGCCGGGCGGTCGCTGACGTACAGCTCCGCGGCACGCGCCGAGTCCATGACGACGGCGTGGCGCGAGCGACGGAGCCCCTGCTGCCGCCCGGCGCTCCCGGTCTGCGCGGCGGCGGGGATGGCGGCGAGGACGAGCGGGAGCGAAGCGGCGATGCCGGCGCGGCGGAGGCGCCGGACGAGCGACGGATGACGCGGCATGTGCCCTCCGTGGAGGGATCGGGATGGGCGAATGTACGGGAGTGTACCGGCGGGTGGCCAGTCTTGCCGTCGTGTCTATCCGCTGCCCACGGCGTGCGCCGCGCTCCGCGGACCATCCGACATCACACGAGGAAACACGGATGCGACGGATGAACATCACGGGTGCACACGGATCGCTCCACGCCGAGCGAGGGCGCCTCGCGCCAGGACGCGATAGCTTTGGGTTTCGCCAGTTCCCGAGTCCCGGATCCCAGCCGTCACATCCGTGACCTCCGTCCAATCCGTGTCCAACAGCCGTTGAAGCCGGAGCGGTGTCCGAGCCCCGCGCACGGCGGCAGTGGCCCGCCCGGGCTCGTCCCTCGTCCCTCGTCACTCGTCCCTCGTCCCCACGCCTCCCGCCTCCCGCCTCCCGCCTCCCGCCCCATGGCCCTCCCCTCCACCCTCTACACCTTCGACATCCACCTCGCCAACGTGGACCGGCACGTCTACGAGACCCTCTCCATCCGCGTGGCGCGGCATCCCTCGGAGACGGAGGAGTATCTGGTCACGCGCCTGCTCGCGTACTGCCTCGAGTACGCCGAGGGGATCGCCTTCTCCAAGGGGCTGGCCGAGCCGGACGAGCCGGCGCTCGCGGTGCGCGACCTCACCGGCGCGCTGCGGAGCTGGATCGAGGTCGGGGCGCCGGACGCGGAGCGGCTGCACCGGGCGAGCAAGGCGGCGCCGCGCGTCGTCGTCTACACGCACCGCGATCCGCGGCAGCTCGTGCGGCAGCTCGCGGGCGAGCGCATCCACCGCCGCGAGCAGCTCGAGATCTACGCCGTCGATCGCGCGCTGCTCGACGCGCTCGTGGAGCGGCTCGATCGGCGCATGGCGCTGGACGTGTCGGTGACCGAGGGGCACCTCTACGTCACCGTGGGCGACGAGACGCTCTCGGGCGTCGTCGAGCGCCACGTGCTCGACGACGCCTGAGTCGGCGCCTAACGCTCCGACTCGCCGGCGACCTCCACGTCGCGGGCGAGCGAGATGGCGGGCTTGCTCTGCACCCCGGTGCGGTTGACGGCGTAGACGTAAATCGCGTCGACGCCCGGCCCGGGCAGGTGATGGACACGCTCGGAGCCGGGGAGGATCTCCGTCGTCCAGCTCCCCCCGCGATCGCTCTGCACCACCCAGAGCCACGGCTTCTGTCCCTTCGCCGGCGTCAGGCGCACGATCGGCTCGCCGGTCGCCGCTTCCTCGCCGCGCGCGATGCGCGGCTCGCGCGGCGGCGGCTCGCGCAGCCACGGCGTCGCCGGCGTGAGGGCGGGAGCGGCGTAGAGCGTCGCCAGCTTCTCGTCCACCGAGTCGAGGTCCGCCATCAGCGACTTCATGCTGAAGAACACGTTCCCCGACGCGCCGCGCGTGCGTCGCGTGATCTCGACCTGGCTCACGATCTCGTCGGAGGGCCAACCGTTCGCGCCGGCGCGCGCGGCGACGCGGTAGACGGCGTTGCCGGCGTAGAGGTGACGGTGATGGAGGTTCTGCGCCGTCCACCAGTCGAGCATGACCGGGTAGGGCGCCGGCGCGTCGATGGTCATGTACAGCTGCGGCACGAAGTAGTCGCACCACCCGCTGCGGAGCCACTTGCGGGTGTCGGCGTAGATCAGGTGATAGGCGTCGTAGACCTTCAGCAGCCCGGGCGGGTTGTTCGGGCGCCAGCCGGAGATTGGGCTGATCCCGAACTGCACCCACGGCTTCACGCGATGAATGCCGGTGTACAGCTCGTGCACGAGCTGGTCGACGTTGTGCCGGCGCCAGTCGTCCTTCGACAGCCGGCCGCCGCCGCGGCGGTAGCGCGCGTAGCTGTCGGCGTCGGGGAACTCGATCGGCTGCCTGGTCGAGTCCAGCTCCGGATACGGATAGAAGTAGTCGTCGATGTGCACCCCATCGATGTCGTAGCGCTTCACGACATCGAGGATCACGCGCTCGGCGAGGCGGCGCACCTCGGGGTTGCCGGGATCCATCCAGAGATACGAGCCGTACGGCTTCACCAGCGAGGGGTGCGTGCGGCTGACGTGCGTGCGCGCCGTCTCGCTGATCGGGTGCGCGTAGCGCGCGCGGTAGGGATTGAACCACGCGTGCAGCTCGAGGCCGCGCTTGTGCGCCTCGGCGACGGCGAAGGCGAGCGGATCCCACGCCGGCTCCGGCGCGCGCCCCATCCGGCCGGTGAGGTACTCGCTCCACGGCTCGAGCTTCGAGTCGTAGAGTGCGTCGGTGCCTGGACGCACCTGGAGGATCACCGCGTTGAGGTGCAGCGCGACGGCGCGGTTCAGGATCGCGAGCAGCTCCTGCTGCGCCTCCCACGTCGAGAGGCCGGGCTTCGACGGCCAGTCGATGTTGGAGACGGTGGCCACCCACGCCGCGCGAAATTCGCGGAGCACGGGAGGCGGGGGCTCGACGACGGCGGGGCGGCTGCGCGACGCGGAGGACTGCGCGGCGAGCGGCGCGCCGGCCGCGAGGAAGAGGAGGATCGCCGCGGCGGCGCGGAGGCGGGCGGGGTTGTGCATGCCATCAATCTAAAGCCCGAGCGGCGCTTCCACGGCGCGGGCCCGCTCAGCCCCGCCGATCCTCGATCGGCGCGATGACCGCCGCGAAGTCCTCGTCCCGATACCCGGAGCTCGCGGCGTCGGCGTACGCGTCGCGCACGCTCCGCGCGCCCGGCAGCTCGAGCCCCACCGCGCGCGCCTGGTCCAGCAGGAGATCGAGGTCCTTGAGCATGAGCCCCGTCGTGAAGAGCGGCGCGAAGCGCCGCTCGAAGAGCTGCGGCGCCTTGTACTCGAGGAAGGGCGACTTCAGCACGCCGGCGAACAGCGACTGGCGGACGATGTCGCGCGAGAGGCCGCTGCGGTCGGCGAGCACGATCGCCTCGGCGAGCAGCTCCGTGATGCCGCCGACGAGGAGGTTCATCACGAGCTTGAGCGCGTTCGCGCTGCCGGTCGGGCCGGTGCGCACCACGCTGCCGAAGCGGCGCAGCACTCGCTCGGCATCGTCCACGTCGGCGGGGTCGCCGCCGGCGAGCACGGTGAGCGTGCCGCCCTTCGCCGCCGGCACGCTGCCGAGCACCGGCGCGTCGACGAAGCGGCCGCCGGCGTTGCGCACCATCGCCGCGAACTCGCTCGCGTGCGCGGGTCCCACGGTCGAGCAGTCGATGACGAGGGCGTCGCGTTCGAGAGCGCCGAGCACGCCCTGGTCGCCCGCAAGCACGGCGTTCACCGCCGGCGGATCGGAGAGCATGAGGACGACGACGCGC
The DNA here is from genome assembly GCA_946480295.1 of uncultured Gemmatimonadota bacterium. Next base: position 11,606 of record CAMLIT010000085.1, read on the forward strand.
GCGCCGCGCACCGCGTCGGCGGGGGTCGCCGCCGCGCGAGCGCGCGCGCGCAGCTCCGCCGCGCGTTCGGGATTGCGGTTCCACACCGCGAGCGGATGGCCGGCGTCGAGCAGGCGCTCGGCCATCGGCTGCCCCATGCGGCCGAGGCCGAGGAAGGCGATCGGCGGGGTGTTGGTCGTCGTGGTCGTCGGGTCCGTCATCGTCGTCGTCCGCGTGTTCGGCTCGATCGGGAATCGTCAGGCGCGCGACCGGGCGCTCCCCGCCGGTCCGCGCGACGGCGGTCGCGCACGCCGCCGCGGTGCGGTCGGGGCACCTTTCCTGGCCGAAACGTATATTGACCTCATGCCCTCGGAAACGCGCCCGACCATCGCCGCGCCCCGCGCGCCCTCTCCGGCCTCTCCGCCCTCTCCGCCTCCCCCGCGCCCCCCGGCCAACGCGCCGGCGTCCCACAAGCCACGGACGCCGCGGGCCTGGTCCGAGGCGCGGCTGCTCCTGCGGGAGCATCGTGCATCCCTCACCGTCGGGATGCTGCTGATGCTCGTGAACCGGCTCTCGGGGCTCGTCCTGCCGTGGTCGTCGAAGTACCTCATCGACGGCGTCGTCGGGAAACATCGCGCCGACCTCCTGCTCCCCCTCGCCGTCGCGGTCGGGGTCGCCACGCTGGTGCAGGCGGGGACGGGCTTCGCGCTGTCGCAGGTGGTCAGCATCGCCGGCCAGCGCGCGATCATGCGCCTGCGCAAGGCCGTGCAGGCGCGCGTGCTCCGGCTCCCCGTCGCGTACTTCGACTCGACGAAGACGGGCGTGCTCATCTCGCGGGTGATGTCCGACGCCGAGGGGGTGCGGAACCTCGTCGGCACCGGGATCATCCAGCTCGTCGGCGGTTTCGTGACGGCGGGGATCGCGCTCGGCGTGCTCTTCTATCTCAACTGGCGGCTCACGACGGCGTCGCTCATCCTGCTGGCGGCGTTCGGCGTCCTGATGGCGGTCGCATTCAGCCGCCTGCGGCCGATCTTCCGCGAGCGGCAGGTGATCAACGCCGACGTCACCGGCCGGCTCGCCGAGACGCTGGGCGGCGTACGGCTCGTGAAGGTCTACGTGGCGGAGCGGCGCGAGCGGCTCGTCTTCGCGCGCGGCGTGCACAAGCTCTTCCGCAACGTCGCCTCGACGATCACCGGCACGTCGGCCGTGAGCGCGCTGACCACGGCGATCGTCGGCGTGATCGGCGTGCTGCTCATCGTCATCGGCGGGCGCTCGATCCTCGCCGGCCAGATGACCCTCGGCGACCTCGTGATGTACATCTTCTTCGTCGGGCTGCTCGCGGCGCCGCTCGTCCAGATCGCCTCGATCGGCACGCAGATCTCCGAGGCGTTCGCCGGGCTCGATCGCATCCGCGAGATCATGGACACCCCGACCGAGGACGCCGAGGACGCGCGGCGCCACCCGGTCGACGACATCCAGGGCGAGGTGGAATTCCGCGACGTGAGCTTCGAGTACCAGCCGGACACCCCGGTGCTCCACGACATCGCCTTCCACGCGCGCGCCGGCTCGACGACGGCGCTCGTCGGGCCGAGCGGATCGGGGAAGAGCACCCTCGTGAACCTGGTGATGGCGTTCAGCCAGCCGAAGAGCGGCCGCATCCTCGTCGACGGACGCGACGTCGACGAGCTCCGGCTGCGCGACTACCGCGCGCTGATCGGCGTCGTCATGCAGGACAACTTCCTCTTCGACGGCACCATCCGCGAGAACATCGCCTTCAGCAAGCCGGGGGCGACGGACGAGGAGGTCCGGACGGTGAGCCGGATCGCGCACGTCGACGAGTTCGTGGACCGCTTCGAGCAGGGCTACGACACGATCGTCGGCGAGCGCGGGGTGAAGCTCTCCGGCGGCCAGCGGCAGCGCGTCGCGATCGCCCGCGCGATCCTCGCCGACCCGCGCATCCTCATCCTCGACGAGGCGACGTCGAGCCTCGACAGCGAGAGCGAGGCGCTGATCCGCGACGGCCTGCGGTCGCTGCGCCGCGGGCGCACGACGTTCGTCATCGCCCACCGCCTGTCCACGATCGAGAGCGCCGACCAGATCCTCGTGCTCGACGAGGGGCGCATCGTCGAGCGGGGCACGCACGCCGAGCTGCTCGCGCGCGGGGGCCGGTACCGGCAGCTCTACGAGCGGCAGTACAGCGTGGAGGCGGACCGGTTCATCAACCCCGGCGAGGACTTCCTCCCGGTGCCGCCGTCGCCGAAGGAGGCGATCCCGCGGCCGACGCGCAGCGGAGCGGGGCCGCTATGAGCTGGCGCCTCGGACTGCTCGGGCTCGTGCTGCTCGGCCGCGTGCCGGGCGCCGCGCTCCCCGCGCCCGCCGGCGCGCGAGCCGGGGGAGCGGCCGCGGTGGCGGCGCGGCCGTTCCCCTTCAGCGTCGGCGAGAAGCTCACCTACGACGCGAAGGTGAACTTCCTCCACGTGGGCACCGCGTCCATGACCGTGCAGGGGATCGACACCGTGCGCGGACGGCCGGCGTACCACACGGTCTTCCGCGTGCACGGCCGCATGCTCTTCTTCGTCGTCGACGACTACTACGAGAGCTGGATCGACACGAAGACCCTCTCGTCGCTGCGCTACGTCCAGCGCATCCACGAGGGGCGCTATCGGAAGGAGCGGCACTTCGAGTTCTACCCGGACCGCGCGACCATGGAGGACGGGGACCACGACGGCGAGCAGCCGAGCGTCCCCGATCCGCTCGACGAGTGCTCGTTCATCTACTTCGTGCGCACCCTGCCCCTCGAGGTCGGCGCGAAGTACGAGTTCTACCGGTACTTCAAGCCGGAGGCGAACCCCGTGCGCCTCGACGTCCTGCGCCGGGAGGAGGTGGAGGTGCCGGCCGGCCGCTTCGACGCGACGGTCGTCCAGCCCACGATCAAGACGAAGGGGCTGTTCGCCGAGGGGGGCCACGCGGAGATCTGGCTGGCCGCGGACAGCTCGCAGCGGGTGCTGAAGATGAGCTCTGGCCTCCCCTTCGGGACGCTGATCCTGGAGCTGAAGAGGATCGAGCAGGTGCGGTGAGCCGGGGCACGGCGGGCTGGGGGCGGCGCGGGGCACGAGAGGCCCGGGCGCCCCTATTTCCCCCTTCCGCCCTCGTCGTCCGAGGCACAGGTTCTAGGCGACTACCACCGAGGTGGACATGTGACGCACGGGAAGCTTCTCGGCGCCGCGGTTCTTTTATTGTGGGGCACCGCGGCCTCGGCTCAGATCACGCAGCAAGGCTCGAACAACACCCTCACGGCGCAGGAACGCGCCGCGGGTTGGCAGCTCCTCTTCGACGGCAAGGACATGAGCGCCTGGCGCGGGTACAAGAGCCAGGCCGTCCCCACCGGCTGGCGCGTCGCCGACGGCGAGATGCAGAAGCCCGGATCGGGCGGCGACCTCGTCACCCGGAAGCAGTACCGCAACTTCGAGCTGGAGCTGGACTGGAAGCTCTCGCCGGGTGGCAACGCGGGGGTCTTCTACCGCGCGACGGAGGAGTACCCGAAGGTCTACTGGAGCGGCCCGGAGTACCAGCTGCTCGACGATGCGCGGCACCCCGACGGGAAGAGCCGCCTCACCTCCGCCGGCGCCGCGTATGGCATCTATCCGTCGCCCGCGGGGTACGTGAAGCCGGCGAACGAGTGGAACCACACGCGGCTCGTCGTGAACGGCACCCACGTCGAGCACTGGCTCAACGGGCACAAGATGGTCGACTACGAGCTGGGCAGCCCCGATTGGCAGGCGCGCGTGGCGAAGAGCAAGTTCGCCGCCTACCCGGACTACGGGAAGGCGCCGCAGGGCTACATCGGGCTCCAGGGCGACCATGACGGCGCGCTGGCCATCCGCAACGTGAAGATCAAGGTGCTGCCATGAGCCTCGTCCGCACCCGACTCTCCGCCATGATGTTCCTGCAGTACTTCGTGTACGGGGCCTGGTTCGTGACGATGGCCACCTTCCTGACGCAGTCGCTGAAGTTCAACGGCTCGCAGGTCGGTCTGATCTACGGGACGCCGGCGCTCGCCGCGATCGTCTCGCCGTTCTTCGTCGGCATGGTGGCGGACCGCTTCTTCTCCACGGAGCGCGTGCTCGCGACGCTGCACCTCGTCGGCGCGCTCGTGCTCTGGTACGCCTCGACGATGACCGGCTTCGGCGCGTTCTACGTCGCGATCCTGGCGTTCACGCTCTGCTTCATGCCGACGCTGGCGCTGACGAACTCCCTCTCGTTCGACCACATCGCCGACTCGGCGCGCGACTTCCCGAAGATCCGCGTGCTCGGGACCATCGGGTGGATCGTGGCGGGACTCGTCATCGGCGGGCTGCACTGGGACGCCACGGTGTTCCCGCTGCGGATGGGCGCGATCGCCTCGGCGGTCATGGCGATCTACTGCGTGTCGCTGCCGCACACGCCGCCGCACGCCGCCGGCAAGAAGCTGACGACGCGCGACGTCCTCGGGCTCGACGCGCTGTCGCTGCTGAAGGACCGCTCGTTCCTCGTGTTCGTCCTCGGGTCGTTCCTCATCTGCATCCCGCTGCAGTTCTACTACACCTGGACGAACCCGTTCCTGAACGAGATCCACTTCCCGGCGCCGGCCGCGACGATGTCGCTCGGCCAGTTCTGTGAGATCGGCTTCATGCTGCTGATGCCGTGGATGCTCGTGAAGCTCGGCATCAAGAAGATGCTGCTCCTCGGCATGGCGGCGTGGACGTTCCGCTACATCATGTTCGCCTACGGGAACACGACGTCGCTGGTGTGGATGCTGTACCTCGGCATCATCGTCCACGGCATCTGCTACGACTTCTTCTTCGTCACCGGGCAGATCTACGTCGACCAGCGCGCCGACCTGAAGATCCGCGCGGCGGCGCAGGGGTTCATCGCGTTCGTGACGCTGGGCGCCGGCCAGTTCGTCGGCTCGCTCGTCTCCGGCCCGATCGCGCAGCTCTACACGCGCACCGACGCGACCGGCGCGGTGACGCACAACTGGACGCAGATCTGGCTGGCGCCGGCCGTGATGGCCGCGGTGGTCGTCGTCCTCTTCGGGCTCCTCTTCCGGCCGAGCGCGAAGCCGCTCCCCGCGGAGACGGTGCCCGAGCCCACGCCCGCCGTCCCGGCGGCGTGATCCATCGTTCGTCCATTCTTCGTCCAATCTCCTCCACCCACGGATCATGAAGGAAGACGAGAAGAAAGACATCACCCGCCGCGACTTCGTCGGCGGTGCCACCAAGGCGGCGGCCGCGCTCGCGGTCGCGCCGATGATCGTCCCCCGCCACGTTCTCGGCAAGGGCTACAGGGCGCCGAGCGACACGCTCAACTTCGTCTCCGTCGGCATCGGCGGCATGGGGATGGAGAACCTGCGCGCGCTGCTCAAGGGGGGCGAGAACCTCGTCGCCATCGTCGACGTCGACTTCCCCTACGTCGAGCGCTCGCTCGCCGGCCGCACGCGGCAGTGGAAGGGCAAGACCGCCGAGCAGGAGGCCGACGCCCAGATGCTCCAGTCGGCGTACGAGAAGGCGGTGAAGTACTCCGACTTCCGCCAGATGCTCGACCGGCAGAAGGACTACGACGGCGTCGTCATCGCCACGCCGGACTTCATGCACGCGACGATCGCCCACGCGGCGATGCTGCACGGCAAGCACGTCTACTGCCAGAAGCCGCTGACCTTCTCGGTGTACGAGTCGCGGCTCCTCGCGAAGACGGCGAAGGAGCAGAAGGTCGTCACGCAGATGGGCAACCAGGGCCACTCGCGCGACGGCACGCGGCGCATCAACGAGCTGATCGCCGCCGGCGTCATCGGCAACGTGAAGGAGGTCCACATCTGGACGGACCGGCCGCTGCGCTACTGGGCGCAGGGGATCCCGCGGCCGTACTCGGGGCACCCGGCCCCCACGGCGCAGCTGGCGTCGCAGTCGAACCCCGTGCCGCGGCGCTGGAGCATGCGCACGGTGGACGACGCGATCCTCGCCTCGATGGAGACGGACACGCACACGCCGCCCGAGGGGCTGCACTGGGACCTGTTCCTCGGCTGCGGGCCGGACGTGGCGTACCACCCGGTGTACCACCCGTTCAGCTGGCGCGGCTGGCCGGACTTCGGCGTCAGCGCGATCGGCGACATGGGCGCGCACCTCATCGACCAGCCGTTCTGGGCGCTCGGCCTCGACTACCCGACGAGCATCGTCTCGACGTCGACGCCGTGGGGCTCGCCGAACGGGAAGGGCTCGTACCCGCTGGCGATGACGATCACGTACGAGTTCGGCGCGCGCGGTTCGCAGCCGCCGGTGAAGCTCTTCTGGTACGACGGCGGCCTCGTGCCCCCGATCGCGGCCGAGGTGCCGGCGGTGGGCGGCGACGGCGGCGGCGGCATCTTCGTCGGCGAGAAGGGCTACCTGACGTACGAGACCTACGGCGACAACCCGAAGGTCTACCCCGAGTCGCTGGCCCCGGTGGCGGCGGCGGTGCCGGTCACCTTCCCGCGCGTGACGGTGCCCCACGAGATCAACTGGGCGGAGGCGTGCAAGGGGAAGACCGAGGCCAGCTCGCCCTTCTCGTACGCGGCGAAGCTCACCGAGACGATGCTCCTCGGCATCGTGGCGCGCCGGGCGGGCGAGGCGCGGAAGATCCTGTACGACGGCGCGAACATGCGCGTGACGAACATCCCCGAGGCGAACGCGTACCTGACGCGGGAGTACCGGAAGGGGTGGGAGCTGTAAGAGCAGTGAGATAGTGGGATAGGAAGCAGGAACTAGTCAGGGGAAGGCCCCGGCGCGCTTGGCGCGCCGGGGCGTTTCCTTCACTCCTTCCTGCGCCGCGCAGCGGCACTACGTCACTGCTCGTTCGCTCCCCTGAGCGCCCGCGCCGCCCCCACCACCCCGCGCATCCGCTCCGTGTCCGTCATCCGGGCGTGTACCTCGCCCACGCCGGCGTCCCGCACGAGCGCCGCGACGTCCTCCCCCACCACCCCGCCCCCCGCCACGATCGTCAGGCGGCCCTCGGCGCGCCGAACGAGACCCCGCAGCACCGGCACGGCGTGCGCCGCGCGCCCGGCGCCCCCGGAGGTGAGGATCCGCGTCGCGCCCGTCGCGAGCACGTCGTCCAGCGCCTCGTCGCGGTCGCGCGCGCGGTCGAACGCCATGTGGAAGGTGACGGGGAGCGGGTGCGCGGCCTCCACCAGCGCGCGCGTGCGGGTCACGTCCACGCGCGCTTCAGGAGTGAGGATGCCGAGCACCACGCCGTGCGCCCCGGCCGTGCGCGCCTGGATCACGTCTCGCACCATGATCTCGTGCTCGAGGGACGAGACGGTGAAGTCGCCCCCGCGCGCCCGGATCATCACGAACACCGGCACGCGCAGCCGCTCGCAGGCGAGCGCGATCGTCCCCGCGCTCGGCGTCGTGCCGCCCACCGCGAGATCGGCGCAGAGCTCGATGCGTTCCGCGCCGATCTCCGCCGCGGCGAGGGCCTCGTGCAGGCCCTCGACCGCGGCTTCGACGATCAGGGGTGCCACTCGCCCTTCGCCACCGCCGGCACGAACTTGTCCACCCCGCGCGGCGGGTAGGCGAGCGTCTTCCCCTGCTCGGCGCTCATGTACGCCGTCATGAGCACCTGCACCACCTCCACGCCGTCCTGGAAGGTGAGCCGCGGCTGCTCCTTGCCGAGGAACACGCGCACGAAGTGGCGATCCTCCGCCTCGTAGCCGTAGGCCACCGCCTCGTTCGCGACGACGGGCATCTGGCCGACCTCGGCGTTCTGCTTCTCCACGAGGTCCTCCCCCGCCCTCCCCTTCACCTCGCGGCTGAAGAAGAGCTTGAGCCCCGTGTCGAGGGTGTTCCACGCCATCGAGTACTCGGGGCCGAGCAGCTCCGCCGAGAGGCGCAGCCCGGCGCCGACGAAGCTCCACGA
>CAMLIT010000086.1 GCA_946480295.1 uncultured Gemmatimonadota bacterium
CGCTGATGATCAGGATGACGTTGCCGATCGCGAACCCGGTCGCGCACGAGGCGAGGCCGGAGTAGGAGTTCAGCAGCGCGACGACGACGGGCATGTCCGCCCCGCCGATCGGCAGGACGAGCAGGATGCCGAACAGGAAGGACAACCCGATCAGCGCGTAGAACAGGTCCTGCCGCCCGGGATTCGCGATGAGCAGCGCGAACAGCACGATCATGGCGGCGAAGAGCAGGCCGTTGAAGATCTTCTGCCCCGGGAACTGCACCGGCTTCGACGAGATCCATTCCTGCAGCTTGCCCGCGGCGACGAGCGTGCCGCCGACGGTCACCATGCCGAGCATGATCTCGAAGCCGAGGGCGGTCATCGTCGCGTGCGTCGGCACGCCGCCCTCGTGCATCACGGTCACGTATTCGGCGACGCCGACGAGCGATGCGGCGAGGGCGCTCAGCGTCAGCGAGAGCGCGATCCGCTGCGGCATCGCCGTCATCGGCACCCACATCCCCATCGGGTAGCCGATGATGATGCCGAGGGCGAGCCCCGCCGCGATCCAGCGGTAGTCGATGATCGTGTGGTTCAGCAGCGTGCCGATGACGGCGAACAGCATGCCCGCCGCGGCGAGCTGCATCCCGCGCCGCGCCCGGTCGGGGCGCGTGAGCATGCGCAGTCCGAGGATGAAGAGGACGGACGCGGTGAGATAGCTGGCCTGGATGAAGTAATCCCGTCCGGCCAGCGATTCCGGCGCCGCCTGGAGGAGCGCGAGCGTCATGCGCGCCCTCCCGCCCCGTTGCCCTTCGCGCCGGTGTCGGCGGTCGTCGGCGCCGCCTTCGGACCGGTGTCGCGCTTGAACATCTTCAGCATGCGGTCGACGATGAGGAAGCCGCCGATGATGTTCGAGGTCGCGGCGACCACCGCGACGAAGCCGAGGATCGTCGCCACCTCGTTCTTGGCCGCGCCCGCCGCGATGAGCGAGCCCACCAGCGAGATGCCGGCGATGGCGTTGGTCGCCGCCATGAGCGGCGTATGGAGCAGCGGCGGCACCTTCGAGATCACCATGTATCCGGTGAACGCCGCGAGCACGAAGACGTAGAGTTCGAGAACGAGCATGTTGGTGGCGCCTCGGGTCAGCTGCCGGCTTTCGAGTAGCGGATCTGGCCGTCGTGGACGACGACCATCGCGCCCGTGATCTCGTCCTGCAGGTCGAGGTTCAGGGCGCCGTCCTTCACGAGGTGCTTGAGGAGCTCGAGCAGGTTGCGCCCGAACATCTGGCTGGCGTGGAACGGCACGGTCGCCGCGAGGTTCAGCGGGCCCATGATCGTGACGTCGTGCACGCGCTGGGTCTCGCCGGCGCAGGTGAGCTCGCAGTTGCCCCCCGTCTCCGCGGCGAGGTCCACGATCACCGCGCCCGGGCGCATCGCCTTCACCATGTCGGCGGTGACGAGGCGCGGCGCGGAACGGCCGGGGATCTGGGCGGTGGTCACGACCATGTCCATGTCGCGGATGTGCGCCGCGACCGCCGCGAGCGTCCGCTGCTGCTCGTCCTGCGTCTGTGCGCGCGCGTAGCCTCCCGTCGCCTCCGCCGACTCGCTCACCAGCTCCGTCGCGACGAAGCTGGCGCCGAGGCTCTGCACCTGCTCCTTCGCCGCGGGGCGGACGTCGAACGCCGAGACCACCGCGCCGAGTCGGCGCGCCGTGGCGATCGCCTGGAGGCCTGCCACGCCCGCGCCGATGATGAAGATCTTCGACGGCGTGATGTTCCCCGCCGCCGTCGTGAGCATCGGCAGGAACTTGTTCAGCTCCGCGGCGCCGATCAGGACGGCCTTGTAGCCGGCGACGGTGCTCTGGGACGACAGCACGTCCATCGACTGCGCGCGCGTGATGCGCGGGACCAGCTCGAGCGCCAGCCCAGTGATGCCGCGCTTGGCCAGCAGCCCGTAAAGCTCCGGGTTGTGTCCCGGGCGCAGGAGGCTGATGAGCGTCGTCCCCGCCGGGATGAGGGCGACCTCGTCGCGCGTGGGAGGCTGGACCTTCACGACCACCGCGCCGCCACGGAAGGCAGCGGCGGCGTCGGGGACGAGTGTCGCCCCTGCGGCGGTGTACGCCTCGTCGCGGAATCCTGCCGCGACGCCGGCGCCCTGCTGGACTGCGACTTCGAGACCGAGCTTCACGAGCCGGGCGACGCTGTCGGGCGCGAGCGCGACACGCTGCTCGTGCGGAACGACTTCCGCCGGAACGCTGATTCGCATGGATGGGACGACTGGAGGGAGCGTGGGGTAGGGAGCCCAGGCGCCGTGGAAGGTACCGACTTGTGCATCGGGCGCAAAGACAGCCCGCGGGTGAGCCTAACAGGCCCTACCTACGTCGGCTGTCGGGCAACCGCTGGCCTTTGTCGGGCGACGGCGGACAGAGCCGCAGGCCCGGATGCGACGCAGATCACAGAGGGACGAGGGACGAGGACGAGGGACGAGAAACGACGCCGTCGGGCATCGTCCGGCCGCTGGTCATTGGTCATTGGTTCATGGTTCTTCGCGGGCCTCTCGGGATGCTTCTCGTGGCATCCCGAGCGGCTGGCCAACGACCAACGACCGAGAACCAACGGCGTACGTACTCGTCCCTCCTCCCTCCCCGCCTCCCGCCTCCCGCCTCCCGCTCAGTTATGCACCCTGTGCGTCACCGGATGACACTCCAGTGGATCGCTCGGGTTCAGCAGCTGGCACGGGACCGGCGGGGCGTCTCCCTTCGGCGCCAGGTCGCCGTCGTACACCGCCTGGAGCTGGTCGATGTCCAGCACACACACCATCGACCGGCCGAGCCGGACCATCCGGGCCGCCTGCAGCCGCTGCAGCTCGCGGTTGAGCGTCTGCCGCGACAGGTCGGCGATCCGGGCGATCACGTCCTGCGTCAGCAGGATCCGCTGGCCCGGCGCGAGCGGGCACTGCTGCGCCATCTGCTCCACCAGGTAGAGCAGCGTCCCGGCGGTGCGGCGCAGCGGGCTCTTGACCCGCAGGAGCGCCAGCCGCTCCGCCCAGCCGCGGTACCGCTCCGACCAGGACTTGAAGAACTCCGTCGCCGTCGTGCTGCTGGACACGACGTGGTCGAGCAACGTGCTCACCGGGACGAGCAGCACCGACGTCGGCACGAGCGCGACCATCGAGCTCTTCGCGCGCGGCGGCGTCCGTGCCCGCAGGACGTCGGAGCAGCACGCCCCCGCCCCCAGGACCTCGATGATCGACGAGCCGTGCTGCGGATCCAGGACCTCGACGGCCAGCGCGCCGCTCTCGACGCAGACGGCGGTCTTGTCGGGTTCCCCGATGCGCAGCACGGCGCCGGCATCGAGGCGGGTGCGCGTCGCGTGCGGCAGATGGGCGATGTCCGCGCACGGTGGCCGTGGCGGCGTGGATGCGAGAGGCAGGTACGTGGACGTCGTAGAGGTGCTCGGCATTGGTCGCACTCCGCTGATCTCGACTCACGCTAACATTCAGCGGGTGCGCGGCGGTCCGTGGAACGACAGCGGCGACCGTCGGGAATTCCCGGTTTTTTGTGACCTCGCGCGTCCGCGCGGTGCGAAGCACGCACTGGCGACATGCCCGGCACGGCGCCAATGTTCGGGCGTGCTCATGGATCCGGTCCTGCCATCATCCGGCGCGCGAGCGACGAATCGCGCCGCGCGCCTGCTGCTTTCGCTCCTCCTTCCCGTCGCTGGTCCCGTTGCCTGCGCGCACGCCGCGCACGCCGCGGCGCATACGCCCGCCGTCGCCCCCGTTCCCTCCACGCCCCCGGCCAGCTTCGTCGAATCCACCGCCGAGGCGAAGACGACGCGGCAGTTCGAGGTGCGCGAGGGGTGGCTCAAGCCCGCGCTGTTCAAGGCCGCCACCGACGCGCTCGCGCAGAAGTTCGCCGTGGACGTCAGCGACCCGCACGCCGGGTTCCTGATGACGACGTGGCAGGCCAGCTCCGTGCACGACGGCGTGCCCGACCTGCGCTACCGCACGCGCGTGGTCGTGCGCTTCATCGGGGAGGAGTGGAAGCAGGCGCAGGTCACCGTCGAGGCCAACTGGCGCCGCGGCGACGAGTGGGCGGTGGGCTACGACGCGAAGCTGCTCGCCGAGGCGACGGACGACCTGCGCGCGGCCATCGGCAAGAAGTGAGCGGCGCGCGCCCGCGCGCGCTCAGTGCTGCGGCTTGAGCTCCACCAGCGCCCAGCTGCCATCCTGCTTCTCCATGCGCGCGTGGTACAGCAGCGCTCGCGTGTCGCCGGGCTGGTTGTTGGGCCAGGTGTACGTCAGCCGGATCGTGAAGTCGATGTCCGCCTGCGTGCCGTCGATCCGGACGCGGCGATAGGAGACGTGCGCCCGCATGTGCTTCGTCCCCTTGAACATCTGCGTCCACATCTCCTGCTGGTCGCCCGGCAGTCCGGGATAGACCGCCAGCATGCGATCGATCTTGCCGGAATCGATCGCCTTGCGATAGGCGTCGACGATCGCGCGCGCCGCCTGCTCGTCGGGCGACAGCTTGGGCGCCGACGGCTTGCTGCTCGACGCGGCCTTCGCCGCCGTGTGCCGCGCGCTGTCCGCCGTCGCCTTCGTCTGCGTGGCCGCGGGCGCCGGCACCTTCAGGAGGCGAGATGCGCCCTCGGGCACCAGCGCGGCGGTCTTCACCGACGGCTGCACCGAGGGCACCGGATTGCTGGGCGCCGCCTGGCTCGGGCGCGGTCGCCCGCGAAGCGCGAGCCCCGCCGCCGCGCCGAGCACGAGCAGCCCCGCCGCGACGCCGCCCACGACCTGCGCCCGCCGCGTCGGCACGCGGCGCGTCATGCGCTCCGTCGTCTCCTGGGCGAGCGTCTCCAGCATGAGCGTGGGCGCGCTGCGCGGCGTCGGCCGGTACATGGTCTGTGGCGGCAGTACCAGCGCGCGGTCCGGAGCGAGAAGGTCGCGGACCTCCGCGGTCGTCCGGTACCGCTCGTCCGGCGCTCGCGCGAGCATCCGATGCACCACGGCATCGAGCGCCGGCGAGACCTCGGCGTTGACGACGCGCGGGTGCGGCGGATCCTCGGTGAGCCGGCGCTTGATCATCTGCTCGCGCGTCGTCGCCTGGAACGCGGGTGTCCCGGTGAGCATCTGGTACAGGATGCAGCCGAGGCTGTAGACGTCGCTGCGCGCGTCGACCGGATCGCCGAGGAGCTGCTCCGGGCTCATGAACTCGGGGGTGCCGATCACCAGCCCCGTGCGCGTGAGCGATTCCTCGCCCTCCTGCATCGCCTTCGCGATGCCGAAGTCCACCACCTTCGCCACCTCGCGCCCGTTCCGCGCCTGCGTGACGATGATGTTGTCGGGCTTGAGGTCCCGGTGGACGATGCCGAGCTCGTGTGCCGCGGCGAGGCCGTCGAGCACCTGGCGACAGATGTCCAGCGCCCGGTGCGGTGGCAGCAGCCGCTCGCGCTCGAGAAGACGGGACAGCGGCTCGCCGTCCACGTGCTCCATGACGATGTACACGAGGCCGTCGCTCTCGCCATAGTCGAACACGGCGGCGACGTTCGGATGGATGACGCGGGCCGCGCTCGAGGCCTCGCGAGCGAAGCGCTTGGCGGACTCCGCGTCGTTCACCAGCGCCGCGCTCATGACCTTGATCGCGCACTGGCGATTCATCTTCACGTGCTCGGCGAGATACACCCGGCCCATCCCCCCTTCGCCCAGGCGCTTGAGCACGATGTACCGCTCGGCGATGATGCGGCCGACGAGCGGATCGGTGCTGACCTTGGGGCGGAGGGGTGAGCCGTCGGCGGGGCAGAAGCGCGAGCCCGTCTCGTATTCGGCGCCGCACTGGGGGCAGACCTTCGGAACGGCGACGACCTGCAGGGTCTTCGGCGTGGGCTGCCGAGCGAGAAAGCCGGAGCCCATGCCGCTCGGCGGCAGCGACGTTCCCGCGGGGGACGCGGCCGTGGCGGCGGGGATCTCCGCCGAGATCGCGCTGAGCGGCGTCAGCGGCGCGGACGTGGCGACGGCCAGTCGCGGCGAATCGTCCTCGAAAACGCCTTCCTGTCGCACCCAGAGCGTCACTATGGCGCCACTATCGCTCGACTTGCCGAAAAAGGCGAGCCCGCCACCCGCCGCGTAGGGAATAGCGCCGAGCACCTCGCACTCGCCGATGGTCGCCTGGTGCACGCGGTCGAAGAGCGCCTGGCGCGCCTGGTCGTCGGGGGCTGCCACGCCGGAGAGATCGCTGCCGCAGGGGCAGAAGCGGCTCCAGCCGTCCACCTGCCGGCCGCACTCGCGGCACGACGTGGTCGGGCCTGGGATGGACGAGTCCAGCTCGTGGGCGATCGCGAAGTCGAACCCGTCCGACTCGGGGAGCGGGGAGACGATCGCCACGGCGAGCGTCCGCGAGCCGCCCTGTTCCGTCGCGAGATATGCCGCCGGCCCCCCCGGACGCTCGCCGAGCTCGGCCAGGAGCTCCAGCCCGTGGCTTGCGGCGCCACGCTCGGCGGCGAGAAGTAACTCTTCGCGGGACGCGGGATTAGCGCGTTCCGTGTTCGGGGAGGACTGAGGACGCGGCATGCCGGGTTAAGCTCTCCGGAAAGTGTACCGCGCCCGGCGGGCGCGCGAAAGGTCGAATGCCATCAGTGCCCTGACGATTCAGGCGCACCTTCGGTGATACTCGAAAGCGGTCGGCCGGGTTCATCGCAGCCTGCACTCGCCGTTCCGCGGGAGCCAATCGGGTCTGGTGCGGCGACGCGCGTCCGCTACCGATCAGTCCGCGCGCGATGCTCCCACGCTTCGCGCTCATCGCGCCGCGCGCCGGCCACCCGATGTGGTACCGATCGTGCGCGTGTCACCGGGATAATGCCGCCGCGGAAACGCTACCCGATCGGACTCGAGCTTTCGCCTGACGGCGTGGTTCACGCCCGCGTGTGGGCTCCACGGTGCCGCTCGGTCGAGGTCGTGCTCACGACCCCGGACGGCAGCCCCGGCGCAGCCACTTCACTCGAGAGCGAAGGCGACGGCTACTTCTCCGGACCCGTACGGGACGCGAGCGTCGGGTCGCTCTATCTCCTGCGGCTCGACGGGGGGCGCTCCTACCCCGATCCCGCGTCGCGATTCCAGCCGGCGGGCCCGCACGGTCCCTCGCAGGTGGTGGATGCCACGCGCTACCCGTGGACCGACGCCTCGTGGAACGGCGTCGCGCTGCCGGGGCAGGTGATCTACGAGCTGCACGTCGGGACGTTCACGACGGGGGGCACCTTCCGTGCGGCGATCGAGCAGCTCCCGCATCTCGCGGACACGGGCATCACCGTCGTCGAGATCATGCCGGTGGCCGAGTTTCCCGGGCGCTTCGGCTGGGGCTACGACGGGGTGGATCTCTACGCGCCCACGCACCTGTACGGCGTGCCCGACGACTTCCGCGCCTTCGTCGACGCGGCCCACGCCGCGGGGATCGGCGTGATCCTCGACGTCGTCTACAATCACCTCGGCCCGGACGGCTGCTACCTGCGCGAGTTCTCCGACTGGTACTTCAGTCGACGGCACAAGACGGAGTGGGGGGACGCGCTCAACTTCGACGAGGAGCATTCGGCGCCGGTGCGCGAGTACGTCCTGACCAACGTCGCCTACTGGATCGAGGAGTTCCATCTCGACGGCCTGCGTCTCGACGCGACGCAGCAGATCTTCGACGACTCCGAGCGCCACATCCTGGCGGACATCACCGACACCGTGCGCCGCGCCGCGCGCGGCCGGCACACGATCGTCGTCGGCGAGAACGAACCGCAGGAGGCGAAGCTCCTGTGCCCCACCGACGCGGGCGGGTACGGACTGGACGCCGTGTGGAACGACGACTTCCATCACGCGGCCCGCGTCGCGCTGACGGGGCGCGACGAGGCGTACTACAGCGGGTATCGCGGATCCGCGCAGGAGCTCGTGTCGGCGGCGAAGTACGGCTTCCTGTACCAGGGCGTGTGGTACGCCTGGCAGCACAAGCGGCGCGGCACGCCGGCGCGCGACATGGCCGCCGAGCACTTCGTGCAGTTCATCCAGAACCACGACCAGCTCGCGAACTCGATGAGCGGTCGGCGGGTGCGCGAGAGCACGAGCCCGGGGCGCTACCGGGCGATGACGGCGCTCCTCCTCCTGCTCCCGCAGACGCCGATGCTCTTCATGGGAGAGGAGTTCGCCGCGTCGGCGCCCTTCCTCTACTTCGCCGATCACAAGCCGGAGCTCGCGCGCCTCGTGAAGAAGGGGCGCGACGAGTTCCTCGCGCAGTTCCCGAGTCTCTCCACGCCGGAGGGGCGCGCGCAGCTCCCCGACCCCGCCGATCCGGAGACCTTCACGCGGTGCAAGCTGGACTGGCTCGAGCGCGTGGCGCACGAGGCGGACGTCGCCCTCCATCGCGACCTGCTCGCGCTGCGACGCAGCGATCCCGTGCTGCGCGCGCGCGAGGAGCACATGCTGGACGGCAGCGTGATCACCGACGAGGCGTTCGTCCTCCGCTGGAGCGCTGCGGCCGGCGATCGCCTGCTCGTCGTGAACCTCGGTCGGCGGCTGCACCCGCATCCCTGGCCGGAGCCGCTCGTCGGCACGCCGGCCGGTGCGCGCTGGCGCGTGTGCTGGTCGTCGGAGCACCCGCGCTACGGCGGCAATGGAACTCCCCCCCTGGACACGGAGGCCGACGGCTGGTGGATACCGGCCGAAGCCGCCGTCCTGCTCACCATGACTTCCCATGCGGCGGCTGATCGATAGGGTGGTGCGCCCGCTGGACATTCCGCGGGGCGCGGACAACGGGGCGGCGAAGCTCGTCGGCTCCGAGTGGCTGGTGACGAACGGCCTTGGCGGCTACGCGTCGAGCACCGTCGCCGGCGTGATCACGCGCCGTTATCACGGGCTGCTCGTCGCGGCGCTCCCCAATCCACTCGGCCGCACGCTGATGCTCAACCATCTCGGGGAACGGCTCTGCCTCCCGGACGGGCGGTTCACCTACCTCAGCGCCGTCGAGCAGGCGGGCGGCCGGCTCGATCCGGACATCGCGAGCCGGCTCGCCGACTTCCGTCTCGAGGCCGGGCTCCCCGTCTGGCGCTACGACTGGGAGGGCGTGCAGGTCGAGCGGCGGGTGCTCATGCCGCACAAGCAGAACACCGTGTGCATCATCTACCGGCTGCTGAGCGGCGACGCGGTGGATCTCGAGCTGCATCCGGCGGTGCACTTCCGCGCCTACGAGGATCCGGTCAACACGCCGCTGCAGTCGCCGCAGCGCGTGCGCTACGAATTCCTCACCTCCGGCCGGCTGCACGAGATCCGCGTCGAGTCGCCGCTCGCGCTCCCGGCGCTGCAGATGTGCGTCCTCGACGCGCCGTCGTCGTTCACGGCCGACGCGCGCGTCACCAGCGAGTTCCTGTATCCGGTGGAGGAGAGCCGCGGCTACCAGTTCCGCGGCACGCTCTGGGCGCCGGGCCACCTCACCGTGCGGCTGACGAAGGACGCGCCGGTGAGCTTCGTGGCCAGCACGGAACCGGAGGACGTGATGCTGGCGATGTCGCCGGCGGAGATGCTGCAGCGGGAGGTCGAGCGCCGGCGGCGGCTCATCTCCGCGGCCGCGCCCGCCGCTCGCGACGAGGTCGCGTCGGAGCTCGTGCTCGCCGCGGACCAGTTCATCTTCACGCCGATCGGACGAGCGGCGGACACCGCGCGGGCCGCCGCGACGGGCGACGAGATCCGCTCGGTGATCGCGGGCTACCACTGGTTCACCGACTGGGGCCGTGACACGATGATCAGCCTGGAGGGGCTGACGCTGGTCACGGGGCGGCAGCGCGAGGCGGCGTTCATCCTCCGCACCTTCGCGCATTACGTCCGCGAGGGGCTCATCCCGAACATGTTCCCCGACGGCAGCAACGAGGGACTGTATCACACGGCCGACGCGACGCTGTGGTTCTTCCACGCGCTGCACCGGTACGTCGCGTGGACGGACGACCGCTTCATGCTCGTGCAGCTCCTGCCGACGCTGCAGGAGATCGTGGCGCGCCACGTCGGCGGCACGCGCTTCGGCATCGGCGTCGATCCGAAGGACGGCCTGCTGCGCCAGGGCGCCGAGGGCTATCAGCTCACGTGGATGGACGCGAAGGTCGAGGACTGGGTCGTGACGCCGCGCCGCGGGAAGGCGGTGGAGATCAACGCGCTCTGGTACAACGCGCTGCGGCTGCTCGAGACGTGGCTCCGCGAGGAGCGCGGCGACGCGGGCGCGCGCGAGATCGCCGAACGCGCGGAGCAGGTGCGCGCCTCGTTCAATGCGCGCTTCTGGATCCCGGAGCGCGGCTATCTCTACGACTACGTGGACGGCGAGCACGGCGACTGCGCGCAGTGCCGCCCCAACCAGATCTTCTCGATCTCGCTCGACCACCCGGTGCTCGAGCAGGAGCGGTGGGAGTCGGTGCTGCACGTCGTATCGGAGCGGCTGCTCACGCCGGTGGGCCTGCGGTCACTCGCGCCGCGCGAGGGGGACTACAAGCAGCGCTACTTCGGCGACCTGCGGGCGCGCGACGCGGCCTACCACCAGGGCACCGTGTGGGGGTGGCTCATCGGGCCGTGGATCGACGCCTGGCTGCGCGTGCACCCGGGCGACACCGAGGGCGCGCGATCGTTCCTGTCGGGATGCATCGCGGCGCTCGACGAGTTCGGCATCGGCACGATCGGCGAGATCTTCGATGCCGAGCCGCCGTACACGCCGCGCGGATGCATCGCGCAGGCGTGGAGCGTGGCGGAGGTGCTGCGGTGCTGGGCGCGTACGGCGGCGCCCGGGACGGCGCGCGCGCAGGGCGGGCGGCGGCAGACGGCGAGGGAGAAGACCAGGCGATAGCCAGGATCGCCATCGGTCCGTCCGGCGCCAGTCGCCCTGGCGCCGCCCGCCCGCGCGGAAGCGCCTAACGTCCCTTGCGATCGCGGCGCAGGTCCCGCGCGTCGTGCCGCGTATCGCGGCGGTCGCGCCTGACGTCGTGCCGGTCGCGCGCCGCGTCGCGGCGATCCCCGCGCAGGTCGCGGCGGTCCGCGCGCAGGTCCTTCCGCTGCGCCTTCGCGCCGCTCCTGTCCCCTTCCCTCCGCTCCTGACGGAGCGCGCGCGCGTCGCGCTTCACGTCGCGGCGGTCCGCCCGGCGATCCGCGCGATCGCTGCGCACGTCGTGCCGATCGCCGCGCACATCGCGCCGGTCATTCCGAAGGTCGCGCGCATCCCTGCGCATGTTCCGGTTCGCCGCGACGGGCGCGGGAGCGTGCAGCGACGGATTGCCGGGCTGCGCGGGCGCCTGGGCACCGGCAGCGAGGGTGACACCGGCGAGCAGTGCGGACGCGGTGACGAGGACTCTGACTGAACGCATGGGGCACACTCCACAGTGATGGGCCGGGAGCCCGGTGATGCGGCGACGAGCCGCTGTCTGGGAGTGAAGACGAGCTGGGTAGTTCCCCGTTAAATGCGTGCGCTGCGGCCCAGCGCGCGTGTGACGGCGCGCACCGGCGCGGCTGTGGCTGGCTCACGATGCCAGCGTGGGCGCTCGGGATTCGCGGCGTTGTGAGGCGACGCCCGACAAACGCGTGGTGCATGGGCCCCGGCCTCTCCTCACCGACTGCCTCACGAAAGTTCCTCTCGCGGACGACAGAAGCCGTGTTGGGCCAGACCTAGCTTCTCCCGCACAAGAAGGACGTCGGCTCGACGACACGCGACGCACCATCCCCTACCGCGACGGCTCGAGCCTCGAAGAGGAGAATCCCCCGATGATGAAAAGCACGCTGACGAGCCTCGCGCTCCTCGCACTGGCTGGCTCATTCGCCCAGGCGCAGTCGACCGTTCGCCTGTCCGCTCGCTCCGACAGCAAGCTCCTGCTGCAGGGCGGCTCGAACCTGCACGGCTGGGAGTGCAAGTCCGCCGCGATCGACGCGACGATCGACGCCGATCCGTCGTTCAGGACGACCGCCGACTTCGCGAAGGCGCTGGCGAAGGCCGAGATCAGGATCCCCGTGACGAGCCTGAAGTGCGAGCACGGCGGCATGGACAAGAACATGTACAAGGCGCTCAAGGTCGAGAAGGCGCCGACGATCAGCTACACCGTCGCGAGCTTCCAGTCGACGCCGGGCGCGGCGAACGCGTACACGGTGGACGCCGTCGGCAAGCTCCAGATCGCCGGCGAGGAGCGCACCGTCCGGATCGAGATGACCGCCGAGCGGCTCGCCGACGGGACGGTCAAGGCGCAGGGCAGCGTGCCCATCCTGATGACCGATTACGGCATCCAGCCGCCGACCGCGATGTTCGGGACGCTGAAGACCGACAACAAGGTCGTCGTGAAGTTCGAGCTCTATGTCAACGCGTCGCAGGCGGTCGCCAGCCGATAGCCCACGCGATCCGTACCGCCACTCGCTGCTTTCCGTTGCACCCCCACCAGATACCGAGCGTGATCGGAGATCGTATGAGACACACTTCCAGGCTTGCCGCAGCCGCGCTGCTGCTCCCCCTCTTCGCCCTGCCGGCGTTCGCGCAGCAGGAGGGCACGACGGGGACGAGCACCGCGTCGAACGATACGGCCGCGAGCACCGCGGCGAAGAAGGGTGAGGCGTCGCAGTCCGCGGCGATGCTGGTGCCGCCGACCGTCATCCAGCACTACCGGCCGAACGACCAGCGCGGCATCAACGTCTTCGAGCCGCCGAAGCAGGACACGGTCGGCTACGACGGCTTCAAGCTGAACTTCGGCGCCGCGTTCGCCCAGGAGTTCCAGACGCTGCAGCACAGCAACACGGCCACCGCGGTGGTGGTGAACGGGGCGAACCAGAACCAGCTCGTCCAGATCGGCAACGGCTTCAACAACGCGGTGGCCAACCTGTACGTGAACGCGCAGATCGCCCCGGGGATCCGGGTGGCGATGACGAGCTACCTCTCGGCGCGGCACCATCAGGAGACGTGGGTGAAGGACGGCTACGCCCTCATCGACGCGTCGCCGATCGACAACCCGCTCCTCAACGGCATCATGAAGTACACGACCCTGAAGGTCGGGCACTTCCAGATCGACTACGGCGACCAGCAGGCGCGCCGCACGGACAACGGCGAGGCGATGTACAACCCGTTCGTCGGCAACCTGATCATGGATGCCTTCACGACGGAGATCGGGGGCGAGGTGTTCCTCCGCAGCAACGGCTATCTCGCGATGGGCGGCATCACGGGCGGCGAGGTGCACGGGCAGGTGACGGCGCCGCAGAAGCGCAGCGCGAGCTTCCTGGGCAAGATCGGCTTCGACAAGCAGCCCACGACGAACCTGCGCGTCCGGCTCACCGGCTCGGTCTACGCCAACGCGCAGTCGGCGAGCAACACGCTCTACACCGGTGACCGCGGCGGCTCGCCCTACTACGACGTGCTGGAGAACCAGGACGCGACGAGCGCGGCGTGGTCCGGCAACCTCCGCAGCGGCCTGAACTTCTCGAACAGCGTCCACGCCTACGTCGTGAACCCGTTCGTCAAGCTCGGTGGGCTGGAGTACTTCGGCAACTTCGAGACGGCCACGGGCCGCAGCGCGTCGGAGACGGCGAACCGCACCATGCGCCAGATCGACAACGACCTGGTCTACCGCTTCCTCGAGGACAAGCTCTACGTCGGTGGCCGGTACAACACCGTGAACGGCACGCTGCAGGGCTACACCCACGACATCAACATCAACCGCACGAGCTTCGCCGGCGGCTGGTTCGTCACCCCGCTGATGCTCACGAAGGTCGAGTACGTGAAGCAGTTCTACAACGAGTTCAACCCGACCGACATCCGCAATGGCGGCCAGTTCAAGGGCTTCGTGGTCTCGGCGGTGCTGGCATTCTGAAAGGCAGTGACTAGGAACTAGGAACTAGGAACCAGGAACTAGGAACTAGGAACTCGTGACTGGTCTGGTGGGGGAAGGGTCGGGGCGCGAGAGCGTTCCGGCCCTTCCTCTCGTTCGGCGTGCACTCGCGCGCCGAATCCGCGCTGCGACTCAGCCGTGCGCGGCTTCGACCTCCGCCTCCGTCACGTCGGTGATCGTCGCCGTCGGCGCGTTGCGCGTCACGGAGGCGATCCCGTTCTCCAGCGACTTGCTCGAGGAGTACATCTCGCTTCTTCCGAGCACGTCACCGGCCGCCGACTTCAGGACGAAATACGGCTTGTCGTTCTTGCCGACCTTGCGCTCGAAGAGCGCGTCGTTCGCCGCGCTGACCTTCGTCTCGGCGATGGCGGCGGTCGCGGCATCCTTCGTCGCGTGGATGCCGCTCGTGAGGATGATCTCGCCGTTGCCCGCCTTCAGGTTGAAGACGAAGCGTCCGTTGCCGGCGTTCTTGATCTCGAAATGTGCGGTCATGGCATGCCCCGTCGGTTGGGGACGAGCTCGCGTATTCACTTGGCGAGCTTGTCCTTGATGAACGAGCCGATCTCGCCCATGATGCCGCCCGCCGGCGCTTCGACACCGGGCGCGAACTGCTTCACCGCGGTGGGCAGCAGCTCGGCGACGTGGCGTGTCAGCTCCTCGGTCGGCACTCCGACTTTCGCCGCCATGTCCGCGATCTCGGTGCTGCCGAGCGCGCGAGTGACTTCGTCGGGTGTGATCGGGAGGGGCGTCTCCTTGCCGATCCACGATTGGATCTGCTGGCCCAGGCCGGCCTTCTCGAACTTCTGCACGAGTCCCGGCAGGCCGCCCAAGTCGGGCCGCTTCAGGAACTCGACGAGCGTCATCAGGATGTCGCTCGACGGCACCTTCTGCTCGACCGCGGTCTTCACCTTCGCGGTGACCTCTTCCAGGATCTTCATCGGACCCTCCTTGTCGCGCAGTCGTGCGCCCGGAGGCCGACGGGACGGAGCGGCGCCGCATCGCGTACTCCGCGCGTCACTGGTGGCGCGAGCGCACGGGCGCTTCCGCTCGCGCGGAAGTGCCAATCGCCACACTAGCCCGCGCCGGATGGAGCGGACATAGGGGAATCCGTCGCGGGCGGTAGGTCTGGCGCGGACCGCCTACCAGCCCATGCGCTTGCGCAGGCCCGTTATCTGGGCGACATGGTGCGGCCCGTGATACGCGTACAGCGCGAGGAAGAAGTCGAGCGGCAGGATGCCGTGCTCCGGGTGGTCGAGCGTGCGCGAGAAGTCGGCGGGGCTCATGGCGCGGAGCAGGGTGACCCAGCGCTGGTGCAGGCCGTCGAGCAGCTCCAGCGACGGCGCGACGGGCATCGTCCTCGCGTCAGGCAGCTCGGCCCAGCGTGCCTCGAGGTAGGGCTTGATGGTCGGCGTATCCTCCGTCAGCGCGAGCCGGAAGCGGACGTACGAGTTCATGTGGCTGTCCGGCACGTGGTGCACGATCTGCCGCACGGTCCAGCCGTCGGGGCGATAGGGCGTGTCGAGCTGGGCATCGACGAGCCCCTGCACGGCCTCGCGCATGCGAGCGGGAGTGGAGGCGATCGTGTCGATGTACTCGCGACGCTGGCGGTCGCCGTACTCGGTGGGCCGCTGGAACCGGCCCGTCGGATAGCGGAGTTCTTCCATGATCGGGGCGCCGGGTGAAGGTTGAAGGCGAGAGACAAGCTACGACGAGCCGATACGGACGCAAACGTGGAGGATGGGATGGGTGAGCAAGACCAGAAGCCGAGCGGTCCCGATCTGACGCAGGGCATCGACGCACGCTCGCTCGGCGAGGGCGCGATGCTCCTGGGCCATGCCGATGGCGACGCGGTGCTGCTCGCGCGCGCGGGGGGCGAGGTCTTCGCCGTCGGCGCGACGTGCACGCACTACAGCGGCCCCCTCGCCGAGGGGCTCCTCGTCGGGGATACGGTGCGCTGTCCCTGGCACCACGCCTGCTTCAGCCTGCGCACGGGCGAGGCGGTGCGCGCGCCGGCGCTCAACCCGGTGCCCTGCTGGCACGTGGAGCAGCGCGACGGCCGGATCTACGTGAGCGGGAAGAAGGAGCGGGAGCCGCTCGCGCGCTCGGCATTCGTCCGCGGCGATCCGGCGCACGCGCCGGCGCGCGTGGTCATCATCGGCGCCGGCGCGGCGGGCGCCGCCGCCGCGGAGATGCTGCGCCGGCAGGGCTACGGCGGCAGCATCGTCATGATCGACCACGACGAGAGCGCGCCCTACGACCGGCCGAACCTGTCGAAGGACTATCTCGCGGGGAACGCGCCCGAGGAGTGGATCCCGCTCCGCCCGGAGGGCTTCTACGCGGAGCACGGCATCGAGATCGTACGCGCCCGCGCCACGCGCATCGACGTGGGCGGGCAGCGGGTGGAGCTCGACGGCCAGGCGCCCGTGTCCTGGGACGCGCTGCTGCTCGCGACGGGCGCGGAGCCGGTCCGGCTGCCGCTCGCGGGCGCGGAGCTGCCGCACGTCCACTACCTGCGCACGCTCGCCGACAGCCGCGCCATCGTCGCCGCCGCCAAACGAGCGAAGCGCGCCGTGGTGATCGGCGGCAGCTTCATCGGGCTGGAGACGGCGGCGTCGCTGACGGCGCGCGGCCTCGAGGTGCACGTCGTCGCCCCCGAGGCGCTCCCCCTCGAGCGGGTCATGGGCGCGGAGCTCGGGCGGTTCATCGAGTCGCTGCACCGCGAGAAGGGGGTGCGCTTCCACCTCCAGCAGACCGCCGCCCGGATCGAGGCGTCGGAGGTCGTGTTGAAGAACGGCGAGCGGATTCCCGCCGAGCTGGTGGTGATCGGCGTCGGCGTGAAGCCGCGGATCGACCTCGCGCGGGACGCAGGGCTGGCGATCGACAACGGCGTGGTCGTGGACGAGCACCTGCGCACGAGCGCGCCCGGCATCTGGGCGGCGGGCGACATCGCGCGCTGGCCCGATCCGCACACGGGGGAGCGGATCCGCGTCGAGCACTGGGTCGTCGCCGAGCGGCAGGGACAGACGGCGGCGCGCAACATCCTCGGCGCGAACGAGCGCTTCGACGAGGTCCCCTTCTTCTGGAGCATGCACTACGACGTGAGCATCAACTACGTCGGCCACGCCACCGCGTGGGACGAGGCGAAGGTGGACGGGGTGCCGGCGGATCGCGACGTCGCGGTGCGCTTCGAGAAGGACGGCCGCACGCTGGCGCTGGCGACGATCTTCCGCGACCGCGAGAGCCTCGAGGAGGAGGTCGCGATGGAGCGCGCGACCTAGCGCGAGGCGTACCAGCGCAGCCCGCCGGTGGTCCGGCGGAACCCGGCGGCCAGGAAGGCGGCGAGGTGGCGACTGGCCCCGGCGGGCGCGTCGTCGATCGTCTCGACGACGATGTCGCGCAGCGCCCCGCCCTCGGCCGCCTCGACGAGATGCCGGGCGAGGGCGCCGGCGGCGGCGATGATCTCGCCGCGCGTCGCGTCGGCGTGCACGCGCACCGATCGGCCGCGGCGGTCCGCCGTGAGCACGACGACACCGCGCCGGGTGACGAGGAGCGCCGAGCGTCCGCGCGTGCGCGGCGCCCGCGCGCGCGCCTCGCCCGCCGCGATCGGCAGCGCATACGCGTTCGCCGGATCGCTCGCCGCCATGACGACGGGCGCGTCCCCCGCCGGCGCGCGCAGCGCCTCGACCGCCTCGGGGAGCGCGAACTGGGCGCCGGCGAGGCCGCGGACGAAGTAGCCGCGGCGCACCTCGCCGCGGAACTCGAGGCGCTTGAGCTCCAGGTAGACGGCGCGCCAGGGGACGGCCGGGCGCTCGCGACGCCACCAGTCGCGCGCCACCACGCCGTAGCGCGCGAGCCACTGCCGCGCGACGTCGGCGGCGAGCGTGCTCTCGTCGCGCTCGGGACCGAGGACGCTCCGTGACCGCGCCAGCGACCAGCGGCCGGGCCACGGCTCGGGGAGCGCCCCCTCGCGGTCGGGCCGCTTCCACTTGGGGAGGCGCCGGAGGTTGGGGCGGCGCTGGACGATCGGCCGGTTTGGCGACGGGGTGAAGTCCGCCGGGAGCCAGCGCGTGGGGTCGGGCTGCTGGCGGAGCGTCGGCGGGACGAGCGGCCGCCAGCGCAGCAGCTGCCGGAGCGATTCCACCGTGTCGTTGGTGACGAGCCCCGCGGCGACGAGCTCGCGCAGGGCGTCGCGCAGGGTGCGCGCGCCGAGGCCGGTGGCGGCGAGGAGGTCGTCGAACCAGGACGCGCCGTCGCGCTCGAGGGCGGCGAGCGCGGCCCGCGCGCCGTCGCCTAACGACACGCCCGGCGGCTCGCCGAGCCAGCTGCGCGCGGCGCCGCGGCGCACGAAGCGCAGCGTCGCGATCGCGTCGGCGACGGCGGCCTCGCGCGCCGGGGCGCCGACCCACACCAGCTCGCCGGCGGCGCAGAGACGCGTGATCGCCTCCGCATCGTAGCCCTCGACGCGCCCGCGGAGGTACGTCCGCTCCCACTCGCCCGCGGGGCGCGCGATGCCGGCGAGCTGCCGGACCGCGTCCGCCGTGCCGTCGCCACCTTTCAGCCGGCTCTCCGGGGCGAGGTGCTGCCACCGCTGGAGGAACGCGACGAACGCGGGGAGCTCCACGGGCTCGATCTGGCGCCGCGCGGCGGCGAGCTCGCGCCGGCGCGCCTGCTCGAGGAGGCGGCGCGAGCACCACCGCATCGCGTCGCGCCGCCCGCCGAAGGTGCCGCGCACGAGCTTCCCGGCCCGCGTCCACGCGTCGAGGCGCTCGGCCACCCAGCGCGGGTCGAAGTCGTACCGGCGCGTGACGTCGGCGACGGCGAGCGGGCCGGCGAGGGCGACGAAGCGCGCGAGGATCTCGCGCCGGGCGGCCGCCGCGAGCGCGGGCTCGCTCGCCGCGTCGAACGCCGCAGCATAACGAGGCGCGGCGTCGGCGAGGACGAGGCGCGACTCCGCCGTGCCCGCGCCGGTCGGCACGTCCATGGCGACCGCCCGCCCGGCGGCGAGCAGCTCGGCGATGGGATCGCCGCGCACGCCCTGCTCGGGGGCGGCGACGCGCGCGTGGAGCTCGGCGAGGGTGAGGTCGCCCGCGCGGTCGAGGAGGAGCGCCAGCTCGTCGGCGGTCCTCGCCCGGCGCTCCGGCGCCGTCCCGCGCCGGCGCGCGAGCAGCTCGTCGAGCACGGCGAGCGTGGACGCGTCGGCGCCCTCCGCGCCCATCAGCTCGTCGAGGAGCGCGCGGTCCAGCGAGAGCAGCGCCGCCCGACGCTCGGCGCGCGGCGTGTCGTCGGCGTACATCCAGTCCATGACGAACCCGAACTGGAGCGATGCGGCGAAGGGCGACGGCAGCTCCGTGGCGACGCTCTGCCACCGGATCTCGCCGGCGCGGATGGCCCGCAGCACGCGCACGAGCGCCGGCATGTCGAAGGCGTCCTGGAGGACGTCGCGATAGGTCTCGACGAGGATCGGGAACGACGGGAACTCGCGCACCGCCTCGAGCAGGTCCTGCGCCTTGA
>CAMLIT010000087.1 GCA_946480295.1 uncultured Gemmatimonadota bacterium
GCGCCGTGGCCGCCGCTGCGGCCGCGGCGACGGCGGGATCGGACGTGTCGACGTCGTTCACGGGCATCGGCGAAACTTCGCCCAGCCCCGGAACAGGGGCAAGCAGGCGCGCCCGCCGCAGTGCTGGCCCCGCGCCGCCGGCCTGCGTAGCTTGCTCTCGCCTCCCCCACGGCAGCCCGCCGCACGGCTGCACCGGCGCGTCACCCGCTCTGCATGGCCGCACCAGCGCTCGCTCTCGCCAATCTGCCCGATGCCGACGTCGTCGCCCTCGCCCAGCAGGGGCGCGACGATGCGTTCCGCGAGCTGATTCGCCGCTACGAGCGCCCCGTCTTCTCGCTGATCTTCCGCATGGTGCGCGATCGCGAGCTGGCCGAGGACCTCGCGCAGGACACCTTCATCAAGGTCCTCAATCACATCGACCGCTACCGGCCCGAGTTCAAGCTCTCGAGCTGGCTGTTCAAGATCGCCAACAACGTCGCCATCGATCACCTTCGCAAGCGCCAGCTGGAGACGGTGAGCATGGAGGGCTCGCCGCACGCCGTCACCCCGGACGCCGTCGAGGCGACGTCGTTCGAGGTGCGCTCGGACGCGGAGACGGCGCTGGAGGAGATCGAGAACCGGGAGCTGGGCTCCGCCATCGAGCGCGCCATCGCCCGGCTCCGCCCCGAGTACCGTTCCTGCATCCTCCTCCGCCACGTCGAAGGCCGTTCCTACGAGGAGATCGCGACCACCCTCGATCTCCCGCTGGGAACGGTCAAGACCTACATCCATCGGGCGAGACATGAGCTGCGGAAGGAGCTGGAGCACTTGAGGGAGTAGGGGTCCGGGGCCCGTTCGCGGGGAGGGTCGAGTGTCGGGGGTCGAGGGTCGAGGAACATGGCCCCGTAGTGATCCCGGTCACCCGCCGTCAGTCTCCGACTCGACCCTCGGCCGTCGACCCTCGCCCCTCCCGACCACCTGAAACCACTACTCACGTCCCTCCGTACAGACCACCGTGAATCACCGCCACCTGCTCCCCAACGAGATCGACCTGCTCCTCGACGAGGAAGTGGGCTTCGGGGTCGCCCCGCTCAGGGCGCACCTCCGCGACTGCGCGGAGTGCCGGGCCCGGGTGGAGGAGGCCCGGGCCGTCTTCGACGCGTTGGAGGAGCTGCCGCATCTCGCGCCGTCGTTCGACTTCGCCGACAGGGTGATGGCCCAGGTGCCGGTCTTCGTTCCCTGGCACGTCGCGGCCCGCGACACCCTGGCGCGGCTGACGCCCAGGTCGCGGACGGTCCGGGTCGCCGTGCTCGCCATCGGGACCTCCGTCGCCGCCGTCCTCACGGTGGCGATCCTCTGGATCGCCACCCGCCCGGACCTCCTCGTCTTCGCCTCCGGCATCCTCGGCGACCGCCTCCCCGCCCTCGTGGCATCCGGGGCGCGCGATGTCGCCGTGACCATCTTCGGCGCCGAGGTGTTCACCGCGATCCAGAGGGCGGGCGCGATCGGACTGATCCTCGGGCTGGCCGGGTTCGTCGCCGTGGCGGCGGGGGCGCTCACCGGGCTGAGGGCGATCGCCACGGCGTCACACCGGCGGCGGATCTGACGATGCGCGCACTCCTCCTCGCGCCGCTGGCCCTCGCCCTCGCGGTCGTGCCCGCTGCCGCGCAGCGCCAGGCGCGCGACACGTCGCACGCCGCCAGCACCGCCCGCGTGGCGGCCGAGCTCGCGCTCCTCAAATTGACCGGCGAGAACGGGCGCGTGCCCCCCGCCGACAGCTTCACCGTCGGCGACCGGCTCATCCCCGCCGGCTCGACGGTCCATGGTTCGGTCGGTGTGACCGACGGCAAGCTCGAGATCTCGGGCGAGGTCGACGGGAGCGCGATCGCTCTCGGCGGCGACGTTGTCGTCCATCGCGGCGGCGTGGTGACCGGCGACGCCATGGCGTTCGGCGGGCGCGTGATCGTGGATGGCGGACGCGTGGACGGCGAGATGCGGTCGATGAGCACCGTGTCGCGCGTCCGCGGCGTGCACCTGCCGATCTCCGCCGAGCCGTGGACGACCTGGCAGGCGGTGAAGCTCGTGCTCGGCTTCTTCGCCGTGCTCGTGATCATCGGCCTCGGGGTGCTCGTCTTCGCCGAGCGCAACCTGGACGGCGTCGTCGCGTCGCTGGAGCGCGCGCCGATGAAGGCCTTCTGGCTCGGCGTCCTCGGCCAGCTCGCCATGCTCCCCGTCCTGCTGCTCCTCTGCCTGGCGCTGACCCTGACGATCCTCGGCATCCTGCTCGTGCCGTTCGCGATCGTCGCCTACGTCGTCGCGGTGGCGGGGCTCGTCACGCTCGGCTTCCTCGCCGTCTCCCGCCTGACGGGCAGCGCCATCGCCGCGCACGGCGACTCCGCCCGCACGGCGCGAGGCGAGCATCTGAGCGCGCTCTTCGTCGGCCTCGTCATCTACTTCGGGCTGTGGCTCGTCGCCGCGCTCCTGCTGCGCGTCCCCGTCGCCGGCGATGTCGTGCGCGGGCTCGCGCTGGCCGTGACGTGGGTGGCGGCAACCGCCGGCCTCGGCGCGGCGATCGTGTCGCGCGCCGGCACGGAGCGGGGGCTTCCCGGCGCGCCGGCGCGGCGCCCGGTCGCCGACGAGCTGTCCTGGCAGACGCCGACGCCGATCACCGGCGTGGCCGCCGCGCGCCGACCCGTCCCCAGCCAGAAGACCCAGCCATGAGAAGCGCCGTCGTCGCCCTGCTCGCCGTCCTCGCCGCGGCCCCCGCCGGCGCCCAGAGCTGGCGCACGATGGAAGTCTCCCGCCAGCTCCGCGACAGCGCCGAACAGCGCGTGCACGTCCAGTATGGCGCGGGGCGCTTCGAGCTCCGGCCGGCGACGAGCCCCGTGCTGTACGCGATGGAGCTCCGGTACGACGAGGAGAACGGGGAGCCGGTGCACCGCTACGACCCCGAGCGCCACGCGCTCGACATCGGCGTCCGGCACCAGTCGATCCACCTCGGCCGCCACTCGGACGACCGCAACGGCGGGGACATGCGGCTCGCCCTCTCGCGCGCCGTGCCGATGGACCTCGACGTGGAGCTCGGCGCCGCGGACGCGACGCTGGAGCTGGGCGGGCTCGCGCTGCGGAACCTCCGCCTCGCGTCCGGGGCGACCGACGCGACGGTCCGCTTCAGCGCGCCCAATCCGACGCCGCTACGCGCGCTCACCATCGACGTCGGCGCCGGGAGCATCTCGGCGGAGGACCTGGCGAACGCGAACACCGGCGACATCCGCGTGAAGGGCGGCGTCGGCGGCGTGGACCTCGACTTCGGCGGCATCTGGACGCAGGACGTGGACCTCGACGTGGACGTCGCCCTCGGCAAGGTGGCGGTGCACGTGCCGAGCGACGTCGGCGTGCGCGTGGTGATCGACCGCTTCCTCGCCTCCTTCGACCACGAGGGGCTGACGAAGCGCGGCGACGCGTGGGTGAGCGACAACTTCGATCGCGCGCCGCACAAGCTGCGCATGCGCGTCTCCACCGCGTTCGGCGGGATCCGCATCGACCGCGATTCGCCCTGAGCGGCGGGGCCGCCTGCACGGAACGCCGCTTGCCTCCGCAGCCCGGTGACCTCTCACCGGGCTTTCGTTTTCATGATCGTGATGGGCTACCGGGTCGGGCCGCTGCTGAAGAAGACGTGGCGCGAGATCGGCGAGGACCAGATCGGGCTGCTCGCCGGCTCGGCGGCGTACAACTTCTTCTTCTCCATCTTCCCGATCCTGCTCTTCCTCGCGCCGCTGCTCAGCGTGATCGGCAACGAGCGGGCGATCTTCGCGTTCATCATGCGGCAGCTCGAGGTCGCGCTGCCGCCGGACCAGATCCCGCCCTTCGAGGGGGTCGTGCGCGCGGTCGTCTTCTCGTCAGGCGCGCCGGGGCTCATCTCCGTCGGCCTGCTCCTCTCGGCGTGGGGCGGCTCCAACATCGTCGGCACGCTCATGGGCGCGCTGAACGAGGCCTACGACGTGCGGGAGACCCGCTCCTGGCTGAAGCAGCAGGGGATCCGCTTCCTGCACTTCGGCCTCAGTGGGCTGATCGTCATCTCGGCCACGATCGTGATCCTGAACGGCGAGGGCGTCGCCCACCTCATCGGCGGCCTGCTCCACCTCGGACCGGCGTTCGTCTTCGTGTGGAAGCTGCTCCAGTTCCCGCTCGCCTTCGTCTTCATGACGCTCATGGCCGCGTTCACCTTCTACCTGCTGCCGAACGTGAAGCAGAAGAAGCGGCACGTGCTCGCGGCGGCGGTGGTCACGACGTTCCTCTGGCTCGTCGCGACCTTCATCTTCCGGCTGTACATCCAGCACTTCCCGCCGAACAAGGCGTACGGCGTGCTCGGCGCGGTGATCATCCTCAACGGCTGGCTGTACTACTGCATGTTCGTGCTCCTCGCCGGCGGCGAGCTCGCCTCCGAGCTGCACGACGGCACGGGGATGGTGGCGCCGGAGAAGGGCGATCTCTTCCTCGGGCGGATCGTCTCGGGGGCGGGCCCGGGGCTCTCGTCGACGCCCTGAGCCCGGGCGCGCCTAACGGCTCGCGCGGAGCACCACCTCGCTCCCGCGCACGAGGCCGAGCGCGGCCGCCGCGCTCCCGTTGCGCACGGCGAGCTCGATGAGCCCCGTCGACCCGACGACCGCCACCGGGGCGCCGGGCGCGGTGTCCGCGTACGTGCGCTGCACCGGGAGCGACGCGCCGCGCACCTGCACCTCGCCGCCCCGGCGCCCGACGAGGTTCGTGATCGCGTTGCCGAAGCGGTCCACGGCGATCACCTCGCCGCGGATGCTGCCGTCGCCGAGGCGCCGCGGCTCGGGGGTGCGGCGCACGATGGGCTCCGGGGCCGCCTCGCCGAGCGCGTCGAGCGTGCTGCCGGCGGCAAGCGCCGCCCCCGCCGGCGCGAAGACGTCGCGGCCGTGAAAGGTCGGCGCCGCCCCCGAGGGCACGGGCAGCCGCACCGCGCGCGCGCCGACGAGAAGCAGCGCCGGCGAGAGAAGGCCGTTGTCGGGGCCGACCAGGTAGCGTCCGTCGCTCGCCACCGCGATGGCGTCGCGCGACGACCCGACGCCGGGATCCACCACGCAGACGTGCACCGTCCCCGCGGGGAATCGGCGCCAGACGCGCGCCAGCGCCAGCCGTCCGCTCTCCACGTCCTGCGGCGCGATGTCGTGGGTGATGTCCACGACGAGCGCCTCGGGCACGCGCGAGAGGATCACGCCCTTCATCTCGCCGACGTAGCCGTCGGCGGTGCCGAAATCGGTGAGCAGGGTGACGATCGGGCGCATGGTCACACTGATCTGCGCTTCCAGCGGCCGCCGCGCCAGAGGGCCATCATCGCCAGCCCGCGCCCGATCGCCGTGAGCGAGATGACCCACCAGATGCCGAGGCTCCCCCACCG
Organism: uncultured Gemmatimonadota bacterium; assembly: GCA_946480295.1. The sequence continues at coordinate 5,405 of CAMLIT010000087.1, forward strand.
CGCCGCCGCCCACACGGCCAGCGGCACGCGCGACATGGTGATCGCCGTCGAGGTCATCATCGGCGGGAGCGTGTCCCCCGCCCCGCCCAGCGCGCTCTCCAGCACGATCTCCGCGCTGATCGTCATCTGCGACAGCGCCGACACGCGGAGATAGCGCACGCCTTCGGCGATCGTCGCCGGGTCCGACGTGAACAGCCCGGCGAACGCCTGCGGCCAGGCCAGCTCCGCCACGCACGCCACGACGCCGAAGATCGTGCAGAAGCCGACGGCCAGCCACCCGGCGTGCGCCGCGCGCTCCGGCCGGCCCGCGCCCAGGTTCTGGCCGACGATCGCCGCCGTCGCCGCCCCCGTCCCCACGCCAATCATGTACAGCCAGCTCTCCACGCGATGCCCGATCCCGAGCGCCGCGAGCGCCGGCGTCCCGAAGCGCGTCGTCGTCCGCGTGATCGCGATGTAGATGATGGCGAACATCACCCCGGTCACCGCGGTCGGCAGGCCGACGCGGCTGACGGCAGCGAGCGCCCGCCGCGCCGGCACGCCGAAGCGGAGCAGGCCGCGCCGCATCGCGAGCACGACCCCGAGCACGAAGGCGCCGCCGCGCGTCAGCACCGTCGCGATCGCCGCCCCGGCGATGCCGAGCCGCGGGAAGGGACCGAGGCCGAGGATGAGCACCGGGTCGAGCACCAGCGTGATCCCGACCGATACCGCGAGGATGATGAACGGCGTGCGCGTGTCCCCCGACGCGCGGAAGGTCGCGTCGATGGCGAGGAAGCCGAAGATGAGCGGCGTCCCGACGAGGTACGTGCCGAGATAGCGCGTGCCGAGCGCCGTCACCGCGGCCGGCGTTTCCATCACCGCGAACAGCTCGCGCAGGAACGCCAGGCCGACGACCGCGAGCAGCACGCCCAGGCCGAAGGTGAGGAGCAGGGTGTCGCCCGCCGTGCGCGCCGCCTCGGCGTGCCGCAGCTCCCCGTGCCGACGCGCCGCCACCGCGGTGAGCCCGACGCCGAACATCTCGCCGACGGCGACGATCATCCACACCCAGAAGAGCGACGTCGTGACGGCGGCAAGGCCGTCGGGACCGAGCTTCGTGCCGACCCAGAACGCGTCGACCGACGCGAACAGCGTCATGAGGAGCGACGACGCCACCGCGGGCACGGCCACGCGGACGATCGTCCGCCGCAGCGAGTCCGAAACGAGATGGGCCGCCTCGCCGGCGCCGACGGCGACGGAGGCGACCCCTTCGTGTGGCTCGACCGGGAGCGCGCCCGTCTCGACGGGGCGCATGGGCGTCAGGGCGTCGCCGCCGCCGCGACCCGCTCGCGTACCCGCTCGGCGATCGCGACGAGCGCCTTCGCCGCCGACGACGCCGGATCCTCCTCGACGATCGGCCGGCCGGTGTCGCCCCCCTCGAGGACGCGTGGATAGAGGGGGATCTGGCCCAGGAGGGGCAGCCCGACCTCGGCCGCGAGCCGCTCCCCACCGCCGCTCCCGAAGAGCGCCGTCGGCTTGCCGCAGTGCGGGCACTCGAACCAACTCATGTTTTCCACGATGCCGAGCACCGGCACCTCGACGCGCTCGAACATCCGCACGCCGCGCAGCGCGTCGCCGGTCGCGACCTCCTGCGGCGTCGTCACGATGATCGCGCCGTTCACGCGCGTGGATTGCACGAGCGAGAGCTGCGCGTCGCCCGTACCCGGCGGCATGTCGACGATGAAGTAGTCCAGCTCTCCCCAGGCGACGTCGCGCAGGAACTGGCCGATGACCTTCATGATGATCGGGCCGCGCCAGATCGCCGGCTGCTCGCGGTCGATGAGGAAGCCGATGCTGATCAGCTTCACGCCGTGCGCCTCGAGCGGCAGGATCTTGTCGTTGAGCACCGGCGGCGGCTCGTTGATCCCCATCATGCGCGGGATGTTCGGGCCGTAGATGTCGGCGTCCATGAGGCCGACGCGGGCGCCCGCGCGCGCGAGCGCGACGGCGAGGTTGACGGCGACGGTGGACTTGCCGACGCCGCCCTTCCCGCTGGAGACGGCGATGATCTGGCCGAGGTGCGGGTAGGCGACCGGCGTCGGCGCGGGCTTCGGCGGCGGGGCCGGCCGATTGTCCATCACCGGGAGCGCGCGCCCCCCGGCGGGGGCGCCGGTCGCGGGTCCCGCCGCGGCGGCGCTGCGCGGCGCGCCTCGCGCCTGGAGCTCGGCCGGATCGCGCACGTCGACGCGCGCCTCGGTCACCCCCTCCACGCGCTCCAGCGCCTGGCGAACCTCGCGCGCGAGCGCCGCGTCGTCGCCCGCCTGGAGCAGGAGCGTGAGGCGGACCTTGCCGGTCGTGGTGGTCGCGATCTCCCGGACCATCTCGCTGGAGACGAGATCGGCGCCGATCCGGCGAGCGTGGCCGCGCGCATGATGCCGGGCGTGGCGCTCCGGGTGGCTGTCGGACTTCCGGCGCGGGGTCTGGGTGTCCTTAACCGGTAGAGGGGCAGGGGGCGTGGGGGGTGGGGCGCGGGGCGAGAAGCGCAGGAAGTCGTGAGCTTCACGACGATGGGGTGGCCCGGAAGCCGCACGAGCGCCGTGAGGCTCACTCTGCGCTGCTCTCGAGGAATCTCTTCGCCTCCGCCACCACCCTCTCCTTCACCTCCTCGAGCGTCCCCGCGATCAGCGCGCCGGACGCCTTCGCGTGGCCGCCGCCGCCGAACTGCTTCGCGAAGCGGTTGACGTCGACGTCGCCCGTGCTGCGGAACGACACCTTCACCTTCCCGTAGCCGAGATCGCGGAAGAAGAGCGCCATGCGCGTGCCGGAGATCGACCGCGCGTGCTCGACGATCCCGTCGAGATCCTCCGAGCGCACCTCGTACTTCTCGAGGACGCCGGCGGGCATCGTCAGCCAGGCCAGCCCCACCTGCTCGTCCACGCCGAGCGTCGACAACACCTCGGCGAGCAGCCGCACCCGACCCGCCGGCGCCGACGCGTAGATGCGCTGGTACATCTCCTCCGGGTCGACGCCGGCGTCCAGCAGCTCCGCGGCGATCGCGTGCGCGCGCGGGGTCGTGTTGCTGTAGCGGAACGCGCCCGTGTCCGTGACGATCGCGGCATACAGCGACCGCGCGACCTTCGGGGTGATCTCGAGATCGAGCGCGCAGGCCAGGTCGTAGACGAGCTCACCCGTCGCGCAGGCGCTCGTGTCCGACAGCAGCACGTCGGACGGCGGCTCGTCGGAGGGAAGGTGGTGGTCGATGACGAGCTTCGGGACGCCGAGCGCGCGCACCGAGTCGGCGAGCACCCCGAGCCGCTTCACGTCGCTGATGTCGAGCACGATCAGGAGATCGATCCCCTTGAGCGCCGCCGAGCCCCGACCCGTCTCGTCCGTCACGTCGTCGGCGAGCAGGAAGTCGAACAGCGCGGGCCACGGCGTCGGGTTCACGATGTGGACGTGCATCCCGCGCTGCTCGAGCAGCCGCGCCAGCGCCGTCTCCGACCCGCAGCCGTCGCCGTCGGCATTCATGTGCGTGGAGAGCGCGACGCGCCGGCCGGGGACGAACTCGCGCGCCAGCCGCTCGATCGCGGTGCGGCGGGCGTCGGGGATCTTCAGGTAGTCGTGGTGCAATGGTGCGGTCCTGGATGGACGGTTGGTACTCGGAGCTGGTGCTGGAGTCCCGCACGCCGGCCGCTCGTCGGGGCAGTCTGCCGAGTCTCGCATACCGGCCCCTCGACCGTGCGGCCCGTGGAGTCCCGCATCCACGCCACGGGTGCCGGCCAACGCGCGCTGGGTCCTGCGGCAGATGCGTGCCACGGCGGCGAAAAACGAAGTCCCGCAGCCTCGGCACTTTCCGATGGGAAAGTAACCAGACCGCGGGACTTCGGCGCCTACTGCCGGATAGGCGGGACTGACGGACTCCAGACCATGTCCCCCGCCGGTCTCGATTGCGGGACTTCAGATCATCCCGACCGAGTGCCCCGACTGCGAGACGTGCCCCATCAGACTCCCGTCGTCTGGAGCTCCGGCTCTTCCTGGTGCGCCGCGATCCGCGAGTGGCGCACGCTGTACGTGAAGTAGATGATCAGGCCGATGACCATCCAGACGATCAGCCGGATCCACGTATCGGGGGGCAGGCCGTACATCATGTAGCCGCAGATGAGGATCCCGAGGATCGGCACGACCGGCACCCACGGCGTCCGGAACGGGCGCGGGATGTTCGGCCGGGCGTAGCGCAGCGCCATGACGCCGAAGCAGACGATGACGAAGGCGAGCAGGGTGCCGATCGACACGAGCTCGCCGAGGATGGCGATCGGGAAGGCGCCGGCGACGAGCGCGGCGACGACGCCGGTGAGGATCGTCGTCACGTAGGGCGTCCGGAAGCGCGGGTGCACCTTGCCGAAGACGGGCGGCAGCAGCCCGTCGCGGGACATCGAGAAGAAGATGCGCGGCTGCCCCATGAGCATGACCAGCACGACCGACGCGAGCCCGGCGATGGCGCCGATGTTCACGAAGTACGTCAGCCAGCGCAGCGACGGCCCGGCCTTGTCGATGGCGACGAACACCGGGTGCGGGACGTTGAGCTCCTGGTAGTGCGCGAGGCCGGTCATGACCAGCGCCATCAGGATGTAGAGCACCGTGCAGATCGCGAGGGAGGCGAGGATGCCGATCGGCATGTCGCGCTGCGGGTTCTTCGCCTCCTGCGCCGCCGTGGAGACCGCGTCGAAGCCGATGTAGGCGAAGAAGACCACGCCGGCGGCGCGCACGATCCCGGACCAGCCGTAGTGCCCGAACTCGCCGGTCGGGTTGGGCGGGATGAACGGGTGCCAGTTCGCCGTGTTGACGAACATGAAGCCGAACCCGATCACGAGGAAGACGATCGCCACCTTCACGAACACGATGATGTTGTTGAACTTCGCCGACTCGCTGATGCCGACGACGAGGAGCGCCGTCATGAGCAGCGTCAGGACGACGGCGGGCAGGTTCACGATGCCGCCGGGGTGCATCACGAGGGTGTGCGTGCCGACCACGTCGAGCGGCGCCGACGTCAGGCTCTCGGGCAGGTGGTGCCAGCCGAACTTGTCCCCCAGCTCGTTGATGAAGGCGACGAAGTAGCCCGACCAGCCCACCGCGACCGTCGACGCACCGAAGAGGTACTCGAGGATCAGGTCCCAGCCGATGATCCAGGCGATGAGCTCACCGAGCGTCGCGTAGGCGTAGGTGTACGCGCTGCCGGCGATGGGGATCATCGCCGCGAACTCGGCGTAGCACAGCCCGGCGAAGAGACAGCCCAGCCCCGCGAGGACGAACGACAGCACCACGGCCGGTCCGGCGTACTGCGCGGCCGCCGTCCCGGTGAGCACGAAGATGCCCGCGCCGATGATCGCGCCGATGCCGAGCAACGTGAGGTTCAGGGCACCGAGCGCGCGTTTGAGCGTGTGCTGCCCTTCGGCGGCGGCCTCCTGCTGGAGGATGGCGATGCTCTTCTTGGACCAAAGTCCCATTTTGTTCTCCAGGGGACGTACGTAAAACGCGGCGGCACGCGGGCCGCCGGGGGGCGGGAGCTACTCGAGCGAAGTGGAGCCGACGTCACGGCCGCACGGACCACACCATCGCGCGCGGGGACGCCACGCCGCGATTGTATCCAAGTCGCGGGAAGTTGGCCGCCGCCCTCGCCCTTTAAACCAAACTACTTATGTCCAGACGGGGATTGTGTGACCGTACCTGTTGGCGCATGGAGGACGAGGGGCCGGGGGCGTTCGCGCCGGGCCGCTCACTAGCCACTGACTCACTGGACACTGCCCTACAGGCTGTAGTTCGGCGCCTCGCGCGTGATCTGCACGTCGTGCGGGTGCGACTCGCGCAGCCCCGCCGCCGTGATGCGCACGAACTGCGTCTGCGTGCGCAGTTCCTCGATGTTCGCGCAGCCGACGTAGCCCATCCCGCTCCGCAGCCCGCCGACCATCTGGAACAGCACGTCCCCAACGGGGCCCTTGTACGGCACCCGCCCCTCGATCCCCTCCGGCACGAGCTTCTTCGGCGAGAGCTCGCCCTCCTGGAAGTACCGGTCCGCGCTCCCGTCCTGCATCGCCGAGAGGCTGCCCATGCCGCGCACCATCTTGAAGCGCCGCCCCTCGAGGAGGAACGCCTCGCCCGGGCTCTCCTCCGTGCCGGCGAGCATGGAGCCCATCATCACCGACGCGGCGCCCGCCGCCAGCGCCTTCACCGCGTCGCCCGAGTACTTCACGCCGCCGTCGGCGATCACCGGCACGTCGCCCGCCCCCTCGACCGCCTCCATCACCGCCGTGAGCTGCGGGACGCCGACGCCCGTCACCACGCGCGTCGTGCAGATCGATCCCGGGCCGACGCCGCACTTCACCGCGTCCACGCCGCGCTCGACGAGCGCCGCCGCGCCCTCGCGGGTCGCGATGTTCCCGGCGATGAGCTGCACGTCCGGGAAGCGCTCGCGCACCGCCGCCGTCGCACGCAACACCCCGTCGCTGTGGCCGTGCGCCGTGTCCACCACCAGCGCGTCCACCCCCGCCTCGACGAGCGCCTTGGCGCGCGTGAGGAAGTCGCCCGCCGCCCCGATCGCCGCCGCCACGCGCAGGCGTCCGTACTGATCCTTGTTCGCGTCCGGATACTGGCGGCGCTTGTGGATGTCCTTGACGGTGATCAGCCCCTTGAGCGTGCCCTGCTGGTCGGTCACGGGGAGCTTCTCGATGCGGTGCTTCGCCAGGATCCGCTCCGCCTCCTCCAGCGTCGTCCCGACGGGTGCGGTGATCAGCCCCTCCTGGGTCATCGCCTCGCGCAACGGCCGGTCGAGGTTCCGCTCGAACTGCAGGTCGCGGTTGGTGATGATGCCGACGAGCTTTCCCTCCTCGTCCACGATCGGCACGCCGGAGATGCGGAAGCGCTGCATCAGCGCGTTCGCCTCGCGGACGGTGTCGGTCGGCCGGAGAGTGATCGGGTTCAGGATCATCCCGCTCTCCGACCGCTTCACGCGGTCCACCTCGGCAGCCTGCCGGTCGATCGACATGTTCTTGTGCAGCACGCCGATGCCGCCGGCGCGCGCCATGGCGATCGCCATCTCCGACTCGGTCACGGTGTCCATGGCCGCGGAGACGAGGGGGACGCGGAGCGCGATCCCGCGGGTGAAGCGCGACGCGATGTCCACCTCGCGCGGATGAGTCAGCGAGTGCTGCGGGACGAGGAGGACGTCGTCGAAGGTGAGGGCGACGTCGCTGCGAATGCGCGAGGCGCCCTGCGAAGGCGCCCCATCTACGCGCGAAGGCCCGCTTCCAGGCTGATCCTGGGCAGCGGGCCGTGTCGGGATGCGAGTTCTGGTTGCCATGGTGAAACGTAGGCGGGCAGCGGAGGGAAATCCAGTGGATGGAAGGACTTGCGGCAACTGGAGCATCGTTGGCCGTTGGTCGTTGGTCATTGGCCAGCCTCGGGACGCCCTGCGGTGAGGCTGCTGCCACGAACGACCAATCACCAACAACCAATGACTCCGGCGCGGCCGCGCCGGTCAGGCCCTCCCGATCACCCGCAGCCGCCGCCGGATCCGCTTGGGGAGGAAGAACGCCGCCGACACCATCGCCTGGCGGAGGTTCAGGTCGGCGAGATCCTCCGGGTCACCCGCCCAGTGGTCGAGCAGCACCTCCAGCCCAGCGTTCCCGATCAGCCGCTGGAGCGCGAGCAGCAGCAGATACAAATCGTCGACCTCGCCGAAGAAGGGGATGAAGTCCGGGATGAGGTCGATCGGCATCACGATGTACGCGATGGCGCCGGCGACGAGCAGCTTGTCCATGGCCGACACGCGGCCGTCGGTGAGCAGCCCGAAGAGCAGCCGCACGTAGTTGGGAAGCTGCCGGATGTAGTGCATCACCGTGCGCCGGGCGCCGGTGCGCGGCCGTCCCTGCACCCCGTCCTGGTCTTCCCGCGTCCCTGCGCGCTCGCGCGGCTCCCGAGGCTGCCGCGATTCACGCCCTGTCCGCCGTGCCGACGTCGCCATCAGAGCTTCTCCTCCCCGCTGCCGGGTGCCTTGATCTCGTGCGCCGGCGACGAGGCGTCGGCGACCGTGCTCGGCGGCGGCGCCGGCGTCGGACGCCCGGTCGTGCTCACCAGCTCGGTCGCCATCGACTTGCCCGCCTCGAGCGCCCCGCTCAGGACGCCCGCCGCACGGTTCATGAACCCCATCGTCTCGGCGATCGCCCCCGCCGACACCCGCCCCGCGCGCAGGTGATCCTCGATCGCCTCCGTGAACCGCGTGAACGCGTTCGACGGCGACTGGCGCTCGGCGTAGCGCGACTCGAGGAACTCGACGAAGTCGAGCACCTGATAGCCCCGCTCGTCCGACAGCGCCTCCAGCCGGCGCAGGATCCGCTCGCGCAGATGCTCGTTCATGTGGCACTCCCTCATTCAGAGTTCATGCCGCATCGAGCGGCGGTCACCCCCGCCAGCGGCTCCGGGTGCCGCGCGCGTCGATGTGCACGTAGGGCGTACGGTAGCGACGGCTGGTGTACAGACCAAGACCTCCGACGAGATCGGGATGCTCCGCCTCGACCTCGTCCACGGCGCGCGCGACGAGCCGCTCGTCCTTCAGCGTGACCCTGCCGTCGCCGTCCACGTCGATCGCGATGTCCGCCGCGTCGCCGTACTGATGCCGGCTGTCGCGCGCCGAGCGATCCACGCGCCGATTGTGCAGCGGGGTGCGGAACCCGGAGTGCACGTCGAGCGAGAGCGTCGAGCCGGTGCTGTCGCCGCGCGCCTGCCCCAGCTTCGCGACCACCAGCTCGAGCTTGTCGAGCAGCCGCGGGTTCAGCGCGACGTACTTCGGCCAGACGTCCTGCTGGCCGTCGTGGGTGAGGAAGTCGCGCAGCCGGAAGTGCTCGCTCACCGGGAGATCGGCGTCCTCCTGGCGCACCTCGACGAATCCCGCCGGCGGCGCGTCGTCAGGCGCGACGTGATGCCGCAGTCGCTCGGCGAGGTACGTCCCGATCCGGTAGCCGTTCAGGATGCCGTGCGCCTTGTCGGCGAAGGGGACCATGACGGCGACGACCGGGGCGGGCATGATCTGCCGCGCGGGCCCGTGCACCAGGGCGAGGCGGTAGAACCCCGCCTCGTTCGGCGCGACGACGCTCGCCCCGACGAGCGCGCGGGCGCTGTCCACGGGGATGGTGTCGTTGACGTGCACCCACTGGTAGGCGAGAGCGCTGGGGTCGCCCCCCACCTGGATCGGGAACTCGACCGCGCCGCCGGGGAGCGCGAAGCGCAGCCGCAGGGCGTGGCTCGTGCCGAAGGCGTTGAGCGTCGGACCGGCGGGGATGCCGCGAGCGAGCCGCGCGAAGGGCCGCCGTCCGCGACCCACCGGGGAGTCGTAGAACTGCACGACCCCCGTGGCCGCGAGGACGAAGAGCACGAGCGACGTCCAGGTCGGGCGCCAGACGCCGCGCCGCCGCGCCGCGCCGACGGCGTTCTCCGGCGCCGGCGCGTCTTCGGGCGACGCCGCCCTCCGGGCGACGGACGAGAGCGCGCGGCCAGCAGCCCGGCCGCGCCCAGCGAGACCCATCGGTCGATCCTCCTCCAGCTCGAGCCCACAAACAACCAGCGACGACCTGTGCAACATACAAGCGGTGGCGGGCGGAAGGGGATCGGGGGCAAGGGTACGTCGGGGTAAGGTTGACCGGGTGGTCAGAGCGGGCAGAGCTGGGGCATGCGGGACGCGGGACGCGGGACGCGGGACGCGGGACGAGGGACGCGTGGGGCTCTGCAACGTTTCGGGCTCCTCGCGCCGCCGCGGGCCCCACTACCGAGCTGGCTTGGAACGAGCTGACACGGATGCCACGGGAACCGCGGATCGGCACGGATGGGGGGAGGCGAGAGGGGACCGGGGCCCGGGCCGGCCGCTGGGCGCGAGGCGCCGTCGCGCCGCGCGCAGCGATTCGCACGATTCGGCAGTTCATTCGTGGTCATTCGCGTCCGCCCATCGTGTGATGCCGGCACGACCGCAGAGCCCGACGCACGGCGCGACCGGCCTCCTCGCGAGGCCGCTGGCCCCTCTCGCCAGCCAGCATCCAAAGAGAAGCCGCGAATTGAACGGACATCGTGCGAATGGGGCGAGGGATCCGCGACCAGACGCCGGGACCGGCCCGGGCGCGAGGAGCCGTACCGCCACTGGAGCGATCCGCGGCATCCGTGACCTCCGTCGAATCCGTGTTCCCCACCGTGTGATGCCCGCCCGACCACGGAGCCGCACGCACAGCGCGATGAAGCCAGCCCGGACGCGTCCCGCGTCCCTCGTCCCTCCCGCGTCCCGCTTCCCTCCCCCCTCTACCCGTTACATTTCCCTCGCCCACCGCGCATCTGGCGCGCATGTCGGCATGTCTACAATCAGCGAGCAATGGGGACCACTGACGCGAAGCGTCCGGTAGTGCTGGTCGTGCTCGACGGCTGGGGGTTCCGGCCGGAGCGCGAAGGAAATGCGATCGCCCTGGCGAACACGCCGACCTGGGATGCCCTCGTCGCGCGGCGCCCCTGGACCCTCCTCGACGCCTCCGGGCTGGCGGTGGGGCTTCCCGCCGGCCAGATGGGCAACAGCGAGGTCGGGCACCTCAACCTCGGGGCGGGGCGCGTCGTGATGCAGGACCTCGTGAGGATCTCCGAGTCGATCCGCGACGGCGCCTTCTTCCGCAACCGCGCGTTCCTCGACGCCTGCGCCGGCGCGAAGAAGAGCGGCGGCACCGTCCACCTCGTGGGACTGATCGGCAAGGGGGGCGTCCACGCCATCGACCAGCATCTCTTCGCGCTGATCGACCTCTGCGCGCAGCAGCAGGTGCCGCGCATCGCCATCCATGCCCTCATGGACGGCCGCGACACGATGCCGCGCTCGGGGCTCGGCTACATGCGCGAGCTCATCGAGTACGCGAAGGGGCGCGCCGTCGTCGCGAGCCTCGGCGGCCGCTACTACGGCATGGACCGCGACAAGCGCTGGGATCGCATCGAGAAGTGGTACCGGTCGGCGGTCGACGGCACCGGCCCGGAGGGCACCGATCCGCTCGAGGTGATCAAGGCGTCGTACGACCGCGACGTCACCGACGAGTTCATCGTCCCGACCGTGATCGTGAAGGAGGGCAAGGCCGTGGCGCCGATGCGCGACGGGGACGCGGTGATCTGCTTCAACTACCGCGCGGACCGCATGCGCCAGATCGTCCGCTCGCTCACCGACCCGAACTTCGACGGCTTCGACGTGTCGAACCGCCCGGAGGTGAGCGTGACGACGATGACCGTCTACGACCGCACCTTCGACGTGCCGGTCGCCTTCCCGCCGCAGTCGATGGCGAACATCGTCGCCGAGGTGGTGTCTGGCGCAGGGATGTCGATGCTGAAGACCGCCGAGACGGAGAAGTACGCGCACGTGACGTACTTCTTCAATGGCGGTATCGAGGCGCCCTTCCCCTGCGAGGACCGGAAGCTCGTGCCGAGCCAGAAGGTCGCGACGTACGACCTCGCCCCGGAGATGAGCGCGCCGGCGATCACCGACGTGCTGACGAAGGCGATCGAGGCGCGCGAGCACGACTTCATCCTGTGCAACTACGCGAACGGCGACATGGTCGGCCACACCGGCTCGATCCCGGCGACGATCAAGGCCTGCGAGACGGTGGACGAGAGCCTCGCGCGGGTGATGAAGTCGGCCGAGCGTGCCGGCGCGCGGCTGCTCGTCACCGCGGACCACGGCAACTGCGAGATGATGATCGACCCGGAGACGGGCGGCCCGCACACGGCGCACACGACGAACCCCGTGCCCTTCGTCGTCGTGGACCCCGACGGGGATCGGCCGCTGCGCAAGGGCGGCGCGCTGTGCGACGTCGGCCCCACCCTGCTGCGCATGCTCGGGCTCGACCAGCCGAAGGAGATGACGGGCGTGGACCTGCGCTCGCTCGGGGTCGCGAAGTGAGGGGCTCCGCTCTTGGCCGCGCGGCGCTCGTCGCGGCGCTCCTCCTCGGCGCCTCGACGGCGGGCGCGCAGCAGGTCGGCTACGTCCCCGCGCAGAGCCCCTACCGGGATCTCGATTACCACCAGGACGTCAGCGCGATCGTCGGCTGGTATCACGCCAAACGAGACCCGCTCGGCGTCGCGCCGCAGAGCGGGCTGCTCACCGGCCTGCTGTACGAGTGGCGCGCCGGCGGCCCCGCGTACCTCACCGGGGAGTTCAGCCGCATCGACTCGAAGCGGCTCGTCATCAACCCGCACAACCCGCCCGCCACGCGGATCGTCGGCACGCGGAGCAATCCGCTGTACGACGTGGACCTGTCGCTGGCGATCGCGCTCACCGGATTCCGCAGCTGGCACCACCTGCAGCCGCTCGTGAAGGGCGGGGTCGGGATGGTCAGCGACTTCAAGGGCGCCGACGTCGGCGGGTTCGACTTCGGCACCCGCTTTGCATTCAGCTGGGGCGGCGGAGTACGCTGGATTCCCTCGCATGGGCGCTGGGCGGTGCGAGCCGACGTCAACAACCGCCTGTACACGATCGGCTATCCCGAGTCGTACTACCAGCCGCCCGCCGGCGGCGGCAATGCGGTGCTCACGCCGGCGCAATCCAGGTCGCTGTGGACGAACAACACGGCGCTGACGCTCGGGATCTCCTACCAGTTCTCGCGGTAGCCGGGCGCGGCGCCGGGCCCGCAGCGACGCCAACGCGAACCGCGGGTGACGCATGGCGCGCGACTTCGAAGACATCCACGACCTCGCTGACCTGAGCGACGACGAGCTGCGGGACCTCGTTCGGCAGCACCTCGCGGCGGACAACGCGCTCGACATCGACGACATCGACGTGCGCGTCGAGAGCGGGCGGCTCTACCTCGCCGGCCGCGTCGGCACCGACGAGGAGCGCCGGATCGCCGACCACATCGTCACCGACGTCCTCGGCATCGAGGACTACGACAACGGCATCTTCGTCGATCCGATCCGGCGCGGCCTCGCCCCCGAGGGGATCGACGAGACGCTCGCCGTCGAGGACGCGCAGGAGGGACTCCTCCTCGGCGACCGGCCCAAGCCGCTGAGCGACACGAGCGAGACGGTCGAGGAGGACCTGGACGAGCACCTCTTCGGGACGACGGACGTCGGCAACGCCATCCAGGACGGCACGGCCTGGATCCCGCCCGAGAGCCCCACGCCGGAAGGGCCGACGGAGGGGGGCGAGTTCGGGGAGGATCATTAGCGGGAGGCGGGAGGCGGGAGGCGTCGGGACGAGCGACGAGCCCGCGCATGGCGGCTCCCCGGGCTGGCGTGGCGAGAACGATCGTAATTGGTTTCAGGTCATTGGCGAGCCGCTCGGGACGCTTCTGGTGGCCTCCCGCTGGGCAAGGCAAAAACGAAGAAACAAAGACCAAACCCCGCGGTTCGCGGTTCGCCGTTCGCGGTTCGCGCTTCGGGTTCTCGTTCTGGTTC
>CAMLIT010000088.1 GCA_946480295.1 uncultured Gemmatimonadota bacterium
ACGAGGGACGAGGGACGAGGGACGAGGGACGAGGGACGAGGGACGAGGGACGAGAGACGAGGGACGAGGGACGAGGGACGAGTCGGGGCGGGCCACTTCCGCCGTGCGCCGGGTCCGGCGGGCGCTCTGGCATCATCGCCGATCGGACACGGATGCGACGGAGGGCACGGATCCTACGGATGGGCTGCGCGGCGGGGGAGCCGGGCCCCGGACCGGCCGCTGGGCGAGAGGCGTCATCGCGCCACGCGGAGCAATTCGCACGAATTCGGCAGTTCATTCGTGGTCATTCGCGTTACTCCCCGTGTGATACCGGCCCCATGACAGGAGGCCACGCACGGCGTGTCCGAGCTCGTCTCACCGGCGCCAGCCACTCTCTCCGGCCAGCCTCCAAAGAGCCGACGCGAATTGAACGGACATCGTGCGAATCGGCGCGAATGAGAGGCGGTGGTGGGGGAGCGGGCCCCGGGCCGGCCGCTGGGCGAGAGGCGCCATCGCGGCACGCAGAGCGATCCGCGCCGATCCGTGTGCCGTTCATCCGTCGAATCCGTGTTCCCCATCGTGTGATGCCCGCCCGACCACGGAGCCCGAAGCACGGCGTCACGAAGCCAGAGATGCCCTCGTCCCTCGTCCCTCGTCCCTCGTCCCTCGTCCCTCGTCCCTACCCCTCCCGCCCCTCGCCACCCGCCAGCTCCCATCTCAGCCCCGTTTCCAGCGTCTCCGACCGGTACCCGAACCCCGCCCCCCGCAGCACCGTCGGCTCGACGCGCTGGCTCGCCAGGATCGTCTTCCGCGCCATCTCGCCGAAGACCAGCTCCAGCGCGAAGGTCGGCACGGGTAGCAGCGCCGGGCGACGCAGGACGCGCCCGAGGACGGCGGTGAACTCGACGTTCCGCACCGGGTTCGGCGCGACCACGTCGACGGGGCCGGCGATCCGCTCGGCGTCCATCAGGAATCGGAGCGCGCGCACCGCGTCAGTGAGCGAGATCCACGACAGCCACTGCTGGCCGCTGCCCATCCGCCCTCCGACGCCCGCGCGGAAGAAGGGGAGGACGCGCGCGAGCATCCCCGAGCGGGGGCTGAGCACAACCCCGTTGCGCAGCAGCACCACGCGGATCCCCGACGCCGATGCCGCGGCGGTCGCGCCCTCCCACTCCTGGACCATCCGCGCGAGCCAGTCGGCGCCGAGGGCGCTGCGCTCGTCGAGGATCTCGTCGCCGCGGTCGCCGTAGATGCCGACGGCGGAGGCGTTCAGGAGCACGCGCGGCGGACGCGCCAGACCGGCGAGCGTGCGCACGAGGAGTGTGGTGCCTCCGACCCGGCTCTCCCGGATCCGCCGCTTCCGCGCGCCCGTCCAGCGCTGGTCGATCGGCTCGCCGGCGAGGTTCACCACGGCATCCATCCCCTCGAGCGCCGCGCCATCCACGACGCCCGACGCCGGGTCCCAGGCGATCTCCCCCGCATGTTGGGCCCTGCCGCGGCGAACTGGGTGCACCTCGTAGCCGTCGGCGCGAAGGGAGGCCGACAGGGCGGAGCCGATGAGCCCCGACGCGCCGGTGATCGCGACGTGCCGCGGCGGCTCCGCGCGCACGCTCGCCGTGGAGGGGGCAGCCATGCGGGAAAGCTACCCAGGTCCGCGGGCGATGCGAAATCGTCCCGTCAGAGGTCGCCGCTGGCGACGATGCGCCAGGCAACCTCCCAGGCGACGCGCGGCGTCAGGTAATAGCCCTCATCGACGCGCCGGCGCAGCTCCTCGCGACGTTCCGCGACGGCATCACCGTCCCGCCTCGTACCGCGCCAGTCGCGCGACATCGCTGCGCTCCCGCCCTCGTCCGTCCTCATGCATCCGAGTATCGGTCGGCGGCGCGCCGCCTTTAGGTTGCCGACCGGACCGCGCCCGCGTCCTTCAGGTGCGGCTGCATCGCGCCGCCAGTCTCCGTTCCAGCCGCGCATGGCCACGATTCTCTGCGTCGATGACGAGCCGACCATCGGCCTCATCCTCGAGGACACTCTCGAACGCCTCGGGCATCGCCCCCTGAGCGCCCACAGCGTTCCCGAAGCGCTGCAGGCGCTCGCACGCGGGGGCGTGGAGCTCGTCATCTCCGACGTCCGGATGCCGGGCCTCGATGGCCTGGAGTTCCTGCGCCTGCTGCGCCAGGAGGGGTACGACGTCCCCCTCGTCATGCTCACCGGCTACGCGAGCATCGAGAACGCGGTCGAGTCCATCCGCGCCGGCGCCGTCGACTATATCACGAAGCCGATCCGTCCCGAGCAGCTCGAGCACGCGGTCGAGAACGCCCTCCACCTTGCGCGCCTGCGGCGGGAGAACGACGCCCTCCGCCGCGAGGTGATGGAGTTCCGCAAGGGACGCGAGATCGTCGGCGAGAGCGCTATCATGCGCCGGCTCCTCCAGACGGTGTCGACCGCGGCGCCGACACGGGCCACCGTGCTCCTGCAGGGGGAGTCCGGGACGGGAAAGGAGCTCTTCGCCCGCGCCATCCACGACCAGAGCGACCGGCGCGACAAGCCGTTCATCAAGCTGAACTGCGCCGCGCTCCCCGAGGGACTGGTCGAGAGCGCCCTCTTCGGACACGAGAAGGGCGCCTTCACCGGCGCGATCAGGCGCGTCGAGGGCGCGTTCGAGCGGGCACACGGCGGCACGCTTCTCCTCGACGAGATCTCGGAGATGCGCCTCGATCTCCAGGCCAAGCTCCTGCGCGTCCTCCAGGAGCAGGAGTTCGAGCGCGTGGGCGGGAGCGCGCCGATCACGGTGGACGTCCGCATCGTCGCCACGACCAACCGCGACCTCGCACAGGAAGCCGCCGCCGGCCGCTTCCGGCAGGACCTCTACTATCGCTTGAGCGTCCTCCCGATCTACCTGCCCCCGCTGCGCGAGCGCCCCGAGGACATCCCCCTCCTCGCCTATCGCTTCGCCATGCGCGCGGCCCAGGAGGTCGGGAAGGAGGTCACGACGATCTCCGCCGAGGCCATGACGACGCTCCAGCGGCACGACTGGCCCGGGAACGTGCGAGAGCTCCAGCACGCGATCGAGCGGGCGGTGATCCTGAGCGGCGGGCCGGTGCTCCAGCCGAATCATTTTCAGGGCATCGGGTCCGTCCAGCGGAGCGGGGCCGCGACGCTCCCGAGCGCGGCGCCGGGCCGGAGCGAACCGGGCGAGGACGGTGTCCGACTCGACACCCTCGACCTCTCCGAGGCGGAGGCGCGGCTGATCGCGCGGGCGCTGCAGGTGACCGGGGGCAATCGCACGCGCGCGGCGGCGCTGCTCGGCATCAGCGTTCGCACGCTCCGCTACAAGCTGAACGTCCCGGGGCTGGTGGAAGGCTAGGGAGAG
This sequence comes from uncultured Gemmatimonadota bacterium, assembly GCA_946480295.1. The sequence continues at coordinate 3,350 of CAMLIT010000088.1, forward strand.
ATTTGCCCGGCACGAGTTGCCGGTCGGCAGGAATTGCCGGGCGACCGCGGCCGGGCCGCGGCGCGCGCCTGATTCCCCGCGCGGTGCCGGCGGCGCGATGCAAACGTCGCCAGGACAATCGCTTCGGCTGGCGTCCCTTCGGCCGCGCTGCCGCCGTCCTACCAGCCGGACCACGCGCCAGAGGCTGGTTCGCGGCTTGCCTTGGTGGACCGTGCGCGACGCCCGCCGTTCCCACCTCCCGGCTCCCTCCACTTCCCGTCGCGCGGCGCCGTTCCGACGACGGAGACGCTTCCAATGCCCCCGACCACGACCAGCCTGCTCGCCGCGGATGCGCGCGACGACCGTACCCGTGAGGCGCTGCTCAACGAGCACCTCGGACTCGTCCACCACGTCGCGCGCCAGATCGCGCGGCACGTGCAGGCCGAGATGGAGCTGGACGAGCTGGTGAGCGCGGGCACGATGGGGCTGATCCAGGCGCTCGCCGCGTTCGAGGCCGCGCGCGGCCACTCCTTCTCCACCTTCGCCGTGCCGAGGATCCGAGGCGCGATCCTCGACGAGCTACGTCGGCAGGACCGGGTCCCCCGCTCGGTGCGCCGGAAGAGCCGCGACATCGCGCGGGCCCGCGCGGAGCTGCAGCGCGAGTACGGCCGCGCCGCGACCGCGCGAGAGGTGGCGTTCCAGCTCGGCGTGACGGAGGACGTCCTGCGGAAGTGGGAGCGCGACCTGGAGATTACCGTGCACCTCCCGCTCGACAGCATCGGCGAGGGCGACGCCGGCGGCGCGCCGCTGCCGGGCGAGCTGCTCGCCGAATCCGGCGCCCCGACGGTCGAGGACCGGTTGACGCTGGAGCAGGAGACGTTGCAGCTCCACGCGGCGATGCAGGAGCTGAAGCCGCAGGAGCGCAACGTGCTCGCGCTGCACTACTACGAGGGGCTCAAGCTCCAGGAGATCGCCGAGGTGCTGGGGCTGTCGGCGTGCCGGATCTCCCAGATCCGCACCGGCGCCCTCGCCAGGCTCCGCGAGCGGCTGTCGCGGCTGCGGGCCGCCTGACGATCCGCGCGACCCGACGCCCCGTCGCCTAACGCTCCCCGGCGCCGCGCTCGCGCCGCCGCAGCTCGGCGAGCGTGGGCAACCGCAGCTCGAGCGGGCCGTCGGCCCACCTCAGCTCCGCCCCCGCGCGGTCGGCCAGCATCCGCGCGTACGCGTCGGGGACGCGCCACCGCGTCGACGCGTTCCCCGTGGTGATCGATGCGAGCGTCGCCGCATCGTCGCCCGCCGTCGTCACGCGCAGCTCGCCCGCCCCCTGCGCCGCGGCGTCGGCGAGGGCGCCGGCGCAGAGCAGCAGGAGGACGCGCAGCAGCACCCAGCGCTCCGCCCGCACGGGCTGAGGCGCGCCGCTCACGGTGACTGTCCAGCGGACGTCGCGCGCCTGGGCATGCAGGCCGAGCACCGCGACGGCATCGCGCACGAGCAGCGGCACCTCCAGCGCCTCGGCCAGGGCGCTCCGTTCGGCGGGGACGAGGCGCAGCAGGCGAATGAGCTCCGTCAGGCGCTGGATCTCGCCCGCGAGAAGCTCGCGCCCTTCGTCGTCCGAGGTGCCGAGATCGCGGAGCGCGGTCAGCGCGCCGGCGCGATTGCTCAGGGCGTGCGCCACGCCGCGCAACAGCGCGTCGGTGAGCGAATTCCAATCGGTCTCGCGCGGTTCGCGCTCCATCGGGATCCCCTGTTCGGCGTGGAGGTGATGCGCCCGCCTGGAACTTGCACGCGCCGGACGCGGTTACGCAGAGAGCGCGCGCCGCAGATAAACCGGGACGAGCGCTCAGGTCAACCGATTCCTGCACCCGGCGAGCACCATCATGACCGCTCCAGACGCACTCGTTCAGCTCACGAAGTCGTGGAACGAGTTCTACAGCCACTCGAAGACGGCGGAGACCATCGTCACCTTCTGCCACGTCGGCGGCCTGCTCCTCGGGGGCGGGGCGGCGGTGGCGAGCGACCGTGCGACCTTTCGTGCCCTGCGCGGCGAGGCCGAGCATCGCGGCCATCACCTGCGCGAGCTCGCCTCGGTGCACCCCTTCGTCCTGACGGGACTCGCCATCACCTTCGTCAGCGGCATCCTCCTGTTCGCCGCGGACGTCGACACCTTCTTCAGCTCGTGGATCTTCTGGCTGAAGATGGCGCTCATCGTCCTGCTGCTCGCGAACGGCGCCTGGATGACACGCGCGGAGAAGGCCCTGCGCGTGGACGCGAGCCTCGAGTCTCCGGGGTGGCCCCGGCTGCATCGGACGGCGGTGTCGAGCGTCGTGCTCTGGTTCGCGATCACCCTCGCCGGCGTCGCCCTCGTGAACGTGTCGTAACGCTGTCATCAGAGCGGCGGCGCGCTGGCCGCCGGCGCGGCCGCACCGGCGCCGGTCGCCGCGCGCCGTCCGCCGCGGGGCCATGGACGACGTAGATTGGAGGCGTGTTCACGTCCTCACCGCCATCCCGCCGCCCTTCGATCACGCGCCAACCGGCGCGCCGCTCATGCTGATCGGCCTCGCCGGCATGGTCGGCACCGGCAAGACCACGCTCACCCGCGCCCTCGCCGACCGCTTCGGCCTGCAGCTGGCCCTGGAGAGCGTGGACGCGGACAATCCGTGGCTGGCGAAGTTCTACGCGCCGGAGGGGATGCGCGCCTACGCGCTGCACCTGCAGCTCCACTTCCTGGCGTCGCGCTTCGCCAGCGTTCGGCGGATGCGTGGCACGGGCGGGAGCTGGATCCTCGACCGCACCTGGTACGAGGACGCCGAGGTCTTCGCGCGCGGGCTGTACGAGCAGGGCGCGATGACCCGCGACGACTGGGAGCTCTACTGGTCGCTCTATCGCGAGCTGCTGCACGCCCCCGCCGCGCGACCGCCGCGTCTCCTGCTGTATCTCGACGCACCGCTCGAGACGGTGGTCGCGCGCATCCGAAGCCGCGGCCGCCCCGAGGAGCAGGCCGTCCCGCTCGACTACTGGGCGTCGCTCCACGCGCGATACGAGCGCTGGATCGCCGGATTCGCGAGCTGTCGCGTGCTGCGGCTCGACGTCCGCGAGTACGACCTCGTGGCCGATCCGCGCGCGGTCGAGGACATCGCCGGCCGCGTCCGCCTGGAGCTCGAGGGGGAGCTGCCCCAGACGGAGCTCTGGCCGGCCCGCCGCATGCTCGCCGCCATCTGAGGATTGCCGCCGCCATGGATGCGGCCGCGGCCGCGTCGTATATTCACCGCCCGGCCTGCCATCGGGCCGGACTTCGCCGCGCCGCCGCGGCCCCCGCTGCACCGAGGATGTTCATGGCTGATACGCAACCCACCACGATCGAGCCCACCGGCAACACGCTGGACGGCGGGAAGTACGTCTACTGCATCATTCGCAGTGACCGCCAGCGCGACTTCGGGAGCATCGGCATCGGCGGGAACCAGCGCGTATACACCGTGGCGTACCGCGACCTCGCGGCGGTCGTGAGCGACACGCCCATCGTCATCTACGACCCGACGCGCGACAACGTGCTCGCGCACGAGTTCGTGAACGAGACGGTGATGCGCGAGCACACGGTCATCCCCATGTCGTTCGGCACGGTGTTCCGCTCCGAGGAGGACGTCACCGAGCTGCTGCGCTCCACCTACCAGGCCTTCAACGACGTCCTCGACAAGATGAAGGACAAGATCGAGTTCGGCCTGAAGGTGCTGTGGGACCGCGAGAAGGTCATCGCCAACATCGAGCGCGAGAACGACGAGATTCGGCGCCTGCGCGACGAGATCAGCCGGCATACCGCCTCGTCGACGTACTTCGCCCGGATGCAGCTCGGCCGGCTCGTCGAGTCGGCGCTCGAGGAGATGGGCACGCGGTACGTGGCGGACATCCACGACGCGCTCAAGCCGGCGGCGGTCGCCAGCCGCAGCAACAAGCCCATCGGCGATCGCATGATCCTCAACGCCGCCTTCCTCGTGGAGCGCTCGCAGGAGGCGGTGTTCGACGAGATCGTCAAGGAGGTCAGCCGGCGCTACGAGGACCTGTTGACCTTCAAGTACTCCGGCCCCTGGCCGCCGTACAACTTCGTCAACATCAAGCTGAAGCTCGAGAAGGCGGACTGACGTGGGGCTGCTGTCCAACCTCCTCTTCTTTCCGGTGACCGGACCGGTGTTCAGCGTCCGGTGGACGCTGGGCAATCTCCAGCGGATCGTCGAGGAGGAGCTCACGGACGACGCGCCCGTGAAGCAGGAGCTGCTCGAGCTGCAGCTCCAGCACGAGCTGGGCGACGTGGACGACGAGCAGTACGTCGCGCGCGAGGCCGAGCTCATGGCCCGCCTGCGCGAGGTGCGCGCGTGGCGCGAGCGGCTCGGCAAGGGGACGAGCGGCGGGCCGGTCCGCGTGGCGCGCGACACGGCGGAGGGTTGAGCGCCCTCCGCGAGCTGACCGGCCGGCTGACCCGGCTGACGCTCGTGGTCGGCAAGGGCGGCGTGGGCAAGACCACCGTCGCGTCGGGGCTCGCCGCGGCCCTCGCTGATGCGGGGCACCGCACGCTGCTGCTCTCCACCGATCCCGCATCCTCGCTCGGCGACGCCATCGGGGCAACGCTCGGCCCGACGCCCGAGTCGATCAGCGGCCGCCCCCGGCTCGACGCCATGCAGCTCTCCGCCGACACGGCGCGCGGCGCGTTCCTCGAGCGCTGGCGCGACACGATCGTCACGATCGTCGATCGCGGAACATACCTCGACCTCGACGACATCGCCGGGCTGGTCGACGCCGCGCTCCCCGGCGCGGACGAGATCTTCGCGCTGCTCGAGCTGGCGGCACTGGTCGCGGCGCCCGACGCGATGGATTCGGCGCACGGGGCAGGCGGCGCCTACGACCGGGTCGTGGTGGATACGGCACCGACCGGCCACACCCTCCGGCTCCTCGCCCTCCCCGAGACCTTCCGCGCGCTCGTCGCCCTGCTCGACGCGATGCAGGAGAAGCACCGGTTCATGGTGCGCGCGCTCACCCATCGTTATGCGCCGGACCGCGCCGACGCCTTCCTCGCCGAGATGCGCGCGGCGGTGGACCGGCTCCAGCGCGCGCTCACCGACCCCTCGCTCGGCGCGGCGGTCCTCGTGACGCGCGCCGAGCCGGTCGTCGCCGCCGAATCCGCCCGCTACGCCGACGCCCTCTCCGCCGCGCACGTGCACCTCGCCGCCGTGGTCGTGAACGCGCTCCCCGCGCGACGATCGCGCGACGACGAGGACTCGCTGGTCGCGCTGGCGCGCGTCGCGCCGGATGCCGCGCACTACGAGATCCCGCGCGCGCCGCGAGCGCCGGTGGGGCTGGGGGAGATCGTGGAGGTGGTCGCGCGAATGGCGCGACGGGACGCGGGCGCGGAGGAGGGACGCGGGACGCGGGACGCGTCGTGGCGTGACGGCGGAACACCTCGGCGTGCGCTGGCTCGTGGTCTCGACCGGTCGAACGCGGCGCGCCTCCCGCCTCCCGCCTCCCTCCTCGTCCTCGGCGGCAAGGGCGGCGTCGGCAAGACCACGGCCTCCTGCGCGCTCGCCATCGTCGCCGCAGACCAGGGGCGGAACGTGCTGCTCGTCTCCACGGACCCCGCCCCGTCCATCGCCGACGCGCTCGCGCAGCCGGTCGGCGACGCCGAGCGCGACGTGGTGGGCGTGCCGGGGCTCGTCGCGCGGCAGATGGATGCCGCCGCGGCGTTCGCGCGCTTCCGCGCCGAATACCAGTCGCGCATCGATGCCCTGTTCGATGCGCTCGTCGGGCGCGGGATGGACATCGTCAGCGACCGGGCGATCCTCCGCGACCTGCTGGCGCTCGCGCCGCCGGGTGTGGACGAGCTCTACGCCCTCGCCTCGCTCGGGGAGACGCTCGCCGAGGGCCGCTTCGACAGCATCGTCGTCGATCCCGCGCCGACCGGCCACCTCCTGCGGCTGCTCGAGATGCCCGCCGTCGCCCTCGACTGGACGCACCGCCTCATGCGACTCATGCTGAAGTACAAGGATGTGGCGGGGCTGGGGGACACCGCGCAGGAGCTCCTCGAGTTCGCGCGCCGCACGCGCGCGCTCGACGCGCTCCTGCACGACCCCGCGCGCGGCGCGCTGCTCGTCGTCGCGCTCGACGAGCCGCTCGTGCGCGCGGAGACGGCGCGGCTGGTGTCGCGTCTCGGACAGCTCGGCATCGCCGTCGCGGGCATCGTCTGGAATCGCGACGGCGCGGGGCTGCGGCCCCTACCCACCGATCCGGCGGTGGAGCAATTTGTTGCTCCGGCCATGGAGCCCGCCCCCATCGGCGTCGCCGAGCTCCGCGACTGGTCGGCGCACTGGGCAGAACTCTCCACGCGTGATGGCTGACACAGTCTGGTACGTCTACGGCATCGTTCCGCCGACGCTCGACCCCGCGCGCGCCCCGGACGGCGTGGACGACGTGCCGGTCGCGATCGAGGCAGAGGACGGGATCGCGGCGCTCGTCTCCGAGCTGCCGGCGACGGCGTACGGGCCGGCGCCCCTCGAGCGCAACAGCGCCGACGTGGAGTGGCTCGGCCCGCGCGCCATCGCGCACGACCGCGTACTCAGCTGGGCGAGCGACCGCGCCGCGGTCGTCCCCCTGCCGATGTTCTCGCTGTTCAGCACGCGCGATGCGGTGCACGCGATGCTGCGCGAGCGCGCCTTCCAGCTCGCGTCCGCGCTGGCGCGCGCGGCGACCGGTCGGGAGTACGCGCTGCGCGTCTATCGCGTCGACGCCGAGCTCCTCGCGGCGGCGGATGAGCTGAGCGACCGCCTCGGCGAGCTGCGGCGCGCCGCCGACGCGGCGGCACCGGGGCAGCGCTACCTGCTCCAGCGCAAGCTCGAGGCGGAGCGCAAGGCGGAGCTGCGGGTGATCGCCCAGCGGATCGCCGGCGGGGTCTTCGACGCGCTGGCGCCGCGCGCGCTCGACGCCGTCCGCTCGCCCATACCGCAGGGCGTGGCGCCGGACGCGCCGGGGACGATGATCCTCAACGCGGCCTTCCTCGTCGAGCCGGAGGGCTTCGTCGACTTTCAGCGCACGCTGAGCGAGCTGGTGGCGATCCACGATCCGCAGGGATTCCGCTTCGACTTCACGGGCCCCTGGCCGCCATACCACTTCGTGCGGGAGGCGGCCGATGGAGCCTGACGACGAGCTGGACGCGGGGCAGCTCGTCCTCGGCGACCTGCTCAACCACGTCCTCGACAAGGGCGTCGTGATCTCCGGTCAGGTGACGATCTCGATCGCCGACATCGACCTTCTCGCGCTGGACCTCCGGCTGCTGCTCACCTCCGTGCAGACCGCGATCGCTCGCGAACGCGGCCGCGTGGGCGGCTCCCTCGCGGGGCGGCTCGACGCCGGCGCGGCCGGGTGAGCACGTATCTGTACTGCGTGCTCGCTCCGGCGCGCCCGGAGCTGCTGCCGTCGGGCCTCACGGGACTCGACGGGGCGCCCGTCCGCTCGATCGGGCGCAAGGGGCTGGAGGCGTGGGTGAGCACGATCGGCGGTTCCGTCTCCGCCGACCTGGAGCGGGCGCGCGCCCACAACGACGTCGTGGACGCCGCGATGGCGACGGCGCGGACGCCGCTGCCGGCCCGGTTCGGGCAGCGCTTCGGGGACGACGAGGCGTGCCTCGCCGACATCGAGCGCCGCCAGGCGACGTTGGAGGCGGCCCTCGACCGCGTGCGGGGAAGGGTGGAGATGCGGGTGCTCCTCACGTCCGATTCCGCGCCTGCCGCCCCGCCGGCGCTCGATCCCGCGAGCGTGGATGCCGCCGGGCCGCGCGCCGGCCACCGCTACCTCGCCGCGCTCCGCGCCCGTGCAGCCGACGAGGAGCGCTGGCGGACGCGCGTGCTGGAGCAGCTCAGCGCCGTCGAGAGCGCGCTCGGCGGCCTTCCGGTGGCGAGCGCGCCGCCCGAGGTGGGCCGCGGCCGGGTCGCCGGGGTATTATCGCATCTGGTGCCGCTCGAGGCGGTGCCGGTCTATCGTGACGCGGTCGCGCGGGTGCATGTGGCGCCGGGATTCCGCGTGGTGGTCGCGGGTCCCCGCGCGCCATACAGCTTCTGCGACATGGATATCGCCGACCCGGCTCACTCGGCACGATTCTAGCGGACTGAACAAATGGATCACTCCGGCGATGACGTGACATCCGCTGCGGCGACTTCGTCTGCTCCGAGCGAGCATCCCATCGCCGCGCTCGAGGCGCTGGCCACCGCGCTTCCGCAGCACATCAACGCGGATCCGGAGAAGGTGGAGCAGGGCCTTGCGCGACTCGTGCTGACGGTGATAGAACTGCTCCGGCACGTCCTGGAACACCAGGCGATCCGCCGCATGGACGGCGGCACGCTGACGGACGAGGAGGTCGAGCGACTGGGATTGGCGCTCCTGAAGCTCAACCAGCGCATGGACGAGCTGAAGGCGACGTTCGGACTCTCCGACGACGACTTGAACATCGATCTCGGCCCGCTGGGCCGACTTCTCTAAGGCGGCGGCGCCGCACGCGGGGGACGAACGGTTTGGCCGATCTCGTATCGCCGACACGAACGCACGGCCTGGTCGACATTCTCGACCGCGTGCTCGACAAGGGGCTCGTCATCGCCGGGGACATCAAGATCAACCTGGCGAACGTCGAGCTCCTCACCATTCAGATCCGGCTGCTCGTGTGCTCCATCGACAAGGCGGAGCAGATCGGGCTGAACTGGTGGCGCAGCGATCCGCGCCTCACGGCCACGGTGCCTTCGACCCTGGCCTCCGCGGATGTCGAACACAGACTCGAGCGCATCGAGCAGCAACTCGCAGCCATCGCCGAACGGTCCGGCGTCAGCCGGGGTACGAAGTGATCGCGACCGTTCGCGACATCCACCGACCCACGTAACCACCACCCAAGGAAGGAAGCATGGCTGTCGAACGGACGCCCAGCGGCAGTTCCCTGATCGACGTCCTGGACCGCGTCCTGGACAAGGGTATCGTCATCGACGCCTGGGTCCGCGTGTCGCTCGTCGGTATCGACCTCGTGACCGTGGAAGCGCGCGTCGTCGTCGCGTCGATCGACACATACTTGAAGTACTCCGAGGCGGTGGGCATCACCGCTCCGATCTCGCGCCCGCGTGAAGTCACGGAAGGAGCCATGACCGAGCTCGAGCGCGTCCAGCGCGAGAACGCTGAGTTGCGCCGTCGTCTTGAGCAGCAGAACCCCTGATCTCGTAAGCCTCAAAAGCGCGGCGGGAGGCAACGGCCATCACCTGGCCGAGCTCCTCTCCGCGCTCGCCGAGGCTCCGGATTTCCCGGCCGCCGCCGCGTTCCTGCTGGCACAGGTCGCCGAGATCACGGGCGCGCCGCGCGTGTGCCTGCTCCGCATCGATCTCGGCCAGGAGGCACTCCATACCGCCGGCTGCATCGGCTTCGAGCACGACGAGGAGCCGGCCATCGCGCTCTCGCTCAACGAGCTGTCGCACCCGGTCGTCGTGTCGGCGCTGGCGCTCGCGCCGGTGATCGGCCGCGCGCCGCTGTCCGGACGCACGGCCGGCGCCTTCGCGGAATGGACGGCGCTGCCGATGCCGCAGCCGACCTTCCGCGGCGCCCCCGCGGTGCTCCCGATCTCGCGCGCGCTCGAGCAGCTCGCCGCCGAGCCGGTACAGGTCGTCACCTCCGCCGAGCGGCGGCTCGGGAGCGCGCCCGGCGGCATCGTGCTCGTCGACGGCGCCGTCGAGGACGAGGCGCTCCGTGCGGGTGCCGAGTTCGTGTCGCTCGCCGGGCCCCTCATGGCGCGCCTGGCGACGCTCCAGGATGCCTTCGAGCTGAGCGATCGCTACCGGCAGCAGAAGGAGCGGCTCACGCTGATGGTCGACTCCCTCCCCGACCCGGTCGTCATCACGAATGCGTCGAACGACATCATCGCGCAGAACCACCGCGCCGAGCGTCTGCTCAACGCGAAGGACGGCGACTCCGTCGGCCGGCGGCGCGCGATCGAGCTGAACAACCTGCTCTTCACCTCGTTCCTGGCGAAGGCGGTGATGTCCGGTGGGACCCAGGGCGGCGCGCGCGAGCTGAACCTCGTCGATCCCGACGAGGGCAACGACCTCCTCTTCGAGGTCCTCGCGCATCCGCTCGGCGAGCGCGTCGGCCCGGAAGACGCGGTGCTCTCGGTGCTGCGCGACGTGACGGACCTCCGACGCGCCGCGAACGAGCTCGAACGTCAGGTCCAGCGCGTGCGCCAGGCCGAGCAGAAGGCCGCCGGCGAGCGCGATCGCCTGAACCTGATCCTCGAGAACGTCGCCGACCCGATCCTCGTCACCGACGACCGCTCGAACATCATCCTGATGAACGAGCAGGCGGAGCGCCTCTTCCAGCCCGCGGAACGTCGCTCGCGCAGCCGCCGCGAGCTGCAGGCGATCCGCGGCAACGACACGAAGTTCACGTCGTTCATCTCCGAGTTCACCCTCCTCGACGTGGACGCGCGGCGCGAGCGCATGCAGCTCGCCCAGCCGGAGAGCGGCGAGGAGCTCCCCGTCGAGGTGGTCTCCGGGAAGGTGAAGAACGAGCGGGGCGAGCCGATCGCCATCGTCTCGGTCCTGCACGACCTCCGCAAGGAGGTGGAGATCGAGCGGCTGTACGAGGCGCTGAAGAAGCTCAACGGCGAGCTGGAAGAGCGCATCCGCGATGCGACCGCGGACCTCGCCGAGCAGAACGCGCGCCTCCAGTGGCAGTCCCAGGAGGTCGAGCGCGCCAACCGGCTCAAGTCCGAGTTCCTCGCGAGCATGTCGCACGAGCTGCGCACGCCGATCAACGCGCTCATCGGCTACACGGCGCTCCTCCTCGACGGGGTGCTCGGCGAGATCAAGCCGCGGCAGAAGGACGCGCTCCAGCGCGGGCGCGCCGCCGCCGAGCACCTGCTCGCCCTCATCAACGACATCCTCGACCTCGCGAAGATCGAGGCGGGCAAGATGCCGCTGCACCTCGAGGCGGTGGAGCTGCGGAGCGTCATCGGCGAGGTCGCGGTACAGGTCGAGCCGATGCTCCGCAAGAAGGCGCTCGATTTCTCGATCGTCGTCGGCGACGACTGTCCGATCGTCAACACCGACCGGACGAAGGTGAAGCAGGTGCTCCTCAACCTGCTGTCGAACGCGGTGAAGTTCACGACGCGCGGCCACGTCTCGATCGAGGCGCAGTGCGCGCCCGGCGGCGTGCGCATCGACGTCGCGGATTCGGGCATCGGCATCCGGGAGGCCGACCTCCAGGCGATCTGGGAGGACTTCCGCCAGGTCGACCAGTCGCGGACGCGCGAGTACGGCGGCACGGGCCTGGGCCTGAGCATCACCCGCAAGCTGCTCGAGCGGCTCGGCGGGTCGGTGACGGTGACCAGTCTCTACGGCGAGGGGAGCACGTTCTCCGTATACCTGCCGCTGCGCACCCCGGTCGCGCCGGGCGAGGAGCCGCCGACCGTCGCGCCGCTGCCGGCGGGGGAGTGAGCGGGCTGGACGTGGGAGGAGCGGGCAGGGCGTGAACCGGCCCGGGCCACGCGGGTAGAACGAGGCACGACTCACCGCCTCGCGTTAGGGAGAACGAATTCATGCCCTCCAACACTCGCACCACGCTGCTGCGCGCCTCCGCCGCGGCTCTCGCCGTGGTCGCCGCCGTCGCCTGCTCGGACAGCGCGAAGAAGTCCGACGTGGATGCCGATCTCGCGCACGACCTCGCGCTGTCGAACCAGGTCGCGGCGCAGCCGGCGTTCAAGGACACCGCCATCGCGCCGTCGCCCGCCCCCGCCGCCACGCAGCCGGCCTCGGAGCCGGTGGTGCGCCGGGAGCCGCACCGTGAGCGCGCGCCCCGGCCGGAGCCGCGCCGTGAGTCGCCACCGCCGCAGCCACAGCCGCGCGAGACGACCCCGGCGCCCGCGCCGGCCCCCGCGCCCGCGCCCGCTCGGGTCGGCGCCGGGACGATGGTTGGCCTCACCACCGGCGGTCGCGTCTGCACGCAGAGCAACCGGCCCGGCGACAAGATCGTCGCGACGGTCAACACGCCTGTGATCGGCCAGAACGGCGCCGTGATCCCCGCCGGCTCGAGCGTCGTGCTCGAGGTGGCGTCCATCACGCCGGGCTCCTCGGCGGAGGACGGGACGATCCAGCTCCGCGTGCGCTCCGTCGACATCGACGGCGTGTCGTATCCCGCCTCGGGGAGCGTGACGACGCCGAACCAGCTCGAGCGGTCCACCGTCCCCGGCTCCGGGTCGATGGACAAGAAGAAGGTGATCGGCGGGGCGATCGCCGGGGCGGTGATCGGCCGGATTCTTGGCCACGACACCAAGGGGACGGTGATCGGGGCGGCCACCGGGGCGGCGGCCGGCGCGGCGGCGTCGAAGATGGGCACGCAGTACGAAGGCTGCCTCCCCTCCGGCACGACGCTGCGGATGACGCTCGGCGAACCGCTGGTCCTCCAGTCGGCGTCGCGCTGACCCATGCCCGGACGACGCGCACCCGCGGGCGGCCGCGGCGCGGGTGCGCGCGTCCTCCAACGCTTCCACCCGCTCGTCCGCGCGTGGTTCCGTGAGACGCTCGGCACGCCGAGCGTGCCGCAGCAGCGCGGCTGGCCGGTCATCGCGAGCGGCGAGCACACGCTCATCCTCGCGCCGACGGGCACCGGGAAGACGCTCACCGCGTTCCTCTGGGAGCTGAACGCGCTCATCGCCGAGGGACAGCACGCGCCGCTGGCGAACGCGGTCCACATCCTGTACGTCTCGCCGCTGAAGGCGCTCAACAACGACATCCAGCGCAACCTGGAGCGCCCGCTCGCCGAGCTGCGCGAGCGCTTCGCGACGGCGGGCGAACCCTTCCCGGAGATTCGCGTCGCGGTTCGGACGGGCGACACGCCGGCGTCGGCGCGCGCGCGCATGCTGCGCAAGGCGCCGCACATCCTGATCACGACGCCGGAATCGCTGCACATCATGCTCACGTCCGTGCGCGGCCGAGGGATGTTCAGCGGCGTGCGCGCGGTGATCGTCGACGAGATCCACGCCATCGCCGGCACCAAACGAGGCGCGCACCTCGCCCTCACCCTCGAGCGCCTCGAGCGCCTCGCCGAACGTCCCCCGCAGCGCATCGGCCTCTCGGCGACGCAGAAGCCGCTGGAGGAGATCGGGCGATTTCTCGGTGGGTTGGCGCCCTCCTCGAGGGGCGAGGGTCGAAGGTCGAGGGTCGAGAAGAGCTCAGCCGAACGCCTCGACGCTCGACCCCCGACCCTCGACCCTGCCGCACCGGCGTACGAGTTCAGAGGTGTGAGCATCGTCGACTGCGGCTTCGTCAAGCCGCTCGAGCTGTCGGTGCGGTCGCCCGTCGAGGACCTGGGGCACGTCGGCGGGACGATCTGGCCCGCGGTCACGCCGCTGGTGCTGGAGCAGATCCGGCGCGCGCGCACCACCATCGTCTTCGTCAACAACCGGGGCCAGGCCGAGCGCATGGCGGCGCGCGTGAACGCGCTCGCCGGCGAGGAGCTCGCGCTGCCCTATCACGGGTCGCTCTCCCGCGAGCGCCGCTTCGTCCTCGAGAACGCGCTCAAGGCCGGCACCGTGCGCGCGCTGGTCAGCACGAGCTCCCTCGAGCTCGGGATCGACATCGGCTCCGTGGACCTCGTGCTGCAGCTCCAGTCGCCGAAGCGCGTCGCCACCGGCCTGCAGCGCGTGGGGCGCGCCGGCCACTCGCTCGACGCGGTGAGCCGGGGCGTGTTCGTCCCGACCTTCCGCGACGACGCCGTGGAGATGCTCGCGATCGTGCGCGGCATGCGCGACGGCGACGTCGAGCCGACGCGCGTCGTGCAGAACGCGCTCGACGTGCTCGCGCAGATCGTGGTCGCCGCCGTCGCGGTGGACGACTGGACCAGCGCGGAGCTCTTCGCCCTCGTCCGGCGCGCGTACCCGTACCACGCGCTCACGCGCGCGGCATTCGACGAGGTGCTCGCCATGCTCTCGGGCAAGTACCCCGCCGACGTGGCGTCGGAGCTGGAGGCGCGGATCACCTGGGACCGCACGACCGACCAGCTCGCGCCGGCGCGCGGGGCGCGCCTCCTCTCCGTCACCTCTGGCGGCACGATCCCCGATCGCGGCTACTACACGGTGACCCTGCCCGACCGCACGCGGCTGGGCGAGCTGGACGAGGAGTTCGTGCACGAGACGCGCATCGGCGACGTCTTCCAGCTCGGCTCCTCCACCTGGCGCGTCGGGGCGATCGAGCACGATCGCGTCATCGTGACGCCGGCGCCGGGCGCGCCGGCGCGGATGCCCTTCTGGCACGGCGAGTTCGCCGCCCGCTCCGTGCACCTCGCCGGCCGCGTCGGCGCGCTGCGGCGCGCGCTCGCCGACGCCCGCACGCGCGACGCGACGGCCGCCATCGCCGGGGAGTACGACGCCGACGAATCCACGGCGCAGTCGCTCGTCGAGTACGTACACGAGCAGCGCGCCGCGACGCGCCTCGTGCCTGACGAGCGCACCATCGTCGCCGAGCACTTCCGCGACGAGACCGGCGCCGTGCGCATCGTCGTCCACGCCCCCTTCGGCGCCCGCGTCAACGCCCCCTGGGGGATGGCCCTCGCCTCCCTCATCCGCGAGAAGCTGGGTGCGTACTCCCGCACGCCGGCCGACGCTCCCCATCTCGACCCTCGACCCTCGACGCTCGCCCCTGAAGTCCAGGTCCAGACCACCGACGACGGCGTCATGCTGCGCCTCGCCGACCTCGCCGGCGCGCCGCCGGTGGACGTCCTGCGCGAGCTCGACGCCGACGACGCCGAGCGCCGCGTGCTCGAGGAGGTCGGCGGCTCGTCGCTCTTCGGCGCGCGCTTCCGCATGAACGCCGCCCGCGCGCTCCTCCTCCCGCGCGGCAATCCGCGCCGGCGGATGCCGCTCTGGCTCCAGCGGCTCAAGGCGCAGGACCTGCTGCAGGCGGTGCGCGAGTTCCCGTCGTTCCCGATCGTCGTCGAGACCTATCGCGACGTCCTCCAGGACGCCTTCGACATGGAGGCCCTGGGCGCGCTGCTGCGCGGGCTCGAGACGGGGGAGATCGCGCTGCGTGGCGTGACGACCGAGCTGCCGTCACCCTTCGCCT
>CAMLIT010000089.1 GCA_946480295.1 uncultured Gemmatimonadota bacterium
CGGCCGCCTGCTCGTACGCGGCGCGCAGCTCCTGGTACGACTGCTCGGAGAACTGCATGGTGTCGCGGGTGCGCACGAGCTCCGCGCGCTGCGCCTCGACCTTGCCGATGCTCTCGCCGACGCGCGCGCGGTCGCGCCGGAGCTGCGCCTCGCGCTCGACCTGCGCGCCGAGGCGGGCGGCCCGCGCGTCGAGCGGCGTCAGGCGCTCGACGGCGGCGCGCAGCTCGGCGTGGCGCGCCGCGTCGTAGCCGGCGGGGATGCCGGCGAGCTCGCGCCGCAGCATCTCGTGCCGCTGCTCCTTGGCGCCGATGTCGCGCGACAGCTGCGCGAGCTCCTGCACGGCGAGCTGCACCTTCGTCAGGCGGCGCTCCAGCTTCCCGACCGCCTCGAAGAGCTGGCGGCGCCGGTCCTCCAGCTCCTTCACCGCCGGCGGCGTCTCCTCGAGCTGCTCGATGCGCGACTTGTAGTACTTCCCGTCGACGAGCGCCGTCTCGATCTGGCCGTCGACGAGATCCAGCACGGCGCGATAGTGGTCGCCTAACGGGCGCGCGCAGGTGGGACAGGTCCCCTCCTCGCCGAGCTGCACGAGCTGGTCGCGCTGGTGCTTCAGCTCCTGGTACTGCCGCAGGAGCTCCGCCTTCTTCGTCTCGGCCTCCTGCCGGTCGCGCACCCAGTCGGTGCGCGCGGCCTGGAGCGCCGCCTCGGCCGCCTCGAGCTCCTGCCGCCGCTGCTCCAGCTCCTCGGCCGCCTGCTCCTCCAGCCCCGGCGCGCTCTCGATCCGCGCCAGCCGCTCGCGGAGGCGCGTGAGCTCCTCGGCGAGGGAGCGCTCCGCCTCGAGCAGCGTGCGCCGGCGCCCCTCCTCGCCGTACAGCCGATCCATCTCCTGGAGCTGCGGCACGAGCTCCGTCAGCGGCACGAGCTCCCGCTGCAGCTCGACGAGCTCCGCCCGCGCGCGCGCCACGTCCTCGAGCTCGCGGTCGAGCCGGACCACGTCGCGCGTCAGCGCCGCGTGCTCCCCCTCGGCGACACGCAGCTCGGAGAGCACCCGCTGGAGCGTCTCGCGCTCGCGCTGCACCGTCTCCCACCTCGGCGTGATCTCGTCGAGGAGCGCGCCCGCCGCGGCGCGGCGCCGGGCGGCGACCGCCGAGCGCTCGAGCGCCGACGTGAGGCGCAGCTCCGCGTCGCCGAGCATCCGCGCGACCGCATCGGGATCCGGCATCCCCGCGCGCAGCCCGCCCGCCTCGGCGGCGATGATCCGCCGGCGCTCGCGCACGAGCCCCTGCGCCGTCCGCAGCTTCTCGTAGCCGAGCACGCGGGACAGGAACTGGGCGCGCTCCGACGGCCCCATCGCCGCCATCACGCTCAGCTCCTTCTGCCCCGTGAAGTAGGTGTTGAAGAACTCCTCGAGGCTCATCCCGAGCCGGCGGCGCAGCAGGTCGGTGACGCCCGTGATCGAGTTGGCGATCGGCACCGTGGCGCCGTCGAGATACAGCTCCGCGCTCGTCAGGGCGCGCACGACGTGGTAGCGATGGCCGCCGAGCTCGAAGTCCAGCTCCACCTTCACCGCCGCGCGCGGGCCGGCGCGGTGCGCCCGGATGCTCTCGCGCGTGCCGCGCGCCGCCGGCATGCCGTACAGCGCCCAGGCGATCGCCTCGAGGATCGTCGATTTCCCCGAGCCGTTCGGGCCGATGATGCCCGTGAGCCCCCGATCGAACTCGATCAGCGTATCGGCGTGCTGGCGGAAGTTGCAGAGCCGGAGGGCGTGGATCCGCACTCAGCCCTCCAGCACCGCCGCCGGCGGCGCGCTCTGCGTGTCCGCCTCGCGCAGGTAGCGCAGCCCCAGCTCGACGAGCGCGTCGCGGTCGATGTCGCTCTCCAGCAGCCGGCTCTGGAGCTTCTCCCGCACGACGTCCATCAGCGACGGGCGCCGCCCCGGCGACGACGACCCCGAGTGCCGCGCGACCTCCGGCCGGCGCGTGTCGAGGTGGAAGTGCAGCGCGCGGCGCTTGTAGTCGCGGAGCTGCTTGTGATCGAGCTCGCGCGCGATGTGCCGCGGCAGGTCGCGCACGACGAGGCGAACGACGCGGTCGTCGAGGCCGCCGCGGATCCCCTCCACCGCCTCGCGGATGCGCTCGTCCACCTCGGCGACGCTGAGGCCGCGCGCCGAGATCGGCGGGACGTCCACCAGCTCGCGCGACGGCGGCAGCGCGTGAAAGGTGTGCGCGCCCGTCTCGAGGTCGTGCTCGATGAAGCCCTTCCCCGGCAGGCGCGCCGCGCGCTCCTCCTGGAGCTCGCCCCACGCGTTGGCGCTCGTGTAGTCGATCGACCCCGAGTAGAACGCGTTCGGCGCGACCTTCCGGTACACGTGGTAGTGCCCGAGCGCGACGTAGGTCCAGCGCGAGGCGCCGAGCTCCTCCTGCGTGATCTCCACCGCGGAGCGCTCGACCATCGCCGCCTGCGGCGGCAGCACCCCCTCCACCTCGCCGTGCAGGAGCAGCACGTTGCGGCGCGCGCCCTCGTCAGGCACCAGCGCCGGCCGACCGCCGGGCACGTCGGGGACGGCGAGGATCGAGAGGTCGTGCTCGGGGAAGGCGAGCCGCTGCGCCTCGCGATCCACCACGTGCACGCCGAGCGGCGCGAACAGCCGGAGGATGCACCCCGTCTCCGCCGCCCGCGGCGTGTCGTGGTTGCCGGCGACCATCACGACGATCGCCTCCGGCAGGGCGCGCGTCAGCCGCGAGAACTGGTTGAAGGCGTGGAGGATCGCCGGGTTCGTCGGCCGGACGTTGTGGAAGACGTCCCCGCCGATCACCACGAGCTCCGGCCGCAGCTCGATGATGCGGTCGATGGCGAGCTGGAAGGTGCGTGCGACGTCCGCCTCCCGCTGGTTGATCCCGCCGGGAGTCAGTCGCTGGTACTGGCGAAAGCCGAGGTGAAGATCGCTGAGATGGACGAGACGCACCCGATGAATCTAGCGCCGGTCGAGCGTTCGCGTGCGTTGCGTGATCCGGACCCGGAAGCGCACCGGGGCCCCGCCGCCCGCCGCCGGGTCGGCGACGTCGGACTCCACCTCGATCACGAACCGCGACTCGGTGAGCCAGCCGCGGTGCCGGTCCAGCAGCATCGTGCCGGTGACGGTCCCCTGCTGGTCCACCGCGACCCCCTGCGTCCCGCCGGAGGCGAGATGGTCGCCCGTCAGCACCCCGTACATCGAGACGTAGGCCTTCGCGCCGTTCCGTGAGACGGAGTCCAGCCGGAAGGTCGCGTGCAGCCGCCCGCTCGGCCGGCCGCCCATGCCCCCCCGCGAGGGGAGGGGCATCTCCCGCGTCCAGCTCTCGCCGACGTGGACCACCCCCTTCGGGAAGGCGGCCGGCATCACGGCCACGACCTGCGAGACGTCCTCCCCCGCCACCGCCCGGTCGCCGCCCAGCAGCGCCGCCGTGCCGTCGGGCGCGAGGTGCAGCCGGATCTGCCGTCCCTCCAGCATGCGGCGCGTCTGCTCGGCCAGCCGCCGCGCGCGCGCATCGCTGCTCGACATCGCCACCGAGTCGGTGATCGCCAGGACCGTGGCGCCGGCGCTCCCCGCGCGCTCGATGACCGCCCGCGAGAAGATCCGCAGGTCCGTGACGACGGAGGTCGACGAGGCGCCGGCACCCTTCCCCCGGGTCCCCGTCATCTCCGACTCCTGGTCGAGCCGCATGTGCACGGTGTCACCCGCGTGCGGCCTGATCTGGAGCACGACCCCCTGCGCCCAGCCGCACGCCGGCGAGAGCAGGAGGAGGGCGGAGGAGGCGATCGACAGCGAACGGCGGGACACGCGCAAGCTCAGAATCCGTACGGGTCGTCCACCGGAGCGGACTTGATGGGAGTGCCGGCGGCGCGGGCGACGGTCTGGGCGGGAACGACGGCCCGGAGCTGCGCGGAGAAGAACTTCCGCACGTCCGTCGGCCGCTCGCGCAGTGCCGCGTTGCGCACCCGGAGCAGCTCCTCGTCCTCGTGGATGGCGCGCAGGTCCTGCGCCCAGGTGAGCGTCAGGGTGGCGTCGAGCGGACGGAGCGAGCGCAGCAGCGCTTCCTCCAGCGACACGTCGTTCGCCTGCGGGTATCGCTCGGCGCCGTCGCGACCGCGCATGACCGCGGGGCGCGGGAACCGCACGAAGATCGGTTGTGTGAAGTGCGGATGCCGCACCATGAGCTGTCCCTTCTCCAACGTCGCGAGCTTCGTCTTCACCGCCGGACTGAGCACCGAGTACCCCGGCGTCGCCAGCTCGTCCGCATCCATCCTTCCGTAGAGCGCCGTACCGGAGTTGCCGACGACGCGCCGGTGCACCTGCGACCGGAACTGCTGCGCGCTGAAGAGCACCAGCCCCAGGTACCGCCCGCGCTCGGCGAGGTCGAGCAGCATCTTCCGCACGTAGGTCTCGGGCGCGTCGTTCGGCGCGTACTTGTTCAGCTCGTCCACGAAGACGACGACGTGATTGACGCCGAGGTCCCGCTTCTCGAGATGCTCCCGGAGGCGCGTGACGATGCGGGCGAAGATGAGATCCTGCGCGTCTTCCTCGAGCGAGGCGACGTCCACCACATACACCGTCCGGTCCGCAAAGCTCCCGAACGGGAGATCGCTGACGTCGCCGGAGTCCGTCACCAGCCCGGCGCAGCGCGTCGAGATGTTCGACAGGCGGTTGCGCACCTTGCGGATCGTCGCGACGTGGTGCGTCCGCCAGGCCTCGTTCCCCTTCCCCTCCATCGCGACGAGCACGTCGCGGAACCATTCCTCGAGGTCGGCGAAGGATCGGACGCGGTAGCGCCGGCTGCCGAGCAGCGCGTCGGAGAAGTCCTTGTCCACCACGCGCTCGCGGATGAAGTCGATGAGCGCATCCGCCTTCGCGTCCACGTCGTCCTTGTTGAGCAGCACCTCGGCGTACTGGAGCACCTCGCGCAGCCCCCAGGTGAGGGGCGACACGTTATGCAGCAGCGCCTCGTTCGACCGCAGCGTGTTCAGCGAGAAGCCGTCGGACTTGTACGGCGCGAAGTACTGCACGTTCCGGAACGGCTCGACGGGCACGGCGCACCGCTCGTGGATCGCGCGGTCCTGCTCGTCGACGATCCCGGGCTGGTCGAGGAAGCAGAGGTCGGGCCCCTTGACGTTGAAGCAGACGGCGGCGACGGAGCCCTTCTGCGCGGGGAAGTGGGTGAAGATGGAGGAGAGGATCCACTCGATCGCGCTCGTCTTCGTGGCGAGCCCCGAGACGCCGGTGATGTTGAGGTGCGCCGCCTCGGGCCCGAGGAGGAAGTCCGCGTCGAGGTAGATCGGCGCGTCGGTGCCCCCGGCGCGGTAGACGCCGACGGGGATCCCCGTGCGCGCCCCCTCGCGCAGGTAGCCGTCCATGCGCAGCGCGATGGCGACGTCCTCGTCGTCGGCGAGGGAGACGACGCCCATCGGCACCGGCTGGAGCGGCTCCTCGGGGAGCTGCCGCAGCACGGCGGCGGTGTAGAGCCGGATCTCCGCCCGCTCCGTCGCCGCCAGCGACGCGCTCGCCGGGCTCCCGTCGTGCCCCATCACGTCGTGCAGCGGCGACTGGAGGTCGGTATAGCTGAACCCCTCGACGACGATGCCGTAGATGCGCCGCAGCTGCCCATTCACCGGCGTCGTCCCGTCCACGCGCACGATGGTCCCGATGCCGACGGGGGAGTCGAGGGCGGTCCAGAAGTGGAACTCGTGGGGGGTGTTGGGGCGGCGCTCGGTGGCCACCACGCGGCCGAGTAACGGCCGAGGGTCGAGGGTCGAGGGTCGAGGGTCGAGAGGCGGGCGGCTGCTTTCGCTCATATCTGCAATCGTGGGGCGATGGCTCCGAATGGCGGCTGATGCACTCATGGATGAGATCCCAGGAGGTCGCGAGCCATGGCAATTCGGTCGTACCGGGACCTCATCGTGTGGCAGAGGGCCGCAGACCTGGTTCAGGAGAGCTACGCTCGGGCGGCCAGCTTTCCGTCCGACGAAAGATACGGCCTGGTAGCGCAGATTCGCCGTGCTGCCGTATCAATCACCGGGAATATCGCTGAAGGGCACGGGCGACAGCAGCGGCGCGACTACTGGCAGTTCCTGTCGATTGCCCGTGGGTCACTGGCGGAGCTGGAGAGCCATTTCGACATAGCTGAGCGATTGGGCTATCAGTCCCACGACCAGCTCGAGACGCTCCGTGGTCTTGCGGACGAGGTGAGCCGGATGCTGGCCACCTTGTTGCGAAAAATCCAAGAGAACTACTCGACCCTCGACCGTCGACCCTCGACCCTCAAACGATAGCCTTCAGAAACTTCTCGCAGTCGAACACCCCATACACCATCTTGTCCCACCTCCCGTCCGGCAGCGACAGGGGCGCGGTCTCGGCGAGGAGCCAGCGCGAGACCTCGTCGGCGCGGGCGCCGACGGCGGGCTCCTCGATCCGGGTCGGGTGCGCGACCTCGACGCGGACGAGCCCCCACATCGGGTCGTGGCCCGACGGGTCGCGGAGGCGCAGGTACCAGCTCGCCACCGTCGTGCGCTTCGGCGACGTGATGCGGAAGACGCTCGAGCGTTCGCCGCGGCGCAGCCCCAGGATCACCTGCAGCGCCTCGCCCTCCGCGTAGAGGGTGCGATGGCTCTTCACCACGCCGACCGTGCACGCGGACACCGCGACGCGCTCGCTCCCGCTGATCCCGCCGTCGATGAGCAGCGGGTCGCGCTCGAGACCGCACCACGCCTCGGCCAGCTCCCGCTCGGCGCCCTCACGGTCCTTCTGGACGAGGTGGATGGCCGCGTCGCGTACAGCGAAGGGATGCGCGATCGGTGCCGCGTCGGGCTCCGCCGCCGTCGTGTCGACGACCGTCGCCTCGAGCGCGTCCAGCGCGGCGTTGGTGGCCGCGGAGAGGAGGGCGCGCGGCGCGTACAGCGCCGAACGAATGATCGGCTGCCGCCACGTCACCATCCGGCGGTTGCGGCGCATCCGCACCGCCGCGGCGACCGTGCCGTGGACGATCGGCAGCCCCTCGGGGTGGGCCACGACGCGGCTCGACTGCGTGCCGTCGAGGAAGGCGGCGAAGGCCGGCACGGGGTCGCCGACGACCCGACGCGCGCGCATCGGCCCCTGCTCCAGGACGACGGCGCTGATGAGCCGCGGCGCCTCGGCCGCGGGCGCCGCGATCTCCAGCGGCGCCTCGGCGCCCCCCACCCCGCCCCCCGGCAGCAACGCCGCCAGCCGGCGCTGGACGGCGTGAAAGGAGACTGGAAGCTCGGAGACCGGCAAAGGCACGAAACGCAGTGAGCTAGTGGGTAGGAAGTAGAAGCTAGTGGGCGGGCCGGACCGCGGTGCGCGGGTGGAGGCCGGCGGAAGGCGGAGAGCGGACCGCGGAGAGCGGAGAGCGGACCGCGGAGAGCGGAGAGCGGACCGCGGAGAGCGTCGGCCCCCCGGTCTCGACCCTCGACTTTGACCCTCGACCCTCGACCCTCCCGGATCCCGGTTACCGCCTCACTCCACTCCTATATCCCACGCCTGCTGCAGGTCCTTCTTCGAGTAGGCGCGGAAGGCGGTCAGGGTCTGCGTTCGCTGGATCCCCGGCACGGTCGGGAAGACCTCGGTCACGACCTGCGCGATCTGGTCGTATTGCGGCACGCGGACGATGGCGACGAGGTCCCACTCGCCGGAGACGGAGTAGACCTCGGCCACGCCGTCGACGCCGGCCAGCATGTGGGCGGCGCGCGGGATGAGCGGCGGCTCGACCCGGATGAGCACGATGGTGGTGATCACGCTTCGTCGGGAAACGGGGGCACGTTGAGCAGCCAGACGCCGGCGAGCCGGCTGTGCTGGTCCACTTCCAGGAGGAGATCCCGCGCGACGCGCGCCACGCGCACGATGCGCGACTCGCGCGGCTTGCCGAGCCGGAAGTGGATCACTCGCTCGGCGGTATCGGATTCGGCCATCAGCGGGACGTTGACCTCGACGTTCGCCACGCCGCCGCTCGCCGGGTGCGCGGGCAGCATCACGTGCGCGTCCTCGACCTCCGGCGGCGGGTCCAGCGTCGGCAGCTTGCGCACGTCGGGCCAGACCGCGACCTCGACGCCGTTCACCCGCCCCGCGGCGAGGTCGATGATCAGCCAGGAGCCGTCGCTCCCCTCGACCTCCAGGGAGCCGGAGCTGCCCTCCGCCACCGCCCGGGGCCGGAGCTGCGCCGACAGGATGTCGGTGTCCGGGTCCCAGCGGTAGTCGACTTCCGGCGGTGTCCCAGTCGCGGGCTCAAGCTGCACGGCGATGTTCACGGCGCTCTCCTTCGATCGGATGCACAATCTCGTGCCGGCCCCACGGGGACGCGAGCCCGAACGCGCGCGGACGGAACCTTTCGCCGCCATCACCCGCCTTCGTCGACCACCGACGCGCGCGCCGGCGCCGTATCCGGTGCTGCCCTGGCAAGATAGTACCTCGCGTCCGGTCGGCTGAACAGCCTCGCGCCTCGTGCGAGGCCCCATGGACCGCGCCGCGTCGATCGCTTCCCGAGAATCGTGTCGGCGGACGGTCGCGACGGGGCGTCAGGCCGGCACGGCGCGCGCCTCGGAGCTTCGGGCGCGGTGCACCGCGCAGAGCCGCCGCACGCCTTCGAGCACCGTCTCCGTGCGCGTGGCGTAGGAGACGCGCACCCACTCCGGCGACTGGAACGCCGTGCCGGGAACGATGGCCACGTCGTGCTCCTCGAGCAGCTCCCGGGCGAACGCGGCGCCGGGCGCCGGCTCCTCCGGCGTCGCCCTGCCGGCGTGGATGTAGAGATAGAACGCCCCCGCCGGCTCGACGACGTCGAGCGCCGCGTCGCGCAGCAGCATCAGGGCAGCGTCGCGCCGCTCGCGGAACGCGCCGACCATGGCGGCGATCGCGGCATCGGCTGCCTGACGATTGGTCAGGGCCTCGAGCGCGGCGTGCTGCGCGATCGTCGTCGCGTTCGACGTCGTGTGCGACTGGAACGCGGTCATGGCGCGCGCCACCGCCCGCGGCGCCACCGCCCAGCCGATGCGCCACCCGGTCATCGCGTACGCCTTCGCCACCCCGTCCACGATCACCAGCCGCTCGCGCGACGGCGCGACGTCGAGCAGCGATGCCGCGGGCGCGTCGTAGGCGATCCGGCGATAGATCTCGTCGGCGACGATCCACCAGCCGTGCGCCTCGGCGCAGTCCACGATCGCCCGCAGCTCCGCCGGCGAGTACACGGCGCCGGTCGGGTTGCACGGGCTGTTCAGCATGAGCCCGCGGGTGCGCGGGGTCGCCGCCGCCTCGAGATCCGCCGGCGTCACCTTCAGCGAGCGCTCGCGCGCCCCGCGCACGACGACGGGCGTCGCCCGCGCCAGCGCCAGCATCTCGTAGTAGCTCGTCCACGCCGGCGTCGGGACCAGCACCTCGTCGCCCGCGCCGAACACGGTGAAGCACGCGTTGAACAGCGCCTGCTTCGAGCCGGTGGTCACGACGACGTCCGCCGCGTCGACCGGATGCGAACCACGGTAGCGCTCGTTGGCGTGCGACGCCACCGCTTCGCGCAGCGGGAGGATGCCCTCCACCTGCGTGTACCGCGTCGCGCCGCTCTCCATGGCGCGACGCGCCGCCTCGCGGATGAACTCCGGCGTCGCGAAGTCGGGCTCCCCCGCGCCGAGATCGATGATGGCCCGCCCGGCGGCGCGGAGGGCGCGCGCGCGGTCGGAGACGGCGATCGTCGCCGACTCGTGCAGGTCGGCGATGTTGGTGGACGGCGTGTAGGCGAGGGACATCCTTCGGCGGCTGACGCTGAGGCGGGATTCGGCTATACTTCCAGACTCTGGCAATTCTACCGGCGTGCGCCGGCCCCCGCCACAACACGAGCCGTCGAGGACCAGGTGGAACAGCAGGAGAAGGAACCGGCGTCGGTGACCCGCGGACAGAACGTGTTGTACGTGATGCCGCACGACTGGCCCTCGATCGCGTACTTCCTGGGGCCGTTGCTCGAGCGGGTCGACGAGCAGCTCGCCGAGGTGCAGATCCTCGTCGTCACCCCCGACGCCGAGACGGCGGCGGAGGTGGCCGCGGCGGCGGTGCGCCTCGTCGAGGACCGGCCGCTCGCCACGCTCGCGGCGACCTCCGCGCGCCGCGCGGGCCGGCTGCTCAAGCTCCGCCCCGCGCACGTCGTCGCCGGTGCGCCTGACGAGCTGCTCCAGCTCGTGAAGAGCACGACGCTCAAGCTCGCGCAGGTGAAGGCCGTGGCGCTCGCCTGGGTCGACGAGCTGGTGACGGCGGGCGCCGAGCCGGCGCTGGAGGCGCTCCTGACGGAGGTGTCGAAGGAGGCGGCGCGCACGATCGTCACCGCCGAGGTGACGCCGGGAGTGGAGGCGCTGGTCGAGCGCTACGCGCGGCGTGCCCGCCGCGTGACGGCGTCGACGCCCGCCGAGGGGGATCTCGGCACGCCGATCGAGTACGTCACCGTGTCGCCCTTCGCTCGTTCGGCGGTGCTGCGACGCCTGCTCGACGAGCTGGATCCCGGCTCGGCCGCGGTGTTCACGCGCGACGAGGAGAGCGAGCGCATGGCGCGCGAGACGCTCCGCGCCCTCGGCTACGGCGCCGATGCGCCCGTGCGCGTGACGCGCACCGCCGGCGACGCGGCGGATCTCGTCGTGCTCTACGACCTGCCGGCGTCGCGCGAGGAGCTGCGCGAAGCGGTGGGCGCACAGCCGCGGCGCGTCGTCGCGCTCGTCCAGCCGCGACAGCTGGGGAGCCTGCGCGCCCTCGCCGGCGGCGGCGCGGTGACGCCGATCGCCCTCCCCGAGGCGGCGCTGCGCGCGCGGAGCCGCGAGGCGGCCGCGCGCGCCGAGGTGCACGACGTCCTCTCGAAGGAGAGCTACGCGCGCGAGCTGCTGGCGCTCGAGCCGCTGCTCGACGAGTTCGACGGGATCGAGATCGCGGCCGCGGTGCTGCGCCTGCTGGAGCGTGCGCGGACCGCGGCGGCGGCGCGCCCGGCGGCGGCGGGGAGCCGCGCCGCGGGGAGCGGCGCGCGCAAGCTCTTCGTCAACGTGGGCGCGCGGGACAACGCCCGCCCCGGTGACCTCATGGGCGCGATCGTCAACGAGACCGGCACGCCGCGTGAGGCGGTGGGGCGGATCGACGTCCGCGAGTCGTTCTCGCTCGTCGAGGTGCCCGCCGCATCGGCGGAGGAGATCGCCGGCAAGCTGACCGGCACGACGATCCGCGGACGCCGGGTACTCGCGCGCGTCGAGGAGGAGCGGCCGGGCGGCGGACGCGAGGCGCGCGGCGGAGGCCGCGAGCCGCGCGGCGCCGGGCGCGGCGCCCCGCGTGGCGATAACCGGGGCCCGGGGCGGGGCGAGCGCGCGCGTCCCGAGGGCCGGGCCGGACGCCCGGCCCGCCGAGAGCGCGAGTGATCTCGGACATGTACTTCGCCCGCTCCGGCGGGTGGATCGAGGTCATCTGCGGCGTGATGTTCAGCGGCAAGAGCGAGGAGCTGATCCGCCGCGTGCGTCGGGCGATGATCGCGAAGAAGAAGGTGCAGGTCTTCAAGTCGCATCTCGACGAGCGCTACGCCGGCCTGTTCCACGTCTCCAGCCACGACGGCCGCACGGTGGACGCGGTGCCGGTGGACACGCCCGAGCAGATCGCGCGCGCGCTCGCGCCGGACACCGACGTCGTCGCGATCGACGAGGCGCAGTTCCTCGATCCGACGATCGTGGCGCTGGCGACGGACCTCGCCGATCGCGGCATCCGCGTCATCCTCGCCGGCACGGACACGGATTTTCGCGGCGAGCCCTTCGGCTCGATGCCGCAGCTCCTCGCCGTCGCCGAGGTGGTGGACAAGCTGCACGCGATCTGCGTGAAGTGCGGCAACCCCGCCAGCCGCAACCAGCGCCTGATCGGCGGCAACCCGGCGCGCTACGACTCCCCCGTGATCATGGTCGGCAGCGTCGAGGCCTACGAGGCCCGGTGCCGGGCGTGCCACCGGGTGCCGAGACGGGACGAGGATCAGGGGTCGCTACTCTAGGGGCGAGGGTCGAGGGTCGAGGGTCGAGGGTCGAGAACGGGGCGAGTGTTGAGGGGCGAGTGGCGAGTGGCGAGATCGGCCTGTGGTGCATCGAGGCTCCCTCTCGCCACTCGCCCCTCGCCACTCGCCCCTCGCCCCTGACCCCTCGTAGTCTCGACCCTCGACCCTCGACCCTCGACCCTCGACCCTCGACCCTCGCGCTTCACGACCGCCCGTACGCCAACGACAGGAACTCCTCCCGCGTCTTCGCGTCCGACCGGAAGCTGCCGCGCAGGGCGCTGGTGATCGTCTTCGAGTTCTGCTTCTCGACGCCGCGCATCATCATGCAGAGGTGGTAGGCCTCGATCACGACGCCGACGCCGTGCGGCTCGAGCACCTCCTCCACCGCGCGCGCCACCTGCTCCGTCAGCCGCTCCTGCACCTGCAGCCGCCGCGCGAACATCTCCACGATGCGCGGCAGCTTCGACAGGCCGACGATCTTCCCGTTGGGGATGTAGGCCACGTGCGCCTTCCCGAAGAAGGGGAGGAGGTGGTGCTCGCACAGGCTGTAGAGCTCGATGTCGCGCACCATGATCATGTGCTCGTGCTCCTCCTCGAACAGCGCGTCCCCGACGACCTCGCGGACATCCTGCGCGTAGCCGCGCGTGAGCCAGGCCATGGCGTTGGCGACGCGCTGCGGCGTCTTCAGCAGCCCCAGGCGGTCGGGATCCTCGCCCAGCAGCTCGAGCTGCCGCCGAACGAGCGCCTCGTACTCCATGTCGCGCCGCGCCACCGGATCGAGGTCGAAGCCGAGATCGGCCTTCGGCTGCTCCACCGCGCCGCCGTCCACGGGCGTGCGTTCCTCCAGCGGCTTCGCCGGCACCTTGGCGTGCGTGGCGACGTACTTGTCTTTGCTCACGTCCTCATCCTCGCGGTGGTCGTGGTGTCCGGCTCAGCCTGTATACAATGTTGACGGCCCACCATGGGTTCCCTAGCTTGGCCCTGCGATGCCGCACTCGACCCCTCGTCCGGAACCCGCCATGCTCCTCGTCGGCCTGACCGGCAACATCGCCAGCGGCAAGTCGACGGTCGCGCGGCTGCTCTCGGCGCGGGGCGCGACGATCATCGACGCCGACCTCCTCGCTCGCCGGGTGGTCGAGCGGGACGCGCCGGCCTACCACAAGATCGTCGAGCAGTGGGGCGACGCGGTACTGGCGCCCGACGGGCACCTCGACCGCGCCGCGCTGCGCCAGATCGTCTTCGGCGACACGACGCAGCTCGAGACGCTCAACGCGATCGTGCACCCCGAGGTCGAGCGCCTGCGCGACCGGCTCGTGCGCGAGGCCCGCGCGCGCGGCGACCGCATCGTCGTCGCCGACATCCCGCTCCTCTTCGAGAAGCACATGGCGGACCGCTTCGATCGCATCATCCTCGTCGATGCGCCGCGGTGGCTCCGCCTCGAGCGCCTCGTGCGCGATCGCGGCCTGCGCGAGACGGAGGCGATGGACATGATCGCCGCGCAGATGCCGGCGGACCTCAAGCGCGCGCGCGCCGACTTCCTCATCGAGAACGCCGCCACGCTCGCGGAGCTCGAGCAACGCGTCGATGAAGTATGGGCCGCATTGCTGCTCGCCGCCGACGCCGAGGCGAGCGCCGGCGCTCCTTGACACTCATTTTCGGCCATTCTAGACTCCGCCCTGCCGTTCCACGGAAGGCCAGACGATCACGCGGAGCATTCCCGTGTCCGAAATCCCGAAGGACCTCCTGTATACGGAAGATCACGAGTACGTGAAGCCCACCGGCGATGACGACGTGTTCTACATCGGCATCACCGATTACGCGCAGGGCGAGCTGGGCGACATCGTCTACCTCGAGCTCCCCTCCGTCGGCGCGAAGTTCGGCAAGCACGACACGTTCGGCACCGTCGAGGCGGTGAAGGCCGTCTCCGAGCTCTTCTCGCCGCTGAGCGGCGAGGTCGTCGAGATCAACTCCCGCCTCGACAAGGAACCGGCCCTCGTCAACAGCTCGCCCTACGGCGACGGCTGGATGATCAAGCTCCGCGCGAAGAACGCGTCGGAGAAGGACGAGCTGCTCGGGGCTGACGAGTACAGGGCCAAGCTGGGAGAATAGGGGCGAGGGGCGAGGGTCGAGAAGGTGGGTGCAGAGAGGGGCCAGTCTTCGCGACTGGCCCCTCGTCTCGTCTCACCTACTCGCCACTCGCCACTCGCCCCTCACCACTCGACCCTCGACCCTCGACCCTCGACCCTCGACCCTCGACCCTCAACCCTCGGCTATCACTTCCGCGTACGCGTCCGTCGGCGGGCACGAGCAGATCAGGTTGCGGTCCCCGTACGCGCTCTCCACGCGTCCCACCGACGGCCAGAACTTCGATGCACGCGTCCAGGGCGCGGGGAAGGCGGCCTTCTCGCGGCCGTACTTGTGCGTCCACGTGTCGTTCACCACGCGCCCCATCGGGTGCGGCGCGTTCTTCAGCGGATTGTCCACGCGATCGGCGATCCCCAGCTCGATCTCACGGATCTCCTCCCGGATCGCGATCAGCGCATCGCAGAAGCGATCCAGCTCCGCCTTCGATTCGCTCTCCGTCGGCTCGATCATCAGGGTGCCGGCGACCGGGAACGAGACGGTCGGCGCGTGGAAGCCGTAGTCCATCAGCCGCTTGGCGATGTCTTCCACCTCGACGCCGCTCGCGCTCTTCAGCCCGCGCGGGTCGATGATGCACTCGTGCGCGATCATGCCGTTCTGCCCCTTGTACAGCACGGGGTAGTACGGCTCCAGCCGCTTCGCCACGTAGTTGGCGTTGAGGATCGCCACCGCCGTCGCCCGCGCCAGCCCCTCCGCGCCGAGCATGTCGATGTACATCATCGAGATCGGCAGGATGTCCGCGCTCCCCCACGGCGCCGACGACACGGCGCCCGCGGGATGCGCGCCGCCCACCGGCACCACCGCGTTGCCGGGCAGGAAGTCCGCGAGGTGCTGCGCGACGCAGATCGGCCCCATCCCCGGACCGCCGCCGCCGTGCGGGATGGCGAAGGTCTTGTGCAGGTTGAGGTGGCAGACGTCGGCGCCGATGTCCCCCGGGCGGGCCAGCCCGACCATCGCGTTCATGTTGGCGCCGTCGAGATAGACCTGGCCGCCGTGCGCGTGGATGACCTTGCAGATCTCGGTGATCGCCGCCTCGAACACGCCGTGCGTCGACGGATACGTCACCATCAGCGCGCCGAGATCCTTCGCGTGCTCCTCGGCCTTCGCCTTCAGGTCGGCGACGTCGATGTTGCCGTTCGCGTCCGTCTTCACCACCACGACCTTCATCCCGGCCATCACGGCGCTCGCCGGGTTGGTGCCGTGCGCGGAGTGCGGGATGAGGCACACGTCGCGGTGCGACTCGCCGCGCGACGCGTGATAGGCGCGGATCGTGATCAGCCCCGAGTACTCGCCCTGCGACCCGGCGTTGGGCTGGAGCGACACGGCGTCGAAGCCCGTGATCTCCTTCAGCGCCGCCTCGAGCCGCTCGAACAGCTCGCGATACCCCTCCGCCTGCGCGCGCGGCGCGAACGGGTGCATCTGCGCGAACTCCGGCCAGCTGATCGGGTACATCTCGGCCGCCGCGTTCAGCTTCATCGTGCACGAGCCGAGCGGGATCATCGACGTCGTCAGCGACAGGTCGCGGTTCTCCAGCCGCTTCAGGTACCGCATCATCTCCGTCTCCGACTGGTAGCTGTTGAAGACGGGATGCGTGAGGAAGGGGCTGGTGCGCGCGAACCGCTCGTCGTAGCGGTCGTCGACGTCGCTCGGCACCGCCGGCGCCGCGGGCTTCGCGCCCGCGAAGACGGCGAGCAGGTCGGCCACGTCGGCCTCGGACACCGTCTCGTCGAGGGCGACGCAGACCGTCCGCTCGTCGAGCATGCGCAGGTTGATCTCCTTGTCCTGGGCGCGCCGCAGCACCTCGGCGGCGGTGGTGCCCGCCAGCCGTACGCAGACGGTGTCGAAGTAGACGTCGTGCACGGTCGTGTGCCCGAGCGACTCCAGCCCGTCGGCGAGGGCCACGGCGAAGCGGTGGATCCGCTTCGCGATCCGCCGCAGCCCGGCGGGGCCGTGCCACACCGCGTACATGCTGGCGATCACGGCGAGGAGCACCTGCGCCGTGCAGACGTTGCTCGTCGCCTTCTCGCGCCGGATGTGCTGCTCCCGCGTCTGGAGCGCCATGCGCAGCGCCTGCTTCCCGTCCGCGTCGCGCGACACGCCGATGATGCGCCCCGGCATGAGGCGCTTGAACTCGTCCCGCGTCGCGAAGTACGCCGCGTGCGGGCCGCCGTAGCCCATCGGCACCCCGAAGCGCTGCGTCGTGCCGACGGCGACGTCGGCGCCCCACTCGCCCGGCGGGGCGAGGAGGACGAGGCTCATCAGGTCGGCGGCCACCGTGACGAGCGCGCCGGCCGCGTGCGCGCGGTCGCAGAAGTCGCGGTAGTCGTGGACCGCGCCGTCGCTCGTCGGATACTGCACCAGCGCGCCGAACACCTCGTCGCCGAAGGCGAAGGTGCGCCAGTCGCCGACCACGACGTCGATGCCGCGGACCCGCGCGCGCGTCCGCACGACGTCGATCGTCTGCGGATGGCACTCGTCGGAGACGAAGAAGACCTCCTTCCCCTCCTTCCCCTTCACCGCATAGGACATCGCCATCGCCTCGGCCGCCGACGTCCCCTCGTCGAGCAGCGATGCGTTGGCGATCTCCAGGCCGGTGAGGTCCATGATCATCGTCTGGAAGTTCAGCAGCGCCTCGAGCCGGCCCTGCGCGATCTCCGCCTGGTACGGCGTGTACGCCGTGTACCAGCCCGGGTTCTCCAGGAGGTTGCGCTGGATCACGGGCGGCGTGATGCAGGCGTTGTAGCCGAGGCCGAGGTAGGAGCGGAAGACGCGGTTCCGGCTCGCCATCGCCCGGAGGTTCGTCAGCGCCTCGTACTCCGACATCCCGCCGTGGATCTTCAGCGGCCGACGGAGGCGGATCCCCGCGGGGATCGTCGCGTCGACGAGGTCGTCCAGCGAATCGTACCCGAGCAGCTCGAGCATCGCGCGCACGTCGGCATCGCTCGGCCCGATGTGCCGCGGAATGAAGCTGTCGACGTCCGCCGTGGACGTCTGGGGACTCTGTGTGGAGGTCATGAATTCCTCTGGGAACGGGCCGATCGTGCATCGCAGCGCACGGTCGCGCCCGGCTGATGCTCTCGTGGCAGGCCCAAGCGCCTCGGTGGGAAGGGCGGCTTCGGTGCCTCGCAATTTAGCGCGCCAGTCAAGCAAGCGGCGAGCGAGCATCACGCGCGTCCAGCGGTTCTCTCGACTCGATTACGCGGTGCGTGACGACTGGGGCCCCTTTGATTCCGCGCCGGCGCCGACGAGTATGGGGTGGACGAATCGTTCGCCCTCCGCGCCGCTTCGGCGGCGGCCTCGATCACGTATGTTACTGGCGCCCTCACCGACCCGGACTGCATGCCCTGGCGGCTCCTCCTCTCCGCTCCCGCTCCCGGCCACTGGAACATGGCGCTCGACGAAGCGCTCATGGGTCGCGCGCGCCGTACCGGCGAGACGGTCCTGCGAGTGTACGGGTGGAGCGGCCCGACGCTGTCGTTCGGCCGGAACCAGACCGCGCGCGGCGGATACGATCCCGATCGGCTGCGCGAGCACGGGGTCGGCGTCGTTCGGCGCCCGACCGGCGGCCGCGCGATCCTGCACCATCGCGAGGTCACCTATTCGGTCGCGGCGCCGGCCGGCGCGATGGGCGAGCTCCGCGAATCCTACGCGCGCATCAATCGTCTTCTGGTTGCCGCGCTCCACGCTCTCGGCGTGGAGGCGCGCGTCGTCGCGTCCACCCGACACGCCGCCGCACCGGGGCTGACGCCGTGCTTCGACCATCCATCGGCGGGTGAGCTCGTCCACGGCGACCGCAAGCTGGTCGGCAGCGCGCAATGGCGGCACGATGGCGCGCTGCTCCAGCACGGCTCCATCCTCGTCGCGGACGATCAACAGCTGCTCCCCTCGCTGCTCGTGCATCCGACGCCCCTCCCCGCCCCGCCGGCCACCCTCGCCGACGCGCTCGGCCGCGTGCCGTCGCTGGACGAGGTGGCCAGCCACCTGTTCGACGCCGTGCGGTGCCTCGAGGACCCGGCCGCCGAACCCTTCGTGCCAGACGACCAGCTGCGCGATCGCGCGCGAACGCTGCTGACGCGGTACACCGACGAGCAGTGGACCTGGCGTCGCTGACCGGGAAGTGAAGCACGCGTCCCTCGTCCCTCGTCCCTACGCCTCCCGCCTCCCGCCTCCCGCCTCCCGCCTCCCGCCATGCGCCCCCTCGCTCTCGCTACGCTCGTCCTCGCCGTCGCCTGCCACGGCGCCGAACGCCCCCAGGCATCCGGCG